>NZ_BADK01000474.1 GCF_000333595.1 Azospirillum sp. B506
TCTTGGGTATCGGCCTGGATGCCGTACAGCGACTGGAAGCTGGTCGATCCGGCGCCGACATCGTCCAGACAGATGCGGAACCCGCTTTCGCGCAGTTTCTGCAGAACCCCGTTCAGCTTGGCGATGTCGGTGACCACCACGGTTTCCGTCACTTCGATCAGCAGCTTGGTCGCCAGATCGCCATAGGGGGCGACGACCGACTGGAACTGCTTGAGGAAGATCGGGCTCATCAGCGTCTTGGCGGACAGGTTGATCGCCACGTCGGGCAGCTTCGGTTCCTTGCGGAATTTCTGCAGCGTGTCCAGCACCGTCTGGGTCAGCAGCAGGTCGAAATCATAGATCAGCCCGACATCCTCGGCGAAGGTGATGAAGTCGGCGGGCGAGCTCATCCCGTCGACGCGGGTCAGCGCCTCCAGATGGTGGACGGCGCCGTTGGCGATGTCGACGATCGGCTGGTAGACGACGATGAAGTCGCGGTTGTCGATGGTGGCGCGCATCTGGCCGATCCGCTCCACCGCCCCGGCCATCAACCGGTTGGCCCCATCCTCCAGGCTGGAGATGGTGAATTCCCCGCCCTGGGCGGAGGCGAAGGCCTGCACGGTGTAGACCAGCGCGCGGGCGGCGTCGGCGGCGTCCAGCCGGTCGTCCGTCATGTCCAGCGTCCAGGACCGGATGCCGCCGGGCAGGGCGCCGCCCGCCGCCTCGATGATCTGGGCGATGTGCCCCTGCACCTCGCGCCCGTCGATGTCGGCGGCGTGGACGATGCCGTAGCGGTCGCCGGTCAGCTGTCCGGCGCTGTCGCCATCGGCGGAGATGCCGCGCAGATAGGCGTCGATGCCCTCGCGCACCTCGGCGGCGGCCCCTTCCGGCAGGGAGTCCACCATCGCCTGCAGCCCCTCGACCAGCAGCAGCGTCAGCCCCTGGTCCAGCCCCCGCTCGCGGGCGGCGAGGATCCGTTCCTCCAGGATGCCGGCGAATCCGGTCTGGTCCAACAGCTCGCCCTGGGCGGCCGCGGTGCCGGCGCCGCTGCGGCCCGGAGCGGTCAGCAGGACGGTCAGAAACAGCGACCCCGGACAGGAATCGAGCCGGCAACCGCCCAACAGCACGGGAAACTGCTCGCCGTCGAAGCCCTGGAACTGCACGCGCGACGGCTTGATCCGAGCCTTGTCGCGGATGCGGTCGAACAGGACATGGACGTATTTGCGGTCGCCGGGGGCGACCACCTCCATCAGGTTGGTGCCGACCAGCCCGCCGACCTCGCCCCTGGTCAGGCGGCAGCGGGCACCGGCGGAAAACAGGATGGTGCCTTGCGCATCGGTCTCGATCAGCAGGTCGGCAGCGGCGAAGGCGAAGCCGACGAAGCGGTCGCGGTCGCGGCTGGACTGCGGACGGCGCTGCCCTGCAGCGGAAGCCGGGCTGACGACCGGTCCGATCACGGTGGAGGAACGGCCTGCGCCATCCTGCTGCGAGGGCATCGTCATTCGGTTGTGAATTGCATCAAAGTTTAGAGAGTTTCAGGCTGAATGCCACAGAGGGTAACCAAGATTGACACAAGTTAAAAGCGTGTTGGCAATGAATGACCCATGCCGGGGATAAATGCATGGATTTGTGCCGTATATCTATCGAATGCAATGCAACATGCCGTGCGTTGTCATATCGCCGTATTGCCGGGAATTATCGTTGCCGAAAACCTCACAGAAATCATTCCGAAGGGACGACGGCATCAACAGCCGCGTCACCGCCCGGCCTTCCGGATCGAGGCGAGGGCCGGCTGGTCGAAAAGGACCCGAACAGAGGGAGGGGGCTCTCCTTGTTCGCCGGGCAACCGCCGAGGAGGTACGCGGCTTGCGCCTTCAGGTTGAGCTTTTCCAGCCTTGCCTGGGACTGCCCATGCCGACATTCTTCCGTCATCCCGTCGCGGCCGAAAAACCGGTGATGCCCATCCATCGGCGCAGCGCGTGCAGTGGCTGCCTGTCGGCCGTGACGGGACCGACCGCCGTCCGCCCAAGGAAACCGTGTTCGCCAAAAAGAAGGCCCCGCCGACCGGAGCGGTCGCGGGGCCTGTATAGGGTGCCTGCATAGGGTGCCGGGGGCCGCCCTCGGGCGGGTCTGGGCGTCAGCGCCGGGGGAACAGCCGGTTGACGTGGCCCATCTTGCGGCCGGGCCGGGCTTCGGCCTTGCCGTACAGGTGCAGGCGGGCGCCCGGTTCGGCCAGAAGCTCCGGCCAGCGCAGCACGTCGTCGCCGATCAGGTTGGTCATCTCGGCATCCGCCACCCGCTCCACCGAACCCAGCGGCAGGCCGCAGACGGCGCGCACCAGCTGCTCGAACTGGCAGGTGGCGCAGGCGTCCATCGTCCAATGGCCGGAGTTGTGCGGGCGCGGCGCCATCTCGTTGACCAGCACGGCGCCGTCGGCGGTGACGAACATCTCGACCGCCAGCACGCCGACCAGATCCAGCGCCTCGGCGATCCGCCGCGCGATGCGGTCGGCCTCCGCCGCGGTTTCGGCCGAGACCTTCTCCCGCGCCGCCGGGGCGATGGTGACGTCGAGGATGCCGTCCTTGTGCCGGTTCTCGACCGCCGGATAGGCGACCATGGCGCCGTCGGCGCCGCGGGCGACGATCACCGACACCTCGCAGGCGAAGGTGACGAAGCCCTCGACGATGCCCTCCACGTCGGGCTTGCCGCCGCCGATGCCGGCCCAGGCCGCCGCCGGATCGCTGCCGGAGTCCAGCCGTGCCTGACCCTTGCCGTCATAGCCGAGCCGCGTCGATTTCAACACGCAGCGCGGGCCGATCTCGGCCACCGCGCGGGCGACCTCCCCGGCGCTGCCGGCGGCGCGCCAGGGGGCGGTGGCGATGCCCAGCTTGTTGACGAAGCTCTTCTCGGCGATGCGGTCCTGCGCCACCGACAACACGTTCGGGCCGGGATTCAGGGTGGTGAAGCGGCGCAGATGCTCGGCGGTGGCGACCGGCACATTCTCCCACTCCAGCGTCACCACGTCGACCGAGCGGGCGAAACGCTCCAGCGCCTCCAGGTCGTCCCAGTCCGCGACGGTCGCCGCGGCGCTGACCTGGGCCGCCGGGCTGTCCGCCGCGTCGGGGGCGTAGACATGGGTCTTGTAGCCCAGCCTTGCGGCGGCCAGCGCCGTCATCCGGCCGAGCTGTCCGGCACCCAGCATGCCGATGGTGGAACCGGGGGCGAGGCGGGGCAGGGGGGTGCCGGTAGGGGTGCCGGTCATGACGGTCGGGCTTTCTCTCGCGTTCAGGCAGGGTCGTCTGCAGGGGCTTCGGCCACCGCTGCGGTCTGGCGGGCGCGCCAGCCGTCCAGCGCGTCGGCCACCGCCGGGTCCATCAGCGCGATGACCGAACCGGCCAGCAGCGCGGCGTTGATGGCGCCGGCCTTGCCGATGGCCAGCGTGCCGACCGGGACGCCGCCCGGCATCTGCACGATGGACAGCAGGCTGTCCATGCCCTTCAGCGCGTGGCTTTCGACCGGGACGCCGAAGACCGGCAGCGGCGTCATCGACGCGGCCATGCCCGGCAGATGGGCGGCCCCGCCGGCCCCGGCGATCACCACCTTCAGCCCGCGCGCCTTGGCGGTGGTGGCATACTCCACCAGCCGGTGCGGGGTGCGGTGGGCGGAAACGATGCGGACCTCGTGCGGGACGCCCAGCGCCGCCAGCGTGTCGGCGGCATGCTTCATCGTCGTCCAGTCGGACTGGCTGCCCATGATGATGCCGACCAGCGGCTGGACGCCGGCAGCCGACGGGGAGCTGTGCGGGGAATGATCGGCAG
Organism: Azospirillum sp. B506; assembly: GCF_000333595.1. GTDB lineage: Bacteria > Pseudomonadota > Alphaproteobacteria > Azospirillales > Azospirillaceae > Azospirillum. The sequence goes on from NZ_BADK01000474.1 coordinate 3,798, forward strand.
TCACGGGCTGGCGCCTTCCTCTAGGTCCGGAAAGCGGCGCATTATAGGAAGAGTCGGGCGGCTGTCCAGAGCCGCCGCCGCCCCTCCCGCCGCCATCGGACGAATCCCAGCTTGCCGCTGCGACATTCCGGCCCTTCCGACGCAACATGGTTCCACTTATGGTGCCGCCTTATATGGGCTGGATAGACCCTGCTCATTCCCACCAGCGGACCCGACGCATGACCGACACCGTTCCCAGCCAAGACGAGCGCAAAGAGCACCGCGACATCCGTGCCGCCATGGCGGAGGAGCGTATGTCCGCCGTCGGCATCGACGAGGCGTCGATCGAAACGCTGGTGCGGACCTTCTATGGCAAGATCATGAAGGACGAGGTTCTGGGGCCGATCTTCGGCCGCGCCATCACCGATTGGGAACCGCATCTGCGCAAGATGATGGATTTCTGGTCATCCATCGCGCTGCTGACCCAGCGCTATGACGGCCGCCCGATGCCGGTGCATATTTCGCTGGGGCTGGAGCCGACGCATTTCCAGCGCTGGCTCGGCCTGTTCCGTGAGACCGCCCACGAGATCCTGCCCGCCGAGGGCGCCGACTTCCTGATCGGCAAGGCCGAGAACATCGCCCGCAGCTTCCAGATGGGCATCCAGTTCTTCACGGTGCCCAAGAAGGGGTGAGCGGAGCGTGATTTCTCCCTCTCCCGGGGGGAGAGGGGACTATCGGGCAGTCACGCAATGATGTCCGGCAGCATCCGGCTTTCCAGGACCATGATCTGGTCCTTCAGCATCAGTTTGCGCTTTTTCAGCCGCTGCATCTGCAATTGGTCATAGGGCGCACGTTCGGCCAGCCGGGCGATGACGTCGTCCAGGTCGCGGTGCTCGCTGCGCAAGCTCGCCAGCTTTTCCTTCAAAATCTCTTGCTCGTTCATCGCGCCCGTTTAGGAATGGCCGTTGCCCCGGATGGTTCGGGGGTGCTCTTGCGGGTGACCCGTTGGCTGGGCAGGCCGGACTATACCAGAGTTCCGGCGGCACGGCACCGCCAAACCGCCGGATCTGCCCTTTACCCCCTGCCTTTGTCGGTCACGGCGCTCCCGGCGGGGCAGGGGGCGGGACACTATGCCTCCTTTGCGGATGCCGGCAATGATTGCGGGAAACGTCTGTTCCGGTAACATGGTGGTCCATTTCAATGAACAGGCGAACGGGACGGGAAACTCTCAATGACTGCCCCTAATAAAGCCGGCAAGCGCATCGGCATCCTGACCAGCGGCGGCGACTGCGCCGGGCTGAACGCGGTCATCCGTGCGGTGGTCCACCGGGCCACCGGCTATGGCTGGCAGGTGCTGGGCATCAAGGAAGGCACCCAGGGCCTGCTCCAGCGTCCGGTGCAGTACCAGACGCTCGATCTCGGCTCGGTCGACGGCCACATGATGCGCCAGGGCGGCACCATCCTGGGCACGACCAACCGCGGCGACCCCTTCGCCTACCCGATGCCCGACGGCACGCTGAAGGACCGCTCCGACGAGATCATCGGCGGCTACCGCGAGCTTGGGCTGGACGCGCTGATCGGCATCGGCGGCGATGGCAGCTTCGCCATCCTGCACAAGCTGGCCCAGAAGGGCGGCTTCCCGATGGTGGGCGTGCCCAAGACCATCGACAACGACCTGGGCAAGACCGAGGTGTCGGTCGGCTACGACACCGCCGTCGCTGTGGCGGTGGAGGCGCTGGACCGCCTGCAGCCGACCGCAGCCAGTCACCACCGCGTGATGGTGCTGGAGGTGATGGGCCGCGATGCCGGCCATATCGCGCTGGCGGCCGGCATCGCCGGCGGTGCAGACGTGATCCTGATCCCCGAGATCCCCTATTCCATCGAAAGCATCGCCGCCAAGATCCAGAGCGTCCGCGACTCCGGCCGCAACTTCGCCCTGGTGGTGGTGTCGGAGGCGGTGAAGACGCTGGAAGGCACCGGGGTCAAGAAGGTGCTCCAGGGTGGCGAGAAGCGCTATGGCGGCATCGGCGATTACATCGGCGAGAAGATCGCCGACGCCACCGGGGCCGAGACGCGCGTCACCGTGCTGGGCCATGTCCAGCGCGGCAGCATGCCCAGCCCGCGCGACCGCCTGATCGCCTCGGCCTTCGGCGTCCATGCCGTCGACCTGATCGCCGAGGGCAGGTTCAACCGCATGGTCGCCTGGTCCAACCGCGGTGTCATCGACGTGCCGATCACCGAGGCGATCGAGCATTACTCCTGCGTCGAGCTGGACGGCGCGCTGGTGAAGACCGCCCGCGGCCTGAACATCAGCTTCGGCGACTGATCCGGACGGAGACGGGCACGATGTCGGCGAATCCCTTTTGGGACTTTTCCCTGGCCGTCTATGGGCGGCCGGGGGTGCCGGCCTGCTGTCTGGCCCTCCAGGACCGGCGCGGGGTGGATGTGAATGTCCTGCTCTTCGCCGCCTGGGCGGGGCTGGACTGCGGCATCGGCCTGTCCGCCGACGAGCTTCTCCGCATCGATGGGACGGTGGCCGGCTGGCGGGAGGAGGTGGTCCGCCCGCTGCGCGCCCTGCGCCGCCGCGCCAAGGCGGAGGACGACGCCTTCTACCGCCGCATGAAGGCGGCCGAACTGGAGGCGGAGCGCGTCCAGCAGGACCGCCTGTTCGCCGCCGGGGGATTCGGCCCCCAGCCGGGCGGAGCCGTGCAGCTCGCCGCCGCCAACATGGCCTTGCTGGTGCCTGGTGGCGACCCGGCGCTGGACGATCTGGTCGGGGTGCTGGGGGAGAGGTGACGGGATCGGCGTCCCGTCCTACCTGTTCAGGATCAGCTCGTTGGGGTCCCGCACGGTGTTGGACACCAGCACCGGCTTGCCCGCATAGAAGGCACTGCAGCGCTTGCCGCTGACCAGCCGGGTCAGCGCCGCTTCCCATTCGCGCCCCTTCGGGCCGATGATGCGCAGCTTCAGCTGGTCGATCAGCGGGAACACCTTGAACTGTTCGATCTCCACCGGTTCGGCGCTGGTGGTGGTGAAGACCTCCTGCTTCAGCGTCAGGGTCTTGCCGTTGATTTCCAGCGTCACATCCTGCGACCACGGGCAGCCGTTGGATTTGGCGCCTTCGTTGGCCTGGGCGGTGGCGATCCCGAAACCGAACATCAGGGCGGCGGCGACGACGATCCGACCGAAGCCGGCGTGGCAGGGTGCCCGGAATGGGCGGGTGGTCATGATCCGCTCCTCGAAGAACGGGGCGGACAATAGCGATGGGTGAGCGTCATGACAATGCAGGGAAAATCCCGATTCTGTGACCGTTTGCGACGATTTCCGGCAGTGTCCGGCTGGACCGCGGATGTGTTGCCGGGGCATGATCCGGGTCCCGACGGCGCGCCAGCAATTCCTTAAGAGTTCCGATGGTTACAGTGTCGCAGGCCCTGCTGATCGCTCTCGACCACCATCAGGCGGGTCGCATGGCGGAGGCGGAGGACATCTATCGCCGCATCCTGGGCGCCGACCCCGGCCATGCCGATGCCATGCAGCTGCTGGGCGTGCTCGCCGCCCAGACCGGCCGGCTGGCGGAGGCGGACAGCCGTCTGCGTCTGGCCGTGGCGTTGCGCCCCGATGCGGCCGGCGGATGGTCGAACCTTGCCGGGGTGCGGCAGTCCGCCGGATCCCTCGATCCGGCGGTGCGGCTCTATGGCTGGGCGTTGCGCCTGCTGCCGGATCTGGCCGATGCCCATGCCAGCCGCGCCGCCGCGCTGCGCCGGTTGGGACAGGGACCGGCGGCGCTGTCGGCGAGCGGCCTGGCCCTGGCCCTGGCGCCCGACCATGCCGACGCGCTGGCGAACCGCGCCGCCGCCCTGCTGTCCTGCGGTGATGCGCCCTCCGCCGAACGCTGTGCGCGGCGGTCGCTGCGGCTGAACGCCGGCTCACCCATCGCCCACGCGACGCTCGCCTCCGCCTGTGCCGCGCAACGCCGCTGGGCCGAGGCCGAGGCCACCGCCCGTGCAGCGCTGTCCATCGACCGCTCGACCGCTGAGGCGTGGGAGGTGCTGGGATCGGTGCTGGCCAAGCTCGGGCGCTTCCCGGACGCGCTGGAGGCGTTCGCGGCGGCCGAGCGCCTGCGGCCCGGCCCGTCGTTGCAGGCGGCGCGCGGCATCGCCCTGATCGCCATGGCCCGCCCGGCGGAGGCGGTGGCCGATTTCGAGCTGGCCCTGGCCGACCGTCCGCAGGATGTCGGCCTGCACTGGAATCTCGGTTTCGCCCGGCTGATGGCCGGCGACTACGGGCGCGGCTGGCCGGAGTTCGACTGGCGCCGCCATGATGACGCGGCCGAGCCGCCCTGGCGCCGGCTCAATCAGCCGACCTGGCGGGGGGAGCCGCTGAACGGCCGGACCATCCTGCTCTATGCCGAACAGGGGCTGGGCGACACGCTGCAGTTCCTGCGCTATGTCCCGTTGGTGGCGGCGCGCGGCGGCCGGGTGGTGCTGGAGGTGCAGCGGCCCCTGCTGCCGCTGATCCAGGGGGTGGCGGGAGCGGCGCAGGTCATCGCCCGCGGCGATCCGCTGCCGCCCTTCGATCTCGAATGCCCGCTGATGAGCCTGCCGCGTGCCTTCGCCACTGCCCTGGACAGCGTGCCGGCCGACACCCCCTATCTGCGGCCCGATCCCGCGCGCGTCGCCCGCTGGCGCGATCGGCTGGCGACGCAAGGCGGAGTCCGCGTCGGAATCGTCTGGGCCGGCAACCCGCGCTTTCCCGGCGACGAGGAGCGGTCGCCCAGGCTCGCCGGCCTCCGCGATCTGTTCGACGTTCCCGGTTGCCGGTTCTACGGACTGCAGATGGGGCCGGGCCGCGCCGACCTTGCCGCTGCCGTCCTGCCGGACTGCTTCGCCGATCTCGGACCGGAGATCGCCGACTTCGCCGACACCGCGGCGATCATGGCGAACCTCGACCTCGTGGTGTCGTCCTGCACCGCGCCGGCCCATCTGGCGGGGGCGCTGGGCGTGCCGCTGTGGGTTGCGTTGCCCTTTTCGGCGGACTGGCGCTGGCTGACCGGCCGCGACGACAGTCCCTGGTATCCGACGGCGCGCCTGTTCCGCCAGCCGGCGCCCGGCGACTGGTCCGCGGTCGCCGGACGCATGGCCGCCGAACTGGCGGCGCTGGTTCAGCGCTTCAGGCCGTTGCCGTAGCGGGAGCAGTCGTAATCGTCGGTCCCGGCCTCGGCATGGCCGCCGTTCGAGGTGTTGTAGCGCGGGTCGTCGCAGCGGCCGTTGCGGGCGTAGGTGTCGGAACTTCCCGACCCGAACAGCCCGCCACCGCTTCCGCCGAACAGCCCTCCGCCACCGCTGTTGCTGCTGGTCTGGTTGCAGGCGGCGAGCGCCAGCGGCACGGCGGCGGCGATCACGAAGCGAAGCGCGGTCTTCATGGCAGTCCCTTTCTCTGGTGAGGCGTGCGAAGAAAATGTCTTCCTTCGCCCTCAACAGGGCAGGGGGCCGGCAATTCCCATGCCGGCGCCGGGCGTACCGCTTCCTGGTCCGAAACCGCTCACTCGACCGGCTGGAACAGGCGGGTGATGGGGTTGATCGCCCACATCTCGCCCGATTCGATGTCGAACCACCAACCATGGATGTTCAGCGTGCCGGCGTCCACGCCTTCGCGCACGAAGGGGAAGCTCAACAGATTGTCCACCGAGGCGCGGACCGCCGCCCGTTCGATCACCGCCGGCGTGTCCTGCAGCTTCTCCGCATCGGCGCGGGCCTGTTCGGAGCCTTCCGGGCCGACATAGGGGTCGAGCGCCGATCCGGCGATGGACACCCAGGGGGAGACGAAATCGTCCTCGGCCTTCTGACCGGCGCGCAGCCGGATCAGGCCCTGGATGCCGCCGCACTGGGCGTGGCCCAGCACGATGATTTCCGAAACCTTCAGCGCCCTGACCGCATATTCGATGGCGGCGGAGGTGCCGTGATAGGCGCCGTCGGGCTGATAGGGCGGGACCAGATTGGCGACGTTGCGCACGACGAACAGCTCGCCGGGCTCCGCCATGGTCAGCAGCGCGGGGTCGACCCGGCTGTCGGAACAGCCGATCAGCAGGACCTCGGGGTGCTGCCCTTCGGTCGCCAGCAGCCGCATGCTGTCGGGGCGCCGCTCGTAATAGCGGGCGCGGAAGGCCTTGATGCCTGCCAGAAGCTGGCGGATGGGCTCGCTCGGTTTGCTGGTGAAGGGCATGGTCGGCTGGTTCCCGTGTCTGCCGTCCGGCATTGGCGCCGGCTCCGCGTCATAGTCCACTGAAAGCGGTATAACTGCATTGCATCCGCGGACCAAGCCGCCTGTTGTGCCGGTGCAGCAAAGGAGCGCCGTGACGGCGGATCAGGCTTCTTCCGGACGCTCGCCCCAGCGGCGAAGATTGCCGGCATCCAGCCCGAACAGGTCCAGCACCCGGCCGACCGAATGGTCGATCAGATCGTCGATGCTCTGCGGCTTTGCGTAAAAGGCGGGAACCGGCGGTGCGATCACCGCCCCCATTTCGGCCAGCGCGGTCATGGTGCGCAGATGGCCCAGATGCAGCGGGGTCTCCCGCACCATCAGCACCAGCCGCCGCCGTTCCTTCAGCGCCACGTCCGCCGCCCGGGTCAGCAGGGTGGAGGTGACGCCGCTGGCGATCTCGCTCATCGTGCGGACGGAGCAGGGGGCGACCACCATGCCCAGCGTGCGGAAGCTGCCGCTGGACACCGCGGCGCCGATGTCGGCGGCGGCATAGCTGACGTCGGCCAGCGCCCGCAGCTCCGCCACCTTCATGCTGGATTCATGCGCCAGCGTGACCTCGGCCGACCGGCTGACCACCAGATGCGATTCGACGCCGATCCGCCGCAGCGTCTGCAGCACGCGGATGCCATAGATCACCCCGGACGCGCCGCTGATGCCGACGACGAGCCGGGGCGGAGTGGTGGTGGGACCGGTCATGGACTCCCTAAAGCTCTCTGGAGTTCCTCTCCCGGAACGGGAGAGGAACTCCCACCCCTCAGTGCGCGTCTTCCTGCTCGGAATAGCTGTCGTCCTCGCGGCCTTCGCCGTAGAAGTCCTCGGCGGCATCCTCCGGCGCGCGCGGCACGCCGCCGCGGCGGATGGCCAGCGCCAGGGCCTCCTCCAGTTCGCGCTGGGAGCAGAGGCCCAGCATCACCGGGCTGCGCGGCTTGATGTTGGCGACGTTCCAGTGGGTGCGGTCGCGCACCGCGGCGATGGTCGGCTTGGTGGTGCCGATCAGGCGGCAGACCTGGGCGTCCGACAGCTCCGGATGGTGCTTCAGCAGCCAGGCGATGGCGTCCGGCTTGTCGCCGCGCTTGGTGATCGGGGTGTAGCGCGGACCCTTGGACCGGGAGGCGACCTGCGGCAGGTCGGCGACCAGAAGCCGCAGGCGCAGATCCTGGTTCTTCTCGCAGCGCTCGATTTCCTGCTTGGTCAGCTGGCCGTTGGCGATGGGGTCCAGCCCCACCATGCCGACCGCGACCTCGCCGTCGGCGATGGCCTGGACTTCCAGCGAATGCATGCCGCAGAAGGCGGCGATCTGCTCGAAGGACAAGGACGTGTTCTCGACCAGCCACACGGCTGTCGCTTTCGGCATCAAGGGCAGTGCCATCATCCCTCCTGGCAAACTCTTCACCGGCCGCACCCCCCGGCGGGAGGCGCGGTCGGCCGTTCTAACTGGTTATGCGGCGCGGCGGCGACTTCGCGGCCCCCCGGGGTGACCCGGTTGTGACCCGGTTGTGACCCCGTGGCACCCGCCCCGTCTCGTCACCACGATATAGGGCGAATACCGGTCCGCGTAAGCATGCTTGCGCAGGCGCACCGGGAAATCCCGGCCGCCCGCTCGCCTCTGCTAACCTGTCTTGCCTGCCGATGGCAAGCCCGACGGCGCCCGCAAGGCGAAGAAAAGCGCAAAGTCAGGCCGCGTCCGCCCCCACCGTCAGCACGATCTTGCCGATATGGGCGCTGCTTTCCATCAGCCGGTGCGCCTCGTCGGCCTGCTCCAGCGGGAAGGTGGCGTGGATCTGCGGCTTGATGCCGCCGGTCTCCAGCAGCGGCCAGACATGCTCCAGCAAGGCGGCGGCGATGCGGCCCTTCTCCGCCACCGGCCGGGCGCGCAGGGTCGATCCGGTCAGGGTCAGCCGCTTGGTCATCACCGGCGCCATGTTCAGCGACACCTTGGCTCCCTGCAGGAAGGCGATGGAGACGTGGCGGCCGTCCACCGCCATGATGTCGATGTCGCGGGCGATGTAATCGCCGCCGACCATGTCCAGCACCACGTCGACGCCGCGTCCGCCGGTCGCCTCGCGGATGACCGCGACGAAATCCTCGGTCCGGTAGTTGATGGCGCGGTCGGCCCCCAGCTCCTCGCAGGCGCGGCACTTGTCGTCGCTGCCGGCGGTGGTGAACACCGTGGCGCCGAAGGCCTTGGCCAGCTGGATCGCCGTGGTGCCGATGCCGCTCGACCCGCCATGGATCAGCAGCGTCTCGCCGCGCTTCAGGGCGCCGCGCTCGAACACGTTGGTCCAGACGGTGAAGAAGGTTTCCGGCACCGCCGCCGCCTCGACCATCGACAGCGGGGCGGGAACCGGCAACGCCTGCACCGCCGGCACCGCGCAATAGTCGGCATAGCCGCCGCCGGCGACCAGGGCGCAGACCTTGTCGCCGCTGGCCCAGCCCTCCACCCCGTCGCCGATCGCGATCACCGTGCCGGACAGCTCCAGCCCCGGCAGGTCCGACGCGCCCGGCGGCGGGTCGTAGCGGCCCTGGCGCTGCAGCGTGTCGGGGCGGTTCACCCCGGCGGCGGCGACCTCCACCAGGATTTCACCGGGGCCGGGCACCGGGGTGGGGCGGCGCGTCGGGCGCAGCACCTCCGGCCCTCCGGGCTGGGTGATCTCGACGCAACGCATGCTGTCGGGCAGGCTCAGGCCCATGGCGGCGATCCCTTCGGTTTTGTCTGTTTGGCAATCTCAGGCCCGAAAGGTAGATTTGCCCGACCGGCCTGACAAGCCGGACCGGGACAGGACCGCGGGCAGGGAAGGGAACCAGGCCATGGCCATCGATGACCGTTTCGAGGATTTGGAGCCGCGCAAGGCCAGGCCGGCGCCCAAGGATCTGACCGTGATGGGCGTGGCCGAGATCGAGGCCTATATCGCGACGCTGGAGGCGGAGATCACCCGCGCCCGCGCCGCCATCGCCGCCAAGCAGGCGCAGAAATCGGCGGCCGAAGCCTTTTTCAAGAAGGGATGAAAAAAAGCCCCTCTTCCGCAAGGGGAGAGGGGCTTCGTTCGCTCCCGGAGGTGGACGGTGTTCCGTCACCGCCCGACAAGATCGCGGTAGCAGTGCCAGGAGGCATGGCCGACCACCGGCAGCGCGATCGCCAGCCCGAGGAAGCCGGTGACCATCCCGGCGCTCATGAACAGGGCGATCAGGAAACCCCAGGCGACCATCGGTTTGACGTTGGCGCGCACCACCGCGATGCTGGTCGCCATGGCGGTGAAGACGTCGGTCTCGCGGTCCAGCAGCATCGGCACCGACACCGCGGCGATGGAGAACACCGCCGTCGCGATGATCCCGCCGAACACCGTTCCGGTCAGCAGGAACGGAATGGTCTCGGCCGAGAAGAAGATACGGTCGACCAGCTGGTCCAGCGCCGGCGGTTCGCCGGAGAAGAACAGGGCGAAGATCAGGAAGGCGACGCGGATCCAGGCGAGCAGCGCCAGCATCAGCACCATGCCGATCCCGGCGATCTGCACCCCGTTTCGGCGGTAGGCGGCGGCCACCTTGCCGATGGTCGGCCGTTCCCCCAGCTCCAGCAGCCGGCTGGTTTCATAGAGTCCGACGGCGAACAGCGGGCCGACCAGCATGAAGCCCGCCGCCATCGGCAACAGCAGATACTCCATGTCCAGCATCGCCAGCCCGACCACCAGCGTGAAGCTGGAGATCACCGCCAGCGCGCCATAGGCGAAGCTGATGCCGGGGGCGGCCATCATGTCCTCCCAGGCCGAGGCCAGCCAGACCCAGGGGCGGTCCATCTCGACCGACCGGATCGCCGGCAGCCAGTTCGGGGTTTGCGTCTGAGGCGTGTGAACCGGTCCGCGAAAAGACGTCATGTCGACCATGATGACGGCCCTCCCCATCAGCCAAGGAAAGCGCCCGCCGGCGCCCATGACCGGCACTGTCACACAGTCTGACTGATAGTCGCAATAGGGAACTATCTGCATATCAAATAGTAACAAAAACGCAGAGGTTATTCCCACCCCGCAGCTTGGTCTTTACCGTCCCTTCGGCCTATCCGGTCAGTCCTGCCCGTCGAGCTTATGCCCATCCAAAGTCTGAGCACGCCGCTCCGCCTCCTTGCGGTCGCGCTCCTTTTCCGCCTTGGTGCGGCCGAATCGCGCCCGATTCGCCTCCGCTTCCTTGGCACGTTCCGCCTTGTCGCGGGTCTTGCGGAAACGGTTGAGGTTGACCACGTCGCCCATGGCACGGTCTCCGGTGGCTGATTCCAGGGGGTTCAGGTGCCGCACGGCCGATTCCGGCAGGCGGCGGGACGAAAAAACGTCACGAAAAAATCGGGCGGATCCCGACTTGGCCGTGGGATTGCCCAAATTGCTTGTTTCTTCTGCGGGCGCTAGCTTACCGAAGGATGGCGCGCATCGGAAGCGGACGGTGCGGCGGGTGGGGGAACGGGTCTTTGCATCGACGTCGTGAATCGTGGTGGATAAGGGGCGCGGCCGACACAAGGCCGGTCGCAGGGAAGGCGGAAACCCGGTGAAGAAGATCCTGATCGCTGCACTGGCCGGACTGGCGGTTTCGGCCGGTCTGCTGTTGACGGCGCCGAGCCTGATCGACTGGAACGCCTACAAGGGCGCCATCGCCGAGCGGGTGTCGCAGGCGACCGGCCGGCGGGTGGAACTGCGGGGCGACGTCGGCTTCACCCTGCTGCCGTCGCCGGCCCTGACCGTGCGCGACGCCCGGCTGGCCAACGCCACCGGGGCCGCCGAACCCGACATGATGCGCCTGAAGAAGCTGGATGCCCGCGTGGCGCTCGGGCCGCTGCTGGGCGGCCGCGTCCAGGTCGAAAGCATCGCGCTGGTCGAGCCGACCTTCGTGGTGGAGGTGCTGAAGGACGGCCGCATCAACTGGGACCTGTCCACCGCCGGCACCGGCAAGGACGACGGGCTGGGGGCCGCCGAGGGGCTGGTCTCCGCCGTCAGCTTCGATCAGGTGCTGATCGACAACGGCACGGTCATCTACCGCGACGACCGCAACGGCCGGACCGAGACGGTGGAGGGGCTGAGCGCCCGCATCGCCGCCGGCAGCCTGAACGGCCCCTTCCAGATGCAGGGCGATTTCCGTCTGCGCGGCCTTTCCCTGCATGGCGAGGCCACCGCCGGCCGCTTCACCGAAGGGGCGGCGGTGCCGGTTCGCGCCACCCTGTCGATGCCGCACACCGACGCCACCCTGCGCTTCGCCGGCATCCTGACCGGCGGCGGCAGCGCGGGCGGATCGAAGGTTCAGGGCGATCTGCGGGCCGAGGG
>NZ_BADK01000473.1 GCF_000333595.1 Azospirillum sp. B506
CAGCCGTTGGCCAGCACGAACTTGGCGGTGGAGGCCAGCACGTCGGGCATGCTGCCCCAGATGTCGCGGTGGCCGTCGCCGTCCTCGTCCACCGCGTTGCGCAGGAACACGGTCGGCATGAACTGGGTCTGGCCCATCGCCCCGGCCCAGGAGCCGCTCATCCGCTCCGGCGCGATGTCGCCGGAGTCGAGGATGCGCAGGGCCGCCAGCAGCTCCGAGCGGAAATAGACGGCGCGGCGGCCCTCGAAGGCCAGCGTCGTCAGCGCGTCGATGACCGAGAAGTTGCCCGTCGACTTGCCGAAATCCGACTCGATCCCCCAGAAGGCGACCAGGATCTCGCCCGGGACGCCGGTACGGCGGCTGATGCGGGAAAGCAACGCTGCATGCTCCTGCAGCTTCTGCCGGCCGTCCTGGACACGCTTTTCATTCACGGCGCTGTCCAAATACTGCCACACTTGCCGGGTGAACTCGGGCTGCGCCGAATCCAGTTCCACGACGCGGTCGGACAGCTTGACCCGCTGGAAGGCGCGGTCGAAGGTCTGCGGACGGATGCCCTGGCTCAACGCCTCGACGCGCAATGCCGCCAGCCATTCGGAGAAGGAGGCGGGCTGCTGCGCCACGGGCTGGGCGGGGGGCTGGGTGGCGGCGGGCGCCGAGGCGCCGGAGGCGACCGGGGCGGTGGCGCCGGTGCTCTGGCAGCCGGCCATCAGCAGGGTGGCGAGAAGGAGGCGGGCGGGATGACGGAACGGGACTCGCATGCGCTCGACCGTGATCGGAAGGGAAGCCGGGCCGTGACCCTAAGGCGCCCGGCCGCAAGGCTCAACCGTCAATTCGGCGGGCTTGGCGTCATTTCGGCAGCCCTGGGGTGGAAACCCCTATTGCGAGGGGGATGCGCTTGCAGCACCGTCGAACCGGACCATATCAAATTTCACGGCAACGCTGCCGTAATTCCCGTCCGGCGGGCCGTCGTCCCGCGGCGCGGTTCCCGGCGGAATCGGTCGATGCCGGGGCCGCCGCCAGGGCCGCCTGTGGGGCCGCCGGGATGGCAGCGAAAGCCGGAACACCATCTTCCTCAATCGCGTTGATCTGGAAGCGCTTCGACGACGAGGCCGCCTCCTGCCACGGAACGCCAAGGGTGCCGACGCCATGAAAATCGTGATCTTCGGCTTGACCAGCGGGTATCGCCAGGACGGAGGGCACCGTGTGCGCTGGCGAGCGCTGATCCACGGGCTGGCGATCCGCGGCCATCGCGTCGTCGCGGTCGAACGCACTGGCCCCGACGCGCCGGCGCCCTGGAGCATTCCCGGCGGCGACGTGCTGTCCTACACCGACTGGAACGATGTCGCGGTGGAGGCGGCGGCGCAGGCGGACGACGCCGGGGTGGCGCTGGTGGTGGCGCAGGGGCCGGATGCCCGCCGTGCCGCCGACCTCGTCCGCCACGCGAAGACGCCGCGCCGCGTGCTCTACGATCCCGAAGCCCCGGTCAGCCTCACGGCGTTGGAGGCGGGGGAGCCGGTGGCCCATCTGCCGGTCGACGGGCTGGCCGGCTTCGACATGGTGCTGGCGTCCTGCGGCGGGCCGGCGCTGGACCGTTACCGTGCCAAGGCGGGGGCGGAATCGGTTGCCCCGCTCTACCCCTGGATCGTCCCCGAGGCCGACAGGCAGGGCGACTTCAAGCGGGAGTATCTCGGCGATCTCTGCTGCATCGTCGGCGGCCCGGACGGCATCCGCGAAGGGTTGGACCGCTTCTTCATCGATCCGGCCCAGCGCCTGACCCGCCGGCGCTTCGTGCTGGTCGGCGCCGACCTGCCGGACGGCGTGCCGCGCGCCTCCAACATCCTGACCTTCCCCGACCTCGACCCGGCCCGGCATGCCGACGTGCTGGCCTCGGCCAACCTCGCCCTGACGCTCGCCCGCGACGACGAGCGGCGGATCGGCTGGTGTCCGTCCGACCGGCTGTTCCTGGCCGCCGCCTGCGGTTCGGCCATCGTCGCCGACCAGTGGGACGGGCTGGACAGCTTCTTCGAGCCTGGCCGCGAAATCCTGGTGGCCGCCCAGACCGACGATGTCCCCACGGCGATGATGCTGCCGCGCAATCACCTGACCGACCTCGGCCGCCGGGCGCGCAAGCGGGTGTTGGCCGAACACAGCGCCGAGCGCCGCGTGCAGGAACTGCGCAGCCTCCTCGATCTGAAGGGCGGCGGCGACGACTGACCGGGGGCGGTCACCCACAACGAGGATGCGCAAGGGCGGGGAGCGGGCTATGGTCCGCTCCCCGTTTCGTTTCGCCCAGTGTCAGGGAGTCCGCCGCCGATGCCGACCGTCACCATCCGCCCCGCCGTCGAGGAGGATTGCACCACCATCCTGCGCTTCGTCCGCGAACTGGCGGAGTTCGAGCGCGAGGCCGATGCGGTGAAGGCGACCGAGGAGGATTTCCGCCGCGACGGCTGGGGGCCGCATCCGGTGTTCGAGGCGCTGATCGCCGACCTCGACGGGGCGCCGGTCGGCTTCGCCCTGACCTTCCGCAATTTTTCCACCTGGGAGGGGCGGCCCGGCCTGTATGTCGAGGATCTCTACGTCACGCCCGACGCCCGGCGCTATGGCGTCGGCCGCAAGCTGCTGGCCGCAGTGGCCCGGCGCGCGGTGGAGCGCGGCTACCGGCGGGTGGATCTCAGCGTTCTGGATTGGAACCCGGCGCGTGGATTCTACGACCGGGTCGGCTTCAGCCAGATGAAGGAATGGCTTCCCTACCGCCTGACCGGCGATGCGCTCTCGGCGCTGGCGGCGGAAGTCGGGGCAGAGGAAGAGTAAGGCGCGGGATCACACGGCGCGGTTCAGAGCCGATACGCCGATGATCTCGGCGTAATCGGCGCGTTCGCTGCGCAGGCTCGACAGAAGATCGACCAGGCTGTCGCGGATGAAGGTGTCGTCCTGCTCGACGATGGTGTCCTGCGTCAGCCGGATGAACTGGTCGAGAAGCGCGATATGGGCCGCGGAAGAGGCGTTGATCTTCTTCGAGTTGACGGCACCGATCATGTAAATCTCCCTTGGCCTGAGCATTCCCGATGGCCTTATCAAGCCATCGGGCCAGTTAAAGACTTCCTAACAGGACTATGAAGCAGGTGGTATCTTCGGGGGTACTTCCGATCTTTGGCCGTTCTGCCTAGGATCATTCCGAAGGGTTACCACGAACGCCTGAGGAAAAGACGTTCTCAATTCTGCTGCGATAGATCACCGTTGGTCGTCCCAGCGATCAGCATGCAGTATGACAACGCGGACCGCTATGTCGGGTTGCTCAGACCACCCGAGGGATTTGGAGGGATGGACTACCAAAGGGTGCAGGTCCGCCAACCCACTTGGGGATCTGCAACCCTCTGAAAAAGCTGATACTCGAAAGGTCTTCAGGCGGCGCGCCGGACGGTTGCGCGGTCGCGGGCGTCGGCACGCTGCAGGGCACAGGCGATCAGATCCTCGAAAACCCCGCCGATGGGGGCCTCCAACAGGGTGGATCGGCCGGCCGGCATCGGGCCTTCCATCAGAAGCGAACCTTCCTCCCCCGGGCCAAGGACGCGCCAGCCGCGGCTCTTCATCTCCGAAACGCGCGTCCGGGCAATGAAGGCGCGGATATGGTCATGTGCCAGATCGTCCATCCTGTTCCCCCAATCGCTGTCGGTGACCGCCGGACCCGCGGCGGTTCGTTCGGAAAAAGCGTACGGAAGAAAATCGAACACAACAAGAACAAATTCGAGGGAAGAGTGAGGAATTCCATCGAGTCGCTCAAGCTTCCGCTCGCGGGGAGCATCCGGCCGCCATCGGACCTGCGTATGACCGGCCCTTGCCGTCCGCAGGTTCACCCCAAAGATCAGGCGGGGCAGGGGTGTTTGCAACCCCGGCCATCCGTGACCAAAAGCGGCGATCAGGAAAGGTTCAGCCATGAGCGGTGTCCGCACCGAAACCGACAGCTTCGGCCCCATTGACGTTCCGGCCGACCGTTACTGGGGCGCGCAGACCCAGCGCTCGCTCCAGAATTTCCGCATCGGCGGGGAACGCATGCCGGCGCCGCTGGTGCGCGCGCTTGGCATCCAGAAGCGCGCCGCCGCCGCCGCCAACCTCAGGCTGGGCGTGCTCGATCCCAGGCTGGCCGCCGCCATCCTGGAGGCGGCGGACGAGGTGATCGACGGCAGGCTGGCCGATCACTTCCCGCTGGTGGTCTGGCAGACCGGGTCGGGCACCCAGACCAACATGAACGCCAACGAGGTGATCGCCAACCGCGCCATCGAGAAGCTCGGCGGCACCCTGGGGGCGAAGACGCCGATCCACCCCAACGACCATGTCAACATGGGACAGTCGTCCAACGACAGCTTCCCCACTGCGATGCACATTGCCGCCGCCGACGAGATCGTGCGCAGCCTGATCCCGGCGCTGGAGCATCTGCGCACGGCGCTGGACGCCAAGGCCGACGCCTTCCAGGAGATCGTCAAGATCGGCCGCACCCATCTCCAGGACGCCACGCCGCTGACCCTGGGGCAGGAGTTCTCCGGCTATGCCGCGCAGGTTTCCTATGGCATCGGCCGGGTCAAGGGAGCGCTGCCGCAGCTCTACCGGCTGGCGCAGGGCGGCACCGCGGTCGGCACCGGGCTGAATGCCAGGGTGGGTTTCGCCGAGGCCTTCGCCGAGGAGGTGGCGGCCTTCACCGGCCTTCCCTTCGTCACCGCGGAGAACAAGTTCGAGGCGCTGGCCACCCATGATTCGCTGGTCGACGTCCACGGCCACCTGAACACGCTGGCGGTGTCGCTGATGAAGATCGCCAACGACATCCGCCTCCTGGGCTCCGGCCCGCGGTCGGGCATCGGCGAGCTGTCGCTGCCGGAGAACGAGCCCGGTTCGTCCATCATGCCCGGCAAGGTCAACCCGACCCAGTCGGAGGCGATGACGATGGTCTGCGCCCAGGTGATGGGCAACCACACCACCGTGACCGTCGCCGGCGCGACCGGCCATTTCGAGCTGAATGTGTTCAAGCCGGTGATCGCCTTCAACGTGCTGCAGTCGATCCGTCTGCTGGCCGACGCGGCGGTCAGCTTCACCGACAATTGCGTCGTCGGCATCGAGGCCAACCGCGAGCGCATCGCCAGGCTGGTGTCGGACAGCCTGATGCTGGTGACGGCGCTCAACCCCCACATCGGCTATGACAACGCGGCGAAGATCGCCAAGAAGGCCCACAAGGAAGGGACAAGTCTAAAGGAGGCCGGGCGCGAACTTGGACTCCTGACGGATGAACAATTCGATCAGTGGGTTCGTCCCGAACGGATGGTTGGTCCCGGCTAAGCTTGGGGGTAGGGTTGGGGGTGGCTTATCCCGGCCGTTCCGGCCTTCCTCTGTCCACCCTCATCCCCCACCTGCGATGCGTGCGTGACCATGAAGAAGCGTTCGGTTCTGATCGCCGGCCATCCCACCAGCGTTTCCCTTGAGGAAGAGTTCTGGGATGCCCTGAAATCGGTGGCGCAGTCGCGCGGCCTGTCGGTGAACGCCCTGATCGAGGAGATCGACCAGAGCCGCACCGGCAACCTGTCCAGTGCCATCCGCGTCTATCTGCTGAAGGCGGCGCGGGGTCCGGGAGAGTGACGGGCGGTCCGACATCCGCAAAGCGGGCCTGAGGGGGACGCCTGAGGCGGGGGATGCCTGAGGTGGACACCCGCCTCTTGCTGGCGTACACGCTTGCGGTCCGTCCAACCACCCTGCAAGACCCTGCCGCCATGCCGCCCGACGTCACCACGCTCGACATCGTCGCTTTCGTCTGGTTCATCGGCTCCTGGGTCGGCTTCACCGTCATCCAGGATCATCTGCTGGTCGGCCGCAATGTGGTGAACCAGCATCTGCGGATCGTGCGCCGCCATTGGATCGAGCGGATGCTGGAGCGTGACAACCGCATCATCGATTCGCAGCTGTTCGGCCATACCATGCACAGCTGCACCTTCTTCGCCTCCACCAACATGCTGGTGCTGGCCGGGCTGATCGGTTCCTTCGGTGCGGCGGAGCGGGCGCAGCAGTTCGTTTCGGATCTCTCCTTCACCGTCCAGACCTCGCACCAGATGTTCGAGCTGAAGATGCTGCTGATGGTGGCGATCTTCACCTTCGGCTTCTTCAAGTTCACCTGGGCTCTGCGCCAGTACAATTACTGCTGTGCGCTGATCGGCTCGGCGCCGATGCCGCCGGTGCCGCTGGAGGACCGCAAGCAGATCGCCCGGGCCATCGGCGAGGCGCTGACGCTGGCGATCACCGCGCTGAACGGCGGGATGCGCGCCTATTATTTCGCCCTGGCGGCGCTGGCCTGGATCATCGGACCGGCATTCCTCATCGCCGCCACCACCGGCGTCATCCTGGTTCTCACACGCCGGCAGGGATTCTCCGCCACGGAGAAGGTCATACGTGTGCAGACTCAATGGCTGGAGAGAAACGAGACAAACAAAGAGAAATAATACATAAAATCCCACACGCTTTTCTCTGCGTGCGACCAAATATCCTCTACCTGACGGCGAGTTGCGGCGTCTAAGGTCTTTCCATCATGAATCGCGCGGCAGCTTGTCGCCGCGACGGAAAGATCAAGAGGACCGCTATGGACGCCGACACCGCATTGACCATCATGGAAGCCCTGGATCAGGCGGAGGCCCTGCTGAACCGCGTGCAGCTGCGCGACGGCTATGCCGGCCGCGACACGCTGGCCCGGAACCGGGAACTTCTGGATGCGGCCCGCGATCGGCTTGAAAAAGTCCACAGCGTCGAAGGCATGGGATCGTTCGACTGCTGCAGCTTCGGCCGGTCGCCGGCGATGGCCTGACGGACTGACGGACGACGTCTTCCGGTCGTCGTCCGGTCTCAGCCCTTCAGCAGAACCTTGCCGCCGCTGCGCACCCGCGACCAGTCCTTGGCGAAATAAGCGAAGTCGCTCGACGGCCGGCTGAACAGGAAGCCCTGGGCCAGCGACACGCCCAGCCCGGTCAGCAGGTCGGCGTGCACCGTCTCCTC
>NZ_BADK01000472.1 GCF_000333595.1 Azospirillum sp. B506
AGCTCGGACCGGGGACCTCTAGAGTCACGCCGGGCTGGAACTGGATGTGGTTCTTCTCCAGGAACTTGCGGGCATTCCACAGATTCTGGTCGAAGCCGCCCAGCGGCGAACCGCGATAGCCGGAAATGAAGCATCCGGTGTTCAGCCCGGCGGCGAGGTCGCGCTGGCGCTGCATCATCGGCAGGCGGACCAGCGCCTGGGTGCCGGTGAGGTAAACACGGCCCTGTTCGAGCGCGTATTTGTCTTCGAGCGAGACAGTTGCCAGCGCCATATTTCATTCCCTCCCATCGGTCGGCAACCTGGCAAACTCCGTTGCGGAGTGCTTGGGAGCCGATTTGTTCGCTGGGCAAAAAGGTAATGAAGGCTGTCTTATATCGCAACGGCTGCGGCCGGCCGTCCTGCAAAAAGCAAGGAACGGCGCGGCAACCGCCGGTCTTCCGTAACGGAGCGTATGGAATGCCCTGCCTTGTGGAATTTCCTGCTCCGCCGCCCTCTCGCCCAGACCGTCTCCAGACGATATGGGGGCGGAGTCAGCCGCCGGTCAGGGGGGACTTGCCCGGAGGGGTGGGGCCGCCGCTTTCCGGCCAGCTGCCGAAGTCGCTGTGCCCGCGGGCGGCGAGCGTGCGGACGCTGGCACGCAGCGTGCGGATCAGGCACAGCGCCACCGCCATCGACTGGGTGCCGCTGTCGGACCCGGCCAGCCAGCGCAGCGCCGCGGCATGGGCCTGCAGCGCATCGACATAGCCTTCGATGTCAGGCTCGACCCAGGTGACGCAGGTGGACAGCGACGCCACGATGGAGGTCGCGGCGGAATCGCCGGCGGTGGCGATCTGCAGGTCAGACAGGGCGTGGCGCAGCCGGCTGCCGATGGGGTCCGGCCGGTCGATCGCCGCCTCCAGCTTGTCGAGCGCCAGCAGCAGCCGCACCCGCTTCGGATCCTCGCTGCGCATGGCGGCGGCGTTGCGATCCGGCGGCAGGGCGGAGGCCGGACCGGTGGTCGGCGGGATGGTTGCGGGCGGAATGGGCGGCGGCAACTGAGTGGCGCCGCTGACGGATCGCGGCGGCGTCATCGGCGGGGGGGACGGCAGGCCGGCGATGGAGCCGCCACCTTGGCTGGCGCTACCCTGGCTGGCGGGGCGTGAGGTGCCGCTGCGGTTTTCCGTGCCGCCGGTCCGGACGGCTCCCTCCCGGCGGTTCAGCACCGCGTCGATGCGGCGGGCCAGCGTGGCGGCCGGCACCGGCTTGGCCAGAACCGAATCGGGCACCGGCATCCCAGGCGCTGCGCACGTGGGCGAGTTCGGCGTTGCGGTCCAGCACGATGATCGGCATGTTGGACGCAAGGCTGCCCGGCGACTGGCGGATCCACTGGACCAGCTGCGCGCCGCCCACCGGCTCCATCACCCAGTCGGTCACCATCAGGTCGAAGACTTCGCGACGCAGGGCGTCCTTGGCATCCTGCCCGTTGCCCACCGCGGTGATCTGGCCGACGCCCCACAGTCCCAGCATGTCCTTCAACGCCCGCTGCAGCAGCGGGTTGTCGTCGACAATCAGAATCTTGATGGGGGCGGCGGGGCGCTTCGTCATGGAGCGGTTCCGATGATGCGTCTGTGTCTGTCCCGATATCCGCCTCGACTGCCCGCTTTTCATGGAGGGGGACGGGTAAGCGCCCAATGAGACAGGCCATGCACCGTTGGGTGGGCCGGAGTATCCCCGCCACCTCTTTCGATATGGCGGGGCGGGGTTTTCGCATATCAGAAAAGCCTGATGGTGGTGGACGCGCCTGCCGCCCAGCCCTATGATTTCTCCCATGATCCTGCGGAAAAGGGCGGTGCGATGGACGGTGGATGCTGTGGCGGTTCCTGTGGCGGCGGCTCTTCCCGTCCGTCCGGCGGATCGAACGACCTGAAACACACCATGCGGATGGCCATGGCGGTCAACGGGCTGCTTGGCCTGCTGCTGCTCGGTGCCGCCAACGCGACGCAGGCGGTGTCCCTGTGGGCGGCGGCCCTGCTGGTGCTGAACCATGCCGCCGGCCATGCGGTGGCTCTGGTCGGGCTGGGCCGGTGGCCGGACTCGCGCCTGCGCCTGTCGATGCTGCAAGGGGCGGCGCTGGCCGTTGCCGCGGTGGTGCTGGTCGTGACGGCGGGACGCAGCATCGCCGGCATGGCGATCCCCGATGTGCCGCTCGCCAATCTGGCCCTGCTGCTGGCCATCGGCGTCACGGTGGCGACCGCGACCCTGCTGTTCGCCGGCCGGCGCGGCACGCTGACCCTGCGGGCGATCTGGTTGTGCGCGCGCAAGGACATCCTGCCGCTCGGCGCCGGTCTGGTCGGGCTGGGCGCGAGTTGGCTTCTGCTGGACGGCGCACCGGACGCGATCGTCGGCGCCGCCGTGGCGGCCTTCCTGCTGCCTGCGGCCTGGGCGCTGCTGCGTGAGGGGAGTGCGGGTGAGGGGATCGCCGGGCGGGGGCGTTAACTCCCCGCTTCAGTCCCCCTCCCGCTCAAGAGCGCTGGCGCAGCCGGTCGAGCAGGGCCTTGGTGGCGAAGCCGTCCGGGATCTCCCCGACCGAGGTCTGGAAGCGCCGCACCGCGTTGCGGGTGTTCGCCCCGACGATGCCGTCGGCTGCCCCCGGCTCCAGCCCCAGCGAGGCCAGCCGCTGTTGCAGGTCGATACGCTCGTCCTTGCTCAGCGCCTGCTCCTCGCGCGGCCAGCCGCCACGGACGCCGGGCTTGCCGGTCATGCGGTCGGCCAGCAGGGCGACGGCCAGCGAATAGCTGGTCGACGGATTGTAGCGCATGATCGCGCGGAAATTGTCGCGCACCAGGAAGGCCGGCCCGCGATGCCCGGCCAGCACCAGGATCGACGCCGTACCCTCGCCGCTCAGCTCGCCGCCGTCCAGCGGACGCACGCCCAGCCGGCGCCACTCCGACAGCGGCTTGGGACGTCAGCTCCGC
>NZ_BADK01000471.1 GCF_000333595.1 Azospirillum sp. B506
GCCGTTCCACCGCGGCGGTGCGCCGCTCCTTGGCCAGATGCTCCTCCTCCTCGGCCGCGGCCATGCGGGCACGGTCCAGTGCGTTCTGGCGGAAGATCTCGACCGCGCGGGCCATGCCGCCGATCTCGTCGCCGCGGTCCTTTCCGGCCACATCGACCGACAGGTCGCCGTTGGCGAGGCGGGACATCGTCCCGGTGATGACGGTGATCGGCTTGACGATGCCGGAGCGTGAGACGGCGACGCTGACCACGGCGGCCAGGCCGATTCCGCCGATGCCGACCGTCAGCATCAGCGTGATCATCCGGGTGCTGAAGGCATCGAGTTCGTTGTTCGCCTGCTGGATGCTGTCCATGTTCCGCTGTGCCGCCGCCTCCAGGGCCTTGCCCAGCGCGGTGCGGCCGGCGCGGCTTTCCGGCGTGTCGCCATGCTTCTGTGCCGCTTCCTGAGAGACCTCGACGCCGAGCCGGGCAACTTCGTTGCGGATGGCGATGAACTCGTTGGCGCTGACCATCAGCTTCTGGAAATCGGCCCTGCGGTCGGGCGCCAGCAGGCGTTCCCATTCCTCCATGCGCCGGCCGATCGATGCCGTCGATTCCCGGATCCCCTTGCTGAACAGCTGCGCGTCGTCCTTCGACTTGGCGGCATAGAGTCCGCGGCTGTCCATCACCGTCTTGTAGATCAGGCTGCTGACCTGTTCGGCAAGCAGCGCCCGCTGTGAGCGGACCTGGATGTCGTCGACCTTGCCGCCGAAGGTCTTGATCGCGGTAAAGCCGATCACGCCGATCACGGACGCGATCACCGTCATCAGGATCACGATGGCGGAGATCTTGCGGCTGATGCTGATGCGGGTTAGCAGGGTGCCCATGGGCCGGCTCGTTTCTGGCGGGAGGAATAACCCCCTCATCATACTGTAGTATGCCTATGAGCCTATCGAGCCAAGTTGCGGCGAATTCGGTCGGAAATCACCTTGTGTCAGCGAATTCCATCCAGGAACCTCAGGAATATTTAATGGCTATGCCGCATTTTGTCACTCCGACGCGAGATCCGTGACGTTTCTGAAATGGGGTTACGGCGCTGTTTGCGTTTCAAACATTAGCAGACATCATCGCTTTCGTTATGAGACTTTGCTGGCGGCCGACAGGATGGCAGATAAAGCATTGTCCGGATGCTCCAATCGATTGGGCATCTCCGATTTTCATTTGCTCCCGTGCTGACCGATGGCGACAGGATCCGCCATCCCCACCGGTCCCGAGGGCCTGAACAGAGGCGGCGCGCCCTTCCCAGGCCGGGGAAAGGCGCCGTTGCCGATGAGTGCGACCGGTCGCCCGGCCCGCCTCACTCCCGGCCCGCCTCACTCTGCCGCCAGCGGCTGCGGGGCGGCGACCGGAGCGCGGTAGGCGTCCAGCAGCTTGGCCTCCTTCGCCTTGGCCACCGACACGTTGCGGGCCTTCACCGGGCCGTAGCCACGCATCTCCATCGGCAGTTTGGCGATCTCGACCGCCAGTTCCAGGGTCTCGCGGGTCAGGCCGGTCAGCAGCTCGCCCACCACCGCCTCATAATCGGCGATCAGCTGGCGCTCCTGGCGGCGCTCGGCGGTGCGGCCGAACGGGTCGAGCCGGGTGCCGCGCAGGCGCTTGCCCTTGGCCAGCAGGCGCAGCACCGGCAGTATCCACGGGCCGAAGCTCTTCTTCTTCGGCTCACCGCCATCCGCTTCGGTCTCGCCCATCACCGGCGGGGCCATGTGGAAGGTCAGCTTCCAGTCGCCTTCGAACATGCGCTGGACATTCTCGACGAAGCCGCTGTCGGTGTAGAGGCGGGCCACCTCATACTCGTCCTTGTAGGCCATCAGCTTGAAGTGNGCGCGGGCGACCGCCTCGGTCAGCGCGGTCGAGCCGGGGACCTTCTGCTGCTCGGTCTGCCGGGTCCAGTCGACCAGCGCGTGGTAGCGGGCGGCATAGGCGGCGTCCTGGTAATCGACCAGGAAGCGGTGGCGGCGTTCGATCGCCTCGTCCAGGCTGGCGGACGGGCGGCGCTGGTCGAGCAGCAGCGACTGCGCGGCCTGCACCGGCTCCTGCGGCTTCGCGGCGGCTTCCACCGATGCCAGATCGACGGCGGCGCGGCGGCCCCACTGGAAGGCGTCGAGGTTCAGTTTCACCGCAACGCCGTTCAGCTCGATGGCCTTGAGGATCGACTCCTCGCTCAGCGGGATCAGGCCCTTCTGCCAAGCATAGCCCATCAGGAACGGGTTGGCGTAGAGGCTGTCGCCGAGCAGCGCGGTGGCGAGCTTCGTCGCGTCGAAGGCATCGACGGTCGACTCGCCGCCGCAGGCCTTGCGGATGTCGCCGACCAGATCGCGCACCGGAATCACCATGTCCGGCTTCTTGATGAAATCGGCGGTGATGCTGTCATGGGTGTTGATGACGGCGCGAGTGCGCCCGGCGGTCATCTTCGACAGGCCGTCGCCCGCCGCCGCGACGATCAGGTCGCAGCCCAGCACCGCATCGGCCCCGCCGGCGGCGATGCGGACGGAGTGGATGTCCTCCGGCCTGTTGGCGATGCGGATGTGGCTGGTGACAGCGCCGCCCTTCTGCGCCAGCCCGGTCATGTCGAGCACGCCGACGCCCTTGCCCTCGATGTGGGCGGCCATGCCCAGCAGCGCGCCGATGGTGACGACGCCGGTGCCACCGACGCCGGTGACATACAGGCTCCAGGTCTTGTCGAAAGCCGGAACGACGGGGGCGGGCAGGGCGCTGCCATCCGCAGATTTTGCAGCAGCCGGCTTCGGCTTGCGCAGTTGCCCGCCTTCCACCGTCACGAAGCTGGGGCAGAAGCCCTTGGTGCAGGAATAGTCCTTGTTGCAGCTGGATTGGTCGATCTGGCGCTTGCGGCCGAACTCGGTCTCCTGCGGGATCACCGAGACGCAGGACGATTTGGCAGAGCAGTCGCCGCAGCCTTCGCAGACCAGTTCATTGATCACCACGCGCTTGGCCGGATCGACCATCTTGCCGCGCTTGCGGCGGCGGCGCTTCTCGGTGGCGCAGGTCTGGTCATAGATCAGGACGCTGACTCCGCCGACCTCGCGCATCTCCTTCTGCACGCGGTCGAGGTCATCGCGGTGCTCGACGGTGGTGTATTGCGGCAGCCCGTTGCCGATGCCGTACTTCTCCGGCTCGTCGCTGACGACGGTGATGCGCTGCACGCCTTCCGCCCGCAGGACATGGGCGATGGACTGCACGGTCAGCGAGCCGTCGAAGGGCTGGCCGCCGGTCATGGCGACCGCGTCGTTGAACAGGATCTTGTAGGTGATGTTCACCTTGGCGGCGATGGCCTGCCGGATCGCCAGCACGCCGGAATGGAAATAGGTGCCGTCGCCCAGGTTGGCGAAGATGTGCTTTTCCTCGGTGAAGGCGGCCTGGCCGACCCACGGCACGCCTTCGCCGCCCATCTGGGTGAAGGTGTCGGTCGAACGGTCGAGCCACGTCGCCATGTAGTGGCAGCCGATGCCGCCCAGCGCCCGGCTGCCTTCCGGCACGACGGTGGAGGTGTTGTGCGGGCAGCCGGAGCAGAAGGTCGGCTTGCGCACCACGCGCGCCACATGGGCCTTCTGCTTCTCCTGCGCGTCGAGGAAGGCGATGCGGCGGGCGAGGGTCTCATTGTCGATGAAGCGCTGCAGGCGGCGGCCGATCACCACGGCGATCTGGGCCGGGGTCAGCTCGCCGGCGCTCGGCAGGATCCATTCGCCCTGCTCGTCGAACTTGCCCACCACCTTCGGACGGACGTCGGGGTTCCAGTTGTAGAGCTGTTCCTTCAGCTGGTTCTCGATGACCGCGCGCTTCTCTTCGACCACGACGATCTCTTCCAGACCCTCGGCGAAGTGGCGGACGCCGTCACGCTCCAGCGGCCAGGGCATGCCGACCTTGTAGACGGTGATGCCCCAGTCGGCGGCCATCTCCTCGCTGATGCCCAGCTCGTCGAAGGCCTGGCGGACGTCGAGATAGCTCTTGCCGGTGGTGACGATGCCGAAGCGCGGGCGCGGGCTTTCCATCACCACCCGGTCCAGCCTGTTGGCACGCGCGAACGCCAGGGCGGCGTACAGCTTGTGCTTCATCAGCCGGTATTCCTGCTCCAGCGGCGGGTCGGGCCAGCGGATGTTCAGCCCGCCCGGCGGCAGCTCGAAGTCGGCGGGGATGACCGGCGCGACACGGTGCGGGTCGATGTAGACCGACGCCGAGGTGTCCACCGTCTCGGCGATGGTCTTCATCGCGATCCAGCAGCCGGAATAGCGGCTCATCTGCCAGCCGATCAGGCCATAA
>NZ_BADK01000470.1 GCF_000333595.1 Azospirillum sp. B506
CGCCAGGTCGATCAGCAGACCGGCACCATCCTGGTGAAGGGCGAGTTTCCGAATGCCGACACCCGCCTGTGGCCCGGCCAGTTCGTCGACACCGTCCTGACCCTGCGGGTCGAGCAGAACGCCCTGACCATCCCCGATCTGGCGGTGCAGACCGGCCAGAAGGGCCGCTTCGTCTATGTCGTGAAAGCCGACGAGACGGTGGAGGTCCGTCCGGTCACCGTCGAGCGCAACCATGGCGGCCTCAGCGTCGTCGCCTCCGGGCTGACGGCGGGCGAGCGGGTGGTGGTGGACGGCCAGTCGCGCCTGTTCCCCGGCGCCAGGATCAGCGAGAAGGCCGGCGGCAAGCCCGCAGCCCCCACAGGCGGCGAGACGGCCGAGGGCGGGCGCCAGCAGGGCGCCGCCACCGGCCAGTCCGCCGAGGGCAAGAGCACCGGGGGGGCGACGTGAACCTCTCCGAACTCTGCATCCGCCGTCCGGTGATGACCATTCTCCTGACGGCGGCCCTGGTGCTGAGCGGCCTGGCGGCCTACCGCCAGCTGCCCACCGCAGCGCTGCCGCGGGTGGATTTCCCGGTGGTCAGCGTCACCGCGACCCTGCCGGGCGCCTCGCCGGAAACCATGGCGGCTTCGGTCGCCAGCCCGCTGGAGCGCGAGTTCTCGACCATCGCCGGCATCGACACCATCACGTCGAACAGCACGCTCGGCAACACCAGCATCACCATCCAGTTCGTGCTGGAGCGCGACATTGACGCGGCGGCGGCCGACGTGCAGGCGGCCATCGCCCGCACCCAGCGCCGGCTGCCGGCGGAGATGACGACCCCGCCCAGCTACCGCAAGGTCAACCCGGCCGACCAGCCGATCCTGTTCCTGTCGCTGAACTCGCCGACCCTGCCGCTGGCGCAGCTGAACGACATCGCCGAAACCCTGATCCAGCCGAAGGTCGCCACCCTGCCGGGCGTCGCCCAGGTGCAGATCTACGGTTCGCAGAAATACGCGGTGCGGGTGCAGGTCAACCCCAACGCGCTGGCGCTGCGCGGCATCGGCATCGACGAGCTGCAGAAGGCTCTGGCCGCCGCCAACGCCAACACCCCCGTCGGTACCCTGACCGGCCAGCAGCAGCAGCTGGTGATCGCCGCCAACCCGCAGCTTCCCGACGCCGCCTCCTTCCGCCAGCTGATCGTCGCCTACCGCAACAGCGCGCCGGTGCGTCTCGGCGATGTTGCGCAGGTGCTGGACAGCGTCGAGAACGACCGCACCGCCAGCTGGCTCAACGGCACCCGCAGCATCATGCTGGCGATCCAGCGCCAGCCCGACGCCAACACGGTCGAGGTTGTCGACCGCGTGCGCGAGCTGGTGCCGGTGTTCCAGACCCAGCTTCCCGCCGCCGCCGCCATCCAGGTGGTCAACGACCGTTCGGAATCGATCCGTCAGGCGGTGGAGGACGTGCAGTTCACCCTCGGCCTGACCATCGTTCTGGTCGTCATGGTGATCTTCCTGTTCCTGCGCCGGCTGTCCGCCACCCTGATCCCGGCGCTGGCCGTGCCGATCTCGCTGATCGCGACGGCCGGCGGCATGCATCTGCTGGGATTTTCGGTCGACAACATCTCGCTGATGGCGTTGACGCTGGCGGTCGGGCTGGTGGTGGACGACGCCATCGTCATGATGGAGAACATCGTCCGCTATGTCGAAGAGGGGATGAAGCCGTTCGAGGCCGCCATCAAGGGCGCGCGCGAGATCGGCTTCACCATCCTGTCGATCACCCTGTCGCTGGTCGCGGTCTTCATCCCGATCCTGCTGATGGGCGGCGTGGTCGGGCGGCTGTTCCACGAATTCGCCCTGGTCGTCACCATGTCGATCGGCGCGTCGGCCTTCGTATCGCTGACGCTGACGCCGATGATGTGCTCGCGCTTCCTCACCCACAACCACGACCAGAAGGAGGGCTGGTTCGGCCGCATTCTGGAGGGCGGCTTCTCGGCATTGCTGAACGGCTATGCCCGCACCCTGCGCTGGACCCTGCGCCACCGGCCGCTGATGGGGCTGGTGATGATCGGCACCGTCATCGGCACGGCGATGCTCTATCAGGCGATCCCCAAGGGCTTCTTCCCGACCGAGGACATCGGCCAGATCCAGGTGACGACGGAGGCGCGGGCCGACATCGCCTTCCCGTCGATGGCGGAGCGGCAGCAGCAGGTCGCCGCCATCATGAAGGCCAACCCGGCGGTGGTCGACGTCATCTCCTCCGTCGGCGTCGGCGGCAGCACCGGCAACCAGGGTCGCATGTTCATCACGCTGAAGCCGCGCGACGAGCGTCCGTCGGCCACCGAGGTGATCCAGCAGCTGCGCCGGCAGGTCAACGGCATCCCCGGCATGGCCGTCTACATGCAGCCGGTGCAGAATCTGCGCATCGGCGGCCGTTCGTCCAAAAGCCTCTACCAGTACACCATCCAGGGCCTCGATCTCGACGAGCTGTACCAGTGGTCCGGCCGGCTGGAACAGACCCTGCGCGGCATCCCGATCCTGCAGGACGTGACCAGCGACCTTCAGCTGAACAACCGCAGGCCTATGTCCACATCGACCGCGAGAAGGCGGCGACCCTGGGCCTCGGCGTCGATCAGGTGCGCTCCACCCTCTACAGGGCTTTCGGCCAGCGGCAGGTCTCGACCATCTACACCCCCAGCAACGACTATCAGGTGCTGATCGAGCTGGAGCCGAAATACCAGGGCGACGACAATTCGCTGTCGCGCATCTATGTCCGCTCAACCACCACCGGCAAGCTGGTGCCGCTCGACGCTTTCGCGCGGGTCGAGCGCACCGCCGGCCCGCTGGCGGTCAACCACCAGGGCCAGTTGCCGGCCGTCACCCTGTCCTTCAACCTGGCGCCCGGTGCCTCGCTGGGCCAGGCGGTCGATCTGATCCGCGCGTCGGAGCGGGAGATGGGCCTGCCGCCCACCATCACCACCGGCTTCGCCGGCACCGCCCAGGTGTTCCAGGATGCCCAGGCCGGTCAGGCGCTGCTGCTCTCCGCCGCGGTGCTGGTGATCTACATCGTGCTGGGCGTGCTGTACGAGAGCTTCATCCACCCGCTGACCATCCTGTCCGGCCTGCCGTCGGCGGCCATCGGGGCGCTGGCGACACTGATGCTGTTCAACGTCGAACTCAGCGTCATCGCCATCATCGGCATCCTGATGCTGATCGGCATCGTGAAGAAGAACGCGATCATGATGATCGACTTCGCGGTGGAGGCCCGGCGCAACGGCTCGTCGGCGCGGGAGGCCATCGAACAGGCCTGCCTGCTGCGTTTCCGCCCGATCATCATGACGACGATGGCGGCGATCATGGGCACTTTGCCCATCGCCATCGCCCATGGTGCCGCCGCCGAACTGCGCCAGCCGCTGGGCCTCGCGGTGGTCGGCGGCCTGTGCGTGTCGCAGGTGCTGACGCTCTACATCACGCCGTCGCTCTACCTTTATATGGAGGATTTCGGCCAGTTCATGAGCAGCCTGTTCCGTGGCCGCAAGGCGGACATCCCGCATGGTCCCCCTCATGACCCGATGCCGGCCGGCGGGGACGATTGAGCGAAGCTATTGCCGCTCACCGCATCCGAGCCTATTCCCTCTCCCCAGGGGGGAGAGGGAGAAGCCGGGAGATGGGAACCTCACACCGCGATCTGCGTGACCAGCGGCGTGTTCACCCCGGCGTCGGCGCGGCGGTAGGCGTCGATGGCCTCCGACCAGGGTTCGATGGTCAGGCCGCTGCCCATGGCTTCCTGATGGATGCTCTGGGCGACATAGCCGGCGTTGGGCAGGGCGTTCAGCGGCACCGGACCGCCATTGACCGGGCCGGACTCCTCCGCCGCACCGCCGATGGTGAAACCGCCGGCCGAACCGGCCGCAGATTTCGTCCGCGTCGCCGTCGACTCGGCATCGGCGCGACCGCTGCCTTGCAGGGCGTCTCCGGTCGCCTCGGTGCCGTCCTTGCCGCGCTTGCGCTCCTCCTCGCCGGGAATGCGGCGGATCGGCTGGACCGCGGCAGCATCGCTCGCCAGCATCTGACGCAGCTTCGCAAGGCCCGAACTGGGCATCGCGCTGGTCGGTGCGGGAAGGGCGGCGAGTCCGGACAAGGGGCGGCTACCTCGGAACGGTCAGGGGAGGCAAGGAGAGCGAAGTCCCGTTCATCGAACTATCGCTCATCGTACGATCCTGCACAAACCTCCAGCGCTGCGAAACAGCCTAGTGCGGCAAAGGTTCCGAAATACTTAAAATGCCACAGAAATGTCCCGGACTTGCGGCTCGCCGGCACAGACGAAGGCTCGGCAGGACGGGAAGCGGCTGTTACAGTAGCCCGTTCGATCGCGGACCCGCGTAACGATGGATGGCGTGCCGACCTTGCCAGCCCGATTCCCCGACCCTCCGACGGATCGCTCCCCACCGGCTGACGCGCCCGGCTCGACGTCCGGATCGGCTCCTTTGGCCGGTGACGATCTTGCGGTGCTGGCGCTGGAGCAGATGGACCAGGGCGTGATGATGGTCGATGCCGATCTGCGGGTCCGCATCATCAACCGCCGGCTCTACGAGATGTTCGACGTGCCGGCGGATTACCTGCCCGGTGCCGACTATGGCCAGATCATCCGTTATCTTGCCCATCGCGGCGAATATGGCCCCGGCGACCCCGAGGCCATCGCCGCCGGTCATCTGGAGCGGGCGCGTCGGGCCGAGCCACCCCGTTACGAGCATCGCCGCCCCGATGGCCGCGTGCTGGAGGTGCGGAGCCGCCTGACCTCCGGCGGCGGCTTCGTCCGCACCTATTCCGACGTGACCGAGCAGCGGCGGGCGGAGGACGAGCTTGCGACCCAGCGCCACCTGCTGCGCCTGACGCTGGAGAATATGGGGCAGGGGATCGTCCTGCTGGACCGCGACCTGCACTACATCGCCTGGAACCGCAATGCCCTGGATATTCTCGGCGTGTCGGAGGAGGTGATGCGCAGCAAGCCGGCGCTGCCCGACGTCGTGCGCCACCAGATCGCTACCGGCCTGGTCGACATGCCGGTGGGAGCCCCCGATTTCGGCGACGATCTCGACGCCAAGACCGGCTATCTGATGGACCGGCTGGGCCGGCCGGACCGTGAATTCGTCTATGCCCGTCCCCAGGGCGACGGCCGCTTCATCGAGGTGCGGGTGGTGCCGCTGCCGGACGGCGGGCAGGTGCGGACCTTCACCGACATCACCGCCCGCCTGATCGCCGACGAGGCGCTGCGTCAGAGCCGCGAGATCCTGACCGGGGTGATCGACGCCATCCCGGCGCTGATCGATGTGAAGGACCGCGACGGCACGGTGCGGCTGACCAACCGCTTCTACCGCGACACCTACGGCCCCGCCGCCGCCCCGCCGCCCGGCCCGGCGGCCGACCGCGCCACGGCGCTCGACCGGCTGGTGGTGGACAGCGGCCAGGGCGTTCCCTTCCACGAGGACCGCGCGCCCGATGGCGACGGCGCGATGCGCGACTGGCTGTCCACCAAGATGCCGCTGACCGACGATGACGGCGAGGTCACCCACATCGTGACGGTGGCGCTGGACATCACCGCGCGGAAGCGGGCGGAGGCGGAGCTGCGCGACGCCCAGGCCAGCCTGATCCAGGCGGAGAAGCTGTCCTCGCTGGCCCAACTGGTCGCCGGGGTGGCGCATGAGGTGAACACCCCCATCGGCGTCACCCTGACCGCGATCTCGCATCTGGGCGAGGAGGTCGCCCGCATCCGCACCCTGTTCGAGGAGAACCGCATCCGCCGCAGCGACTTCCAGGACTTCCTGGACGTCGCCTGGGAGTCGACGCGGATGATCCTGTCGAATGTCGAGCGCGCCACCGGTCTGATCCAGAGCTTCAAGCAGGTCGCCTCCGACCAGGCGAGCGGCGAGCGCCGCCCCTTCGACCTTGCCGCCTATGTCGACGAGGTGTTGCTGAGCCTGCGCCCCCGCCTGCGCCACACCCGGGTGAGGGTCGATCCCGACATCCCCGCCGGCCTGATCGTCGACGGCTATCCGGGGGCTTTCGCGCAGGTGCTGTCGAACCTGATCATCAACGCCCTGGTCCATGCCTATGACGAGGGCGAGGCCGGCCGCATCCTGCTGTCGGCCCGCGAACAGCCATCGGGCTGGATCGAGATGCAGTATGCCGACGACGGCAAGGGCATTCCCGCCGACATCCGCCCCCGCATCTTCGAACCCTTCTTCACGACGAAGCGCGGCACGGGCGCCAGCGGACTCGGCCTCAGCATCTGTGCCAACATCATGACCGGCACCATGCGCGGCAGCATCGCGTTGGAGGAGGGTGAGGGGACGGGCACGCGGTTCGTGCTGCGGTTTCCGGTCGGGTGAAGGAGGGCGGCCGCCCCCAGGTCATGGGGACGGCGGTCAGCGAGAGGTCATCACCGTCCCGACATCCGCCTCATGGAGACCGTCCCTTCCTCACCCCGCGATCAGCTCCCTGATTCTTGCCGCCAGAACGTCCATGGCGAAGGGCTTGGTCAGCACCGACATGCCCGGCTCCAACTGGCCGTTGTTCAGCAGGGCGTTCTCGGCGAACCCCGTGATGAACAGGGCCTTCAGCGTCGGGCGGCCGACGCGGGCCAGATCGATCATCTGGCGGCCGTTCATTCCGCCGGGCAGGCCGACATCGGTCACCACCAGATCGATGCGCGCATCCGATTGCAGAAGCCGCAGGCCGGCGGCGCCATCCGCCGCCTCGATGGCGACATAGCCGAGGTCGTTCAGCAGATCCATCACCATCAGGCGCAGGCTCGGCTCGTCGTCCACCACCAGAACGGTTTCGCCCACCTGCGCCGGCGGCGAGACGGCCGTCTCGTCGCGGATCTCCTCCTCCTCGGCCTCGCCGCGGTGGCGGGGCAGATACAGGCACACCATGGTGCCTTCGCCGACTTCCGAATAGATCTTCACATGCCCGCCGGATTGCTTGGCGAAGCCGTAGATCATCGACAGGCCCAGCCCGGTGCCCTGGCCGATGGGCTTGGTGGTGAAGAAGGGGTCGAAGGCCTTCTCGATCACGTCCGGCGTCATGCCGGTGCCGTTGTCCGACACGCAGAGCGAGACATATTGCCCGGGCTGCATGTCCTGCAGCCGTGCCCCCTCCTGATCGATCCAGCGGTTGCCGGTCTCGATGGTGATCCGGCCGCCGCCGGGCATGGCGTCGCGGGCGTTGATGCACAGGTTCAGCAGCGCGTTTTCCAGCTGCGACGGGTCGACCATCGTCGCCCACAGGCCGGACATGCCGACCATCTCCACCTGGATGGCCGGACCCACCGTGCGCTGGATCAGCTCCAGCATGCCGCTGACCAGCCGGTTCATGCTGACCGCCTTCGGCGCCAGCGTCTGCTGGCGGGAGAAGGCGAGCAGCCGGTGGGTCAGCGCCGCCGCCCGCCGCACCGCCCCCTGGGCGGCGATGATGAATTTGTCCAGCTCGTTGACGCGGCCCTGGTCGACGCGGGCGGCGATGCGTTCCAGGGCGCCGGAGATCCCGGCCAGCAGATTGTTGAAGTCGTGCGCCAGCCCGCCGGTCAGCTGTCCGACCGCCTCCATCTTCTGCGACTGGCGCAGCTGCTCCTCGGCCCGCATCAGCTCGGCGCCGCGTTCGGCGACGCGCTGCTCCAGCGTCTCGTTCAGCGCGCGCAACGCCGCCGCCGCCCGGTCGCGCTCAGCCTCCACCGCCCGGCGTTCCTGGACATCCAGCAACACGCCGGGAAAACTCAGCGCCCTGCCGTCCGGCCCAAGCTCGACCCGTCCATTCGCCTCGATCCAATAGTAATTCCCGTCGGCCCGCTTCACCCGATATTGATGGGCATAGGCGCCGCCGCGGGCCAGCGCCTTCTGGATCGCGACGATCAGTCCAGGCTTGTCGTCGGGATGGACGTTGACAATCACCTGTTCCAGGCTCAACCCGTCGCGTCCGAGCGACGGGTCGAGGCCGAACGCTTCGGTGAAGGCCTGATCGACGGTGAAGCGGTCGCCGGGGATCTCCCAGATCCAGGTGCCGATGATGGCGCCGGCCGCCAGCGCCAGCTGGACGCGCTGCACATTCTCGCGCGCCAGCGCCTCGCTGACCCGCAGGGCCTCTTCCGCCCGGCGCCTTGCGGTGATGTCGCGGAACAGGACGGCGACCTGGCGCCGGCCGACCGGTTCCACCCGTGTGGCCGAAACCTCGATATAGCGTTGCACCAGGGCGAAATACCGCTCGAACCGGATCGGCTCGCCGGTGCGCAGGACATTGCCGTACAGCTCGATCCAGCCGTCGGCCTCGTCCGGGGCCAGCGTGCGCACCGCCATGCCGACGATGCCGCGGATGCCGGTCTGCCGCTCGTACCCGTCATTGGCTTCGATGTGGATGTAATCGGTAAGGTTGCCCTCGGCATCCTCACTGAACTCGATGATGCAGAAGCCGTCTTCGAGGGCGTTGAACAGGGCGCGATACCGATCGTCGCTTTGCGCCGATCCATCCAGCGCTGTCTGCTGATCTGCCACCCGGTCTCTCCATCGGCCGGCAGGACGGGCGTCCCGCTTCGATCCTGGTGTCTTATCATGAGCAACTTTCCGGGCAACCAAACGAAATGGGTATGCGAAAGGAAAAATGCCGGGAAGCGGCAAGGACCACTGGACTCCTTGCGAATTCGCAATGCCAGCCGCCATCCTTGAAATTAGCGTGTGCTCATATTCTCAACCCAAGGCCGCGTATCGCGGCATCGGACTGGAGCACATGTCATGGCGAGCCACACCGACCTGAACGCCCCGATCTATGAGCATGTCAACCCCGGCATTTTCGTGCTGGGGGTGCTGGCGGCGGCGGTCCTGCTGCTGATCCTGCCGATCGGCTTCCTGTTCCACCCCACCATCATCCTTTATGCGGCCCTGCTCGGCACCGCGCTGTTCTTCGTTGCCATCTGGAAGATGACCGCCGGGTCGAAACGCCCTTGATGCGGTTGGACCTGACGGGGGCGGCCGCTCCGGTCGCGCGGCTTGCCAAAGCGGAAGGGCGGCCAATGCCACCCTTCCTCTGACCCAGCTTGTCAGCTTCCCTGTCCTCCCCCCGATCCTCAAGCCGCGCGGATGCCGGACAGGAAGCGTTCGACCTCGGCCTTCATCTGTTCGGACTGCCGCGACAGTTCGCCGGCGGCGCCCAGCACCTGGGTCGCGGCGCTGCCGGTCTGGGTGGCGCCCTTGCTGACCTCGGCGATGTTCACCGTCACCACCTCGGTGCCGCGTGCCGCTTCCTGGACGTTGCGGGCGATCTCGCCGGTGGCCGCTCCCTGCTCCTCGATGGCCGACGCGATGGAGGTGGCGATCTCGTTGATCGCGGTGATGGTGCCGCCGATCCCGGTGATGGCGTTTGCGGCTTCGCCGGTCGCCTGCTGCATCGCCAGGATCTGGCCGGCGATCTCCTCCGTCGCCTTGGCGGTCTGGTTGGCGAGGTTCTTCACCTCGCTGGCCACAACGGCGAAACCCTTGCCGGCCTCGCCCGCGCGAGCCGCTTCGATGGTGGCGTTCAGCGCCAGAAGATTGGTCTGGCTGGCGATGTCGGTGATCAGCTTCACCACGTCGCCGATGCGCTGGGCGGCCTCGACCAGCCCCTGGACCTGCCGGTTGGTCGCATCCGCTTCATCGACCGCCTGGGCGGCGATGGTGGTGGACCGCGAGACCTGCGCGCTGATTTCCGAGATTGACGCCGTCAACTCGTCGGTCGCCGACGCCACCGTCTGCACGTTGACCGACGCCTGCTCCGCCGCCGCCGCCGTGCTGGCGGCCTGCCTGTTGGTCTGATCGGCGGTGTGCGACATGCTTTGCGCCGTGGCGTCCAGTTCGGT
>NZ_BADK01000469.1 GCF_000333595.1 Azospirillum sp. B506
GCCAGCACCAGGGTGGCGTTGTCGGGGCGCCACCAGGTGTGGTGGTACGACGCCAGGTCCGCCGGCTTCAGGGCGGTCAACGATTTGGGCGTCCCACCCAGGGGGTG
>NZ_BADK01000468.1 GCF_000333595.1 Azospirillum sp. B506
TAAACCCTGCATGCTGAAGTTGATCGCGTGTTCCTAAAACAGGGTAAACAGCATGGGACGACGGCTTCCGGGGACTGGGGCCGCCCCGACAGCAAGGACGTGCATCATGGACCAGATCGAGCAGACGTTGGCCGTCGCAACGGAACATCACCGCGCCGGCCGCACCGCGGAGGCCGAGCGGCTG
The DNA here is from genome assembly GCF_000333595.1 of Azospirillum sp. B506. Classification (GTDB taxonomy): domain Bacteria; phylum Pseudomonadota; class Alphaproteobacteria; order Azospirillales; family Azospirillaceae; genus Azospirillum. The sequence goes on from NZ_BADK01000468.1 coordinate 185, forward strand.
TACCGCGACGTGCTGGACGCTTCGCCCGGCCATCCCGACGCCCTCCACCTGCTGGGGATCATTGCCCTGCAATCAGGCCGTGCCGACGAGGCGGTGGACCGGATCGCCCAGGCGGTGGCCGGCGACGATTCGTCACCCCTGTTCCACGCCAATCTGGGCCACGCCCTGCATGCGTCCGGCCGCCATCGCGAAGCGGCCCTGAGCTTCGCCCGTGCCCTGACGCTGCTGACCAACCAGGGCGAGGGCTGGGGCAATGTCGGCGCGCTGGCCAACCTGATCCGCCGCTATGACGACGACATCCGCGCGGCCGCCGCAGCGGAGGTCGACGCGAACTATTCCATGAGCGACGTGATGCGTCGCCAGTCCCTGCTGTTCCTGCTGACCGGCGATGTCGCCTATTACCGCACCCTGGTGAACACGGCGTTGGAAGACCCGCTGCGCTTCTCCGTCCCGTCGATGCACTATGCCTATTGGGGCATCGCCATGCGGCTGTTCCACGGCGATGTCCGCAAGGGCGATGCCGCAGCCTTCACCAGCAACGAGTTCCGCCGCTTCTACCGCCTGCTGGTGGAGGAGACGGCACGCCGCTACGGCCTGGACGCCCACCTGCGCCGCGTTGCGCCGCGCGCCACGGTGAAGCGGGTGGCGCTCATCACCAACCAGATGCTCGGCGAAGGGCATCAGCCGACCGCCGATGCCTTCGACTATGCCCGCCGGCTGCAGGACGATCATGGCTGCGTGGTGCTGATCATCAATCCCAACGCCATGGCGGTGGAGGGGGAGAACGGCTTCGTTCCGGAATACAGCTACAACGTCACCCAGGAGTATGACGGCGAACAGACCATCAACGCCCATGGCGCCAGAATCCGCATGATGTCCTTCCCGCAGCCGCGCTTCGACGAGGAAAAACTGACCGCCGTCGTCGATGCGGTGGAACGGTTCGACCCCGACGTGATCGTCGCCTTCGGCGGCTCCAACACGGTGGCCGACCTGTTCGCCCACACCCGGCCGGTGGTGTTCCTGCCGACATCGAGCGGCCTGCCGCCTTCGCGTGCCACGCTGCTGCTGGGCTATGCGGCGGAGGACAGCGCCGCCGGCTGGCCGGCGGACGCGCGGACCCGTTTCCGTCCCTTCTCCTTCGGCTGGACGCTGCCGGATGCCGGCCCCGCGCGCAGCCGCGGCGATTTCGGCCTGCCGGCAGAAGGGCCGCTTTATGTCATCGTCGGCAACCGCCTGGACCAGGAGGTCGGGCCGGAGTTCCTGGAGACGCTCGACCGCCTGCTCGACCGCGTGCCCGGCGCACAGATCGCCTTCGCCGGTGCGGTGTCAGAGTTGCCCGGCCGGATCTCCGCCGCCCGCAACGGGGCGCGGATGCATGCGCTGGGCAATGTCGAGGGGATTCGCGGGCTGTACCGCGTTGCGACCGTCTACCTGAATCCACCGCGCCAGGGTGGCGGCGGCAGCGCCGCCTTCGCCCTGGCGGACGGGCTGCCCGTGGTGAGCTATCCCCAGGGTGATGTCGCCTGCATTGCCGGAGACGCGATGACCGTCCCCGACGAAGCGGCTTTCCTGGAGCGTGCGGCAGTGCTTGGACAGGATGCCGCCGCACGGGCGCAGGCGGCGGACGCGGCGCGCACCCGCTTCGCCGGAACGGCAGACCGCGCGCGGTCGGTGGAAAAACTGCTGGACTATGCGCGCGAGGCGCAGGGGCTGTACTGAAATGCGCCCGGTTCGAGCGGAGTTGCTTGAACCGGGTGCATTCCGGAGCCTTACCCGGCCGTCATCCCTGCCGTTACGCCTATGTGCAGAGGCGGGGACGACGGACACTCCTTAGAAAGTCCATAGTTACCGCCCTGCCCGACGGCACGACAGGATTTCAGGCCGCGCGGATGCCGGCAAGGAAGGTCTCGACCTCCCGCCGCAGATCCGATGCCTGCCGGGTCAGCCCGCTGGAGGCGCCGAGAACCTGCGATGCCGCCTGCCCGGTCTTCGCAGCCGCCTCATGCACCTGCGCGATGTTGCCGCTGACTTCGCCGGTGCCTTGGGCCGCCTGCTGGACGTTGCGGGAGATCTCCGCCGTGGTGGCGCTCTGCTCCTCGATGGCGGCGGCAATGGTCGCGGCGATCTCGTTCATCACACCGATGGTCCCACCGATCCCCTCGATGGCGCTGACCGTGCCCTGGGTGGCGGCCTGGACGCTGTCGATCTGGGCGGAAATGTCCTCCGTCGCCTTGGCGGTCTGGTTGGCCAGTTGCTTCACCTCGCTCGCCACCACGGCAAAGCCTTTCCCCGCCTCGCCGGCACGGGCGGCTTCGATCGTGGCGTTCAGCGCCAGCAGGTTGGTCTGGCTGGCGATGTCCTGGATCAGCTTGACCACCTCGCCGATGCGCGCGACCTCTCCGGCCAGATTGCGGACGGAACCGGTGGTGCCCTGCGCCTCGCGCACCGCCTGTGACGCCACGCTGTTGGAACGGGACACCTGTTCGCCGATCTCGCGGATCGAGGCCGTCATCTCCTCGGTCGCCGAAGCCACGGTCTGGACATTCATGGACGTCTGTTCCGCCGCCGCGGTGGAGGCGGAGGCCTGCCGGCTGGTCTCCTCCGCCAGCAGGGTCATCGAGCTTGCGGTCTCGCTCAACTGGGCGGAGGCGCCGGAAACGCTGCTCAGGATGGCCGAGACGGTGCGGTCGAAATCCCGCACCATCCGTTCGACCGCGGCGGTGCGCGTCTCGCGGGCGGCGCGCTGGGTCTCCTGTTCGGCCTCCAGCCGCACGCGCTCCACGGCACTTTCCTTCAGCACCTGGATGGCCCGCGCCATCGCGCCGATCTCGTCCTTCAGCTTGGAATAGACGATGTCGACGCCGAGGTCGCCGCCGGCCAGACGCCCGACGGCGGAGGTCAGGGTTCCCAGGCGCCGGGTGACCTGGACCGACAACACGATCAGCACGATGGCGAAGGTCATGCAGACCGCGGCCAGAACCGCGCCGGCGAGAATCAGCTGGGTCCAGGCTTCGGCGATGCTGTCGCCGTTCAGGTCATGTGCAACGGCGAGCGCGGCGTCCCGCATCACCAGGATGTTGTTCAGCATCGGCGTCACCCAGGGGCGCCAGTCGGCCAGGGGCACCGGCGGCGCCGCGCCCTTTCGCGCGGCGTCGATCACGCTTTGAATGCGCTGCTCCCCTTCCGTCATCATGGTGGTGCGCACATGGTCCAGTGCTTTGGTCAGTTCCGGCGGATTGCCGAGGTTCAGCACCGCCTGCTGCATCATCTGCCACAGCAGGGCGACCTTGCCGGTTATTTCCGTCGCAGCCTGCAAACGGTCCGGCCCGAACGGCAGGCCGGCGACGAACAGTCCGACGGAGGCCGACCGGGCGCCGCCGATGTCACGCATGTCCTGCGCCAGGCGCGCCAGATTGACATGCCCGAACAGGTCCGGGCTGTTGACGGTGGTGGAGCGGTAGGTGTCGTCGATCGCCTTGCCGACATTCTGGTTGGCAGCGGCGAGGGCATCCACCGTTGCGGCGGTGATGCTGGCCGGACGGGCGGATTTTGCCTGTTCCGCCGCCTGCCGGGCAGCGGTACGCGCGGCCTTCAACTGGTTGACCGCGGTGACAACGGGGCTGACGGACAGGCCGGCGGCTTCGATTTGCGCCTTCGCCTTGTCCAGCGCGGCATCGGTGGCGGCGACGGCGGCGTCCAACGGCTTGGTCGTGGTGGCGTCCAGCGGCTTGTCGCTGTCGAACGCAACCGCCCAGCGCCCGCGCTCGCTTGCCAGCGCGGGACCGATCTGGAGGGTGGCCTCGAAGGCGTAGAGCGACCGTTCCGTCCGATGTCGCTGCTGCAGGGTTTCGACGGCATTCCAGGCCAGAACGACAGCCATGCAGATCGGGAAGGCGGCAATCAAGATGTTGGCGCACAGGATTTTTGCGCGAATATTCATGCGGCATGTCCC
>NZ_BADK01000467.1 GCF_000333595.1 Azospirillum sp. B506
ATAGTCGATCGGCATGGGCGGCGGATTGTCCGAACGGTTGGGTTCTGCGGGTTAGCAGCCCAAGGGGGATCCAGGCAAGCCCCAACGACCGGCAACGGTGCGATTCGCCCTTTCCACCTATGGTCCGCCGGCCAGCCTGGTCCCGCCGCGCAAGCTCGCAATCCGCTCCGCCACATCCGTCAACCGCCGGTCGAGAGCCGTCGTCAGGCAGGATTGCGCCGCGGCGGCCACCGCCGGATCGCCCTCCGTGCCGCTGCGGATCCAGCACAGGGCGGCGATCCGCTCGTGGAAGCGGCGCTCGTCCTGGATCAGCTCATAGGCTGCCGTCGCACGGGCGGCCGGATCGGCGATACCGGCCAGGAAGCGGTCCTGCGCGCCGCGGGCACGGCCGTCGAGCAGGGCGAGTGCCGGGACGTCGCAGATCATCCGCCGCAGCGGCGCCGTCACCGTGGAACAGCGCGGATCGGCAACGGGCTTTGCCGGCGGTTCCGGCTCCGGCAGGACGATGACGACGGCAGGCTCGGGGGAGGCAGGTTGCGACGCCGGAGGTGAGGGCGGGAAGGGTGGCGGTGCAGCCTCGACCCTCACCGGTGCGGCTGCCGGCAGCGTCCTCGCCGGCCGTGGGACCGGGCGCTCCGCACTGCCTCCCGGACCGCCTCCGCCCAGCGTCTCCCGCACCACCCGCACCGGGGTGCCGACCTCCGTCGCCGCGAAAACGGTTTCGATGTCCGCCGGCAGCATGCGGAAGCAGCCGCCGCTGGCCCGTGTGCCGATCGACTCCGGATCGTTGGTGCCGTGGATGGCGATGGCCGGCCATCCGAGATCGAGCGCGAATTTGCCCAGCGGGTTGTTCGGCCCCGGCGGCACCGCCCGCGGCAGGGACGGCTTGTCGCGCCGCTGATTCGCGGTCGGGCGCCAGGTCGGATCGCGGCGCTTGCGCCGGATGCTGCTGTCACCGACGGGAATCGGCACGCCGGGACGGCCGATGGCGATGGGAAAGCTGCGGGCGCCACCATCTGGACCGGTCAGATACAGACGGCGGTCGGCAAGGCTGATGGTGATGGATGGGCCGCCCGGGACCGTATCCGTCGCCT
>NZ_BADK01000466.1 GCF_000333595.1 Azospirillum sp. B506
CCAGACGGTTCCGGTTATGTAGAAGCAATCACTGGCCTGGTCCGCGTTCGCTCGCCACTACTAGCGGAGTCTCGGTTGATGTCCTTTCCTCCGGCTACTTAGATGTTTCAGTTCGCCGGGTTCGCTTCCCACACCTATGAATTCAGCGTGGGATACCGCTTGCGCGGTGGGTTTCCCCATTCGGAAATCCTCGGATCAAAGCCTGCTCGCGGCTCCCCGAAGCTTATCGCAACGTGCTACGTCCTTCATCGCCTCTCAGTGCCAAGGCATCCACCAGATGCCCTTCAGACGCTTGATCTCAACTCCAACGAAAACACTTGCGCCACGCGCAGGAACAAGCCTGCTCGCGAGTTGACCGACAGGGCCAACTGTTTCCGCCGTTCGATGCTACTCCCAGCCAGGCTTGTGGCCCGGCCGAGGAGCGTCCTCGGTCACTTGCACTTCATCTTCACTTGTCCATGATCCCGTCCCGTTAGGGACACAGCAACGAGCGCTGCGCGCTCGTTGCTGTTCACGTTGCCGTGTTGTGGTTCCTTCCAACGGTCCTCAAAATCGGGCGGCCGATCTTCCACGCTCAACACCAGGAAACTGGTGGAGGCAGACGGGATCGAACCGACGACCTCCTGCTTGCAAAGCAGGCGCTCTCCCAACTGAGCTATGCCCCCTCGATGGTCGAACCCCATCGCCTGAAACATGGTGGGCCAGGGAGGATTTGAACCTCCGACCTCACGCTTATCAAGCGCGCGCTCTAACCAACTGAGCTACTAGCCCGTCCGCACCTCGCTTGGAGATGCGTCGAGAACCGTGAGAAGGGATGCGCCGGCGGCGGCAGAGATGCGCCTTTGTGGCTGAGGTGCCGGACCGCTGAGGTCGGCTTCCTTAGAAAGGAGGTGATCCAGCCGCAGGTTCCCCTACGGCTACCTTGTTACGACTTCACCCCAGTCGCTGACCTTACCGTGGTTGGCTGCCTCCCTTGCGGGTTAGCGCACCACCTTCGGGTAAAGCCAACTCCCATGGTGTGACGGGCGGTGTGTACAAGGCCCGGGAACGTATTCACCGCGGCGTGCTGATCCGCGATTACTAGCGATTCCAACTTCATGCACTCGAGTTGCAGAGTGCAATCCGAACTGAGACGGCTTTTGGGGATTGGCTCCATCTCGCGACTTCGCTTCCCACGTCACCGCCATG
>NZ_BADK01000465.1 GCF_000333595.1 Azospirillum sp. B506
CGATCCGGTCTGATCGCGCTGGCCTTCGTCATGTCGTCACCCGCCCGTCGGTGGCGCCGCATGACGGCACCCGGCCCCGGCTGGGCACCAACCCGATCTGCATCGCCGTTCCGGCCACCAACGCCACACCGGCGCTGATCCTGGATTTCGCCACCAGTGCGGTTGCCGTCGGCAAATGCCGCGTCGCCATGGGCAAGGGGCAGGAGATGGCGCCGGGTCTGCTGCTCGACCCCAAGGGTGACCCGACGCGCGATCCCGCCGTGATGTTCCAGGACCCGTCCGGCGCCCTGCTGCCGCTCGGCGGGCACAAGGGGTTCGGGCTGGCGCTGATGTGCGACGTGCTGGCCGGGGCGTTGGCCTCGGCGATGCCGGGCACGCCGTCGCACCAGAATTCCGGCCGGGTGATGAACAACATGTTCGCCATCGTCTTCGACCCGGCGCGCGGCGGCAACGCCCAATGGGCGGCCGATCTGGACGATCTGGTCGCCTATGTCCGCGACACCCCGACGGCGCAGGGGGCCGACGCCATCCAGATGCCGGGCGAACCGGAGAGCCGGACCCGCCGGCAGCGGTTGGCCGACGGCATTCCGCTGGACGGCGCGACGCTGGCGATGCTGGACAGCCTGGGCCGGGAGCGCGGGCTGGAGCTTGGCGAACTGCTGGCCTGACGGCCGGCGGTCAGCCAAGCAGCGCCAGCGTCGCGTCGTCCGGCCGGCCGTCGCAGTAGCGGTCCAGCGCCTTGCGATAAAGACTCCCTGCCGGCTCCGTCTCGGCGAACAGGGTCATGCAGGAGCGGAACTTCAGGTCGTCGGGCGAGCCGAAGATCTCGTGAAGCGTCCGCTCCCGCACGGACAGGACGGTCTCCGTCGCCTGGACCAGCCGGGGACCGAGGGCCGGGTGGGCCAGATAGGCCCGCGCCTCGTCCATCGACGCGATGCCATAGAACTGCGCGGTGGGGGAGCGGCCGAGGGCGCGCAGCTGTGGGAAGATGAACCACATCCAGTGGCTGCGCTTCCGCCCATTGCGCAATTCGTCGATCACGGTCGCGAAGACCGGGTCCTGCGCCGTGACGAAGCGCTGGAGGTCGAAGGGATCGCCGTCCGGCATGGCACCGTTCCTCAATCAGGGTCAAACCGACAGATCGGTTGGACGCGGACATTTGGCAACGGCTTTGTGCCGGCACCGGATCTGCCGGATCAGCCGCCGTCGATCTCCACCCGCATGCGGACGAGGTCGCGGTTCCAGGTGATCCTGCATTTGTCCAGGTTCAGCCGCGTCATGTAGACGTAGGCGGACTTGCCGACATCCTCGAAATTGCGGCTCTGGCTGCCGGGGTCGAGCAGGGCCGGATAGTCGAAGGCCGCCGCGTCGCCGCAGCCGTAGCGGAACAGCAAGGGGGCCGCCCGGAGAAGCTGCGGCTTCGACCAGTTCACCAGATCCGGCGAGGTGGCGGTCCAGACACCGGTCTGGCCGTCCCGGGTCATCGCCAGCGTAGCGATGAACAGGCCGCTCGCCCGGTGGCGGACGATGCTGCGCACGGTGCCTTGCAGCACATCGGGGGCGACCGGCGCGCAGACATGGGCCTCCGGCGGGTCTCCGGCCTGGGTTTCGCGGACGAAGCGGACGGAAAAGGATTTGCCGTCCCAGCCGCGCCATGCGCGCGGATCGGCGAGATTGTCGGTCCGCATCAGGCAGGCGCCGCGCTGCTGCGCCCCGAACCGTTCGGCCCACAGGAAGGCGTACCAGTGGTCGCCGTTGCGGACGATGTTGCTGGGTGCGAAATAGCCGGTGCGCTGGCCGACATCGCCGCTGTAGGGATAGGGCAGGGTCGCCACCGTGTGGTTCGGCGGTGGGGCGCTCAGCCGGAAGCTTGCCCCGCCGTCGCTGGAAATGGCGGAGGTGATGCTGTTGCGCCAGCAGCGCATGTATTCGCCGGACGGACAGAGGGCACGCCGCTTCTGGGCGTGGAACTCGTTGCTGACCAGCGCGAAGACGGTGGTACCATCCGGCGTGTAGAAGGACGAGATCCAGCTGCGGTCGTCATGCAGGCGCGGATCGTCCTGGGCATGGCCCTGGAAGATCACCCGGCAATTCGGCCGCACGGCATCCAGTGACGGGCCGGTCAGCGCCCGCGCGGTGGAGTGCGAGGCGATCAGGTGCACCGTGCCGCCCGCATCCCGGAAGGCGCGCGCCGGGGTGTCCGGCGCGTCGCTTTCGGCGCAGGCGTCGCGTTGCCAGGAGGTGACCGTCTCCGGCTCTCCCACTGTCCTGACCGTCAGGGCATCGGCCTGCGTGGCGGCCTGCGTGGCGACCATGCCCAGCGTGAACGCGAGGGCGGCGGTCCGGCGGAACATGGCGGCTCTTACCGTCACTTGCCGTTCGCGATGGATTTCAGGAAGGCTGCCGGCCGCAGCCGGTTGGCGACCAGGAAGTCCAGATAGCGGGCGGCCGATTCCGCGCGGTGGCGGTCATAGGCGTCGGGATCGAACGCGATCAGCGACTTCAGTCGGCTGCGGGTCAGCGGCATCGTCAGGTCGGCGGCGTCGGCATAGGGCACGCCGGTGTTTTCGCACAGCTCGCGCGTGCGGGAGTCGATGGTCACAGTCAGGCCCATCCGCTCCGCCTGGATCGCCAGCGCGACCCCGTGATAGCGGCAGCCGATGGTCAAATCCTGCTGGCGCAGGGTATCCATCCAGGCCGGCACATCATAATAGGAGCGCATGTAGTTGCGGCACCAGGCCTTGAACTCCTCGAAGGAGTAATGCGGCACGGTGTGACGGTGGATTTCCTTCAGCGCATGCGGGTCGATGCTGTCGAACAACCCGCGCGAGGCGCGGATCATCTCACCCATCGATTGGACAATGTACTGGCCGGGGGCGATGGGATCCATCATCAGCGCGATCAGCTGGTGTTCGATCTCGCGAGTCTTGACCCAGGCCTGATGTCCGCCGGCCACCGTGATCGAGCGCGGCAGGTCGAGCGCCGACCAGTTGGCGTGGATCTTCCGCCCAAGACCCGGCGCCTGATTGAGGAAATGCGACGGGCAGCCGCCGGGCAGCGAACCGGTGATGCCCAGCTTGTCCAGCTGCGCGGTGGTGAAGGCACCGCGGGTGTAGATGTTGGGCGAACTGGCCGACGACGGGTTCGAGGCCGCGATCACCTGCGCCCAGCGCAGCGTGCCGGCGCTGAGTTCGATGTCGTGGTCGTAGCTGTTCGCCTGGGCACCGAGACCGATGGCGACGATGGGCAGGCCGGATTTCTCCAGATTCTCCGCCATCTGGCCGTAATCGGTGTGGCGGCCCAGCTGGTTGGCGCAGGGGATGACGATGATGTCGGCGTTGTTCCGCAACGTCTCCGCCGAGGAGCCCCAGCTGAAATGCTTCACCGGATTGGTGATGTGGCTGCAGATAGAATGCACGAAGGCGAGGTTGCCATTGTTGTGCCCAATGCCGTTGTACAGGTCGTCAAAGGCGGTGTTCGAATAGAGGCCGAGATTCGGCGTTTTCCACAGAACCGCGACGCGCAGAGGCTGGGACGGCGCACGGCCGGAGGCTTGCCCGGAAGAGTGCGGCCGGTCGACAGGAGTATCGATGACGATGTCTTCAAGCATATCGGCTCTAGCCTCGGGTCGGTGGATGCTGGAAACACGCTGACGGTAAGCGCAGACGAGGTAAGACTGCAAGTGACATCATAAAAATATCGTTCAGATATTGTTGATTGATAACGATTAGGCTTTCTATATGTTTTTTATATATGGATATATATAAATTAATCCTGCTCGTAGTTGGTCAATTGTCTTGCGATTATCCGTCGAAAATCGAAAGATGTTCGATGAACAGTTCGGGGGTTGAAAGCCGTGACGGCACCTCCTATTTTCCTGAGCGTTCCCGCGAAAAGTGGCGGGAACCGAAATTCAGTTGGGGTGCCAGGAAAATTCGCCTGGGCGCCCCTTTTATGCGTTGTGACAATTCCTATATAGAGCCTGTTGCGCCGCTGATGGCGCCGGCCCCGATAGACTGGCTTTCGCCCCTATGCCCCTGATGTTTCCACCGGTTCGGCTGCGCTGATCGCGTGGCCCTGCCGTTCCTCTCCGGCCCTGCGGCGTGCTGGCCGCTGTGACCCCCTTCCCCGGCTGCGGCGCCGCCCGCCGGGCTGGAGAGGCCCGATCTCTACCCGTTCCTGCACCGAGCCCGGTGCACGCCGTCCGGCAGCGTCGAATGCCGGCAACGCAACGAACCAAAAACCGCCCCTCAACAGGACCGACCCGAACAACGCCTGGGTCTTGACCCGCGGCGCCGCTCCCGTCGGCTGGGAGAAAAAGAGACACCATGCAGCGAAATGCTGAAACCCACACGACCGAGACCACCCGTACCGCTCAAACCCGCCCTGCCGAACCCCGCTCTGCCGAACCGATGCAGCTCTATCTGCAGGACGCCCGCAAGTATCAGTATCTGACGCCGGAACAGGAGCAGGAGCTGGCCGTCCGCTGGCACGAGCGGCAGGACCCGGCCGCCCTGGACCAACTGGTCGGCAGCCATCT
>NZ_BADK01000464.1 GCF_000333595.1 Azospirillum sp. B506
GCGGATTGCAGGATTGTGCCGCATGGTAGCAGCCGCGGCCTGCCCTTCCCAACCGCCGGGGCNATGCAACGCAAGCGGAGCAGATAGGACGTAATCTCAACTGAATCTGTCTTCAATCTTCAAAAAAATGCATGATTCGTACAAAAACCGGGTGATGGAGGCTTGGCGAGTTGCGCGTGCGGCGTGTACCATCGCGACCCCACCGTCGGCAGCGCACCGCCCAAAAGGGCATCAATGAAGACCGACGGGCTATGCACTCCGTTGAGGAACACGACATCCATGTCCGACACCAAGCGCGTCACCGACGAAGAGGCCCTGCTGCTCCATTCGAGCGGCCGGCCCGGCAAGCTGGAAATCACCCCGACCAAGCCGCTGACCACCCAGCGCGATCTGGCGCTGGCCTATTCGCCCGGCGTCGCCGCGCCCTGCCTGCGCATCGCCGAGGATCCGTCGCTCGCCTACGACTACACGGCCAAGGGCAACATCGTCGCCATCATCTCCAACGGCACCGCGGTGCTGGGCCTGGGCGACCTGGGGGCGCTCGCCGGCAAGCCGGTGATGGAAGGCAAGGCGGTGCTGTTCAAACGCTTCGCCGACGTCGACGGCATCGACCTGGAGGTCGACACCAAGAACGTCGACGAGTTCGTAAACTGCGTGCGCTTCCTCGGCCCCAGCTTCGGCGGCATCAATCTGGAAGACATCAAGGCGCCGGACTGCTTCATCATCGAAGAGCGGCTGCGCGAGCTGCTGGACATCCCGGTCTTCCATGACGACCAGCATGGCACCGCGATCATCGCCGCTGCCGGCCTGATCAACGCCTGCGACATTACCGGCCGCAAGATCGAAGAGGTGAAGATGGTGGTGAACGGCGCCGGCGCGGCGGGCATCGCCTGCGCCGAGCTGTTCTGCACGATGGGTGTTTCACGTGAAAACATCATCCTGTGCGACACCAAGGGCGTGGTCTATCGCGGCCGCACCAACGGCATGAACCAGTGGAAGTCGTCCTTCGCCGTCGACACCGACAAGCGCACGCTGGAAGAGGCGGTGGCCGGGTCGGACGTGTTCGTCGGCCTGTCGGCCAAGGGCGCCATGACGCCGGAGATGGTCAAG
>NZ_BADK01000463.1 GCF_000333595.1 Azospirillum sp. B506
CAGGCGGTGACCCGCGGTGTCGAGCGCTGCTTCGGCACAGCGGCCAGTCCTGCAACGCGCCCACCCGCATGCTGGTGCCGGAAGCGCTCTATGAGCAGGTCGCCGAGCTGGCGAAGCAGGCGGCGGCGAAGGCGGTGGTCGGCGACCCGCGCGACCCGGCGACCACCCACGGCCCGGTGTCGAACGGCAACCAGTTCCGCAAGATCCAGAGCCTGATCGAGACCGGCATCGCCGAGGGCGCCGAGCTGCTGGCCGGCGGCACCGGCCGGCCGGAGGGGCTGGAGCGCGGCTATTTCGTCCGTCCGACCGTCTTCGGCCGCGTCACGCCGGAGATGACCATCGCGCGCGAGGAGATCTTCGGGCCGGTGCTGTCGATCATCACCTACAAGGACGAGGAAGAGGCGATCCGCATCGCCAACGACACCGTCTATGGGCTGGCCGGCTATGTGCAGTCGGGCGACCCGGCCCACGGTGCGGCGGTGGCGCGGCGGCTGCGCGCCGGCACCGTCTATGTCAACGATCCGCCCTGGTCGGCGGCCGTTCCCTTCGGCGGTTACGGCCAGTCGGGCAACGGGCGCGAATATGCCGAGTTCGGGTTGGCCGAATTCGTCGAGATCAAGGGTTTGGTCGGCGCCTGATTTTTAGCAGGGTGCGGAAAAACCATTTTGCTGCTGCGGTCGGGTTCTTTCCGGCAATCTCGCGTCAAGACCTTGCAAGATACCACCAGTATCTTGCTTCGGCCTTTCCTAATCTTGCCGAAAAGCCCCCTTCCCTCGCGACGCAAAAGCCTTTTTCTGCACCCTGTTCGGCCTGACCTTGAGTTTGAGTATGTGCGTTTCTGTGTGAGTGACGGTTCTGGCGCAGGTGCTTGAACCGGTCACATCCAAGTCCGGGGGCGGAGCAAGCTGTTCCGCCCGAACCGGCGCAAAAAATCAAGACATCACGAACGGAGAGTGCTTCATGTGCAACGCCCTGCGCGTCGCGCCACGGATCGGTGCGCGCCTGCTCAAGCCCGCCTGCCTGGCTGGCACCGCCCTGCTGGCGCTGACCGCCGCCGCCCATGCCGATGTGACGCTGTATGAGCGGAATGGCGTCACGCTGGACGGCGGCCTGACCGCCGGCCTCGGCGCCATCGCCGTCAAGAACGCCAATCTCGGGGCCGGGGTGGTCACGCCCGACGGCAAGGTCCAGAAGGACCGCAACTGGGTCGAAGGCTACATCGCCCCCAGCCTGAAGCTGACCTACGCCACCGAAAGCGCCGGCACCCTCTACAGCGGCGTGCGGGCGGTGTCCAGCGGGACGGGCGGCGACGGCGATGCCGGCGGCTTCACCCAGGGCCGCCAGGGCCGCACCGACCTCGACAACCTCTATGTCGGCTGGAAAAGCGGCGACCTGCTGTCCAGCCTGGGCAAGGATGCCGTCGATCTCGCCTATGGCCGCCAGAACTTCGTGATCGGCGACAGCTTCATCATCGGCGACGGCACACTGGATTCGCAACGGCAGGGCAGCTACTGGCTGGGGCCGCGCCGCGGCTGGAACACCGGCACCGCCGTCGCCAAGTTCGACATCGCACCAGTCCATGCCGACCTGTTCCGCCTGAAGAGCGACAGGAACAGCAACACCGACGTCATCTATGGCGGCAATCTGGAATGGCGCTTCGGGGCGGAG
>NZ_BADK01000462.1 GCF_000333595.1 Azospirillum sp. B506
CCGTCCATCGCCAGCGGCGCCGGCACCCACAGCGGATCGCGCGGGTCGCGCACCGCCATCGTCTCCAGCCCCAGGCGGATGTCGCGCACCGAGCGCGCCAGAACCCCTTGCGAGGAGCCGATCTGCAGGCAGAGCGAGCGTTCGCCCTTGCCGGTCGGGTTGAAGGCGGGAACCCGGCCGGTGGTCGGGCGCATGCCGTAGATGCCGCAGGCGCTGGCGGGCAGCCGGGCGGAGCCGGCCAGATCGTTGCCATGGGCCAGCGGGCCGATGCCGGTGGCGACCGCGGCGGCGGCCCCGCCGCTGGACCCGCCGACATTGCGGGCGGGATCCCAGGGGTTGAGGGTCAGGCCATGCGGCTCGTTGTCGGTGAACCAGCGCACGGAAAAGGGCGGCGCGTTGGTCCGGCCGATGAAGACGGCGCCGGCCTTGCGCCAGTTGGCGACCGGCGGGCTGTCGGTCTCGGCGATCAGGCCGGTGAAGGTCGCAACGCCGTTGGTGGTGGCGACGCCGGCCTGATCGACATTGATCTTGGTGGTGACCGGCACGCCGTGCAGCGGAGCGAGCGGCTCGCCCGCCTCCGCCAGCCGGTCGGCCCGTTCGGCCTGCTCAAGCGCACTCGCGCCGAGATCGCCCACCAGGGCGTTGATCGCCGGGTTGACCGCGTCCAGCCGCTCCAGGCAGCTCCGCGCCGCTTCCAGGGCGGACAGCTCCCCCCGGGCGATCCGGGCGGCGAGGTCCGTGGCATCCATCTGCCAGGGAGCCGGCGGTCCAGTCCTCTCGTCAGTCATCATCGTGAATCCCTTGTCGATCCGCCCGTCTGCCGGGCTGCCTGCCTGTCAGCTCCCCGGACCTGCCGGGGGATGTGCGTCCTGCCCGACCAGCGGGCGGCGCCATTTTTTGTTCATGTTTCGCTTGACACCGATAGCACCCCCTCTGCATGTTGGTCAAACGATTTGGTCAAACGACCAGATTTTTACGGAGACCGCGGTTCGACGGCTCTCCGGGCTCCTTTGCGAACCACAATCAAGGAGCGGTCGCACCGCTTCGCGTCCGGGTCTATCCTGTCCCCAGGGGGCAGGGAGTCCCCGTCCCCGGCAACGATCCGGCGGACGAACCACGGCAAGGACATTCCGGCCCGTCCGCCATCCAGAGCGGCCGCGGCGACAGCGAATGCCACTGAACAGGCAGCTGAGCAGACAGTTTTTGGGAGACACATCATGAGGTCTTCGACCCTTCGGTCTTTCGCAGCCATCCCCCCTCTCCCGATTGCGCGGAAGCTCCGGGCCGGACCGGCATGCAGCCTCCCCGGACTGCGTTCGGCGATCCGCTGAGGACAGGATCCATTGCGGCCCCCTGGCCGCCGGATCTCTCTCATCGGCTTCTTTCCCGCCGCCTCGCAGCACCCGGGCCGACCGGCTGCGGCCGGAGTCCCGGTGCTCCCGACTCCCCCATCGAGAGAGTGCCGCCCCCCATGTCCAATTCGCCCATCTCCAATTCGTCCACATCAGTCGACTCCAGTGCGCCGCAGGACGGCGCCCTGTCGACCGCCGCCATCACGCTGTTCGGCATCGTCGGCCCCTACAGCTTCCTCGTCTCGCCAGTGGTCACCGGCCAGATGGCCGGCCAGCTCGACTGGTCGGCGGGAACCATCGGCCTGATCATGGGATGCGAACTGGCCGGCGCCTCGCTGGTCTCCTTCCCGGCCATGCGCCTGCTGCGCACCCTGTCGCCGCGCACCGTGGCCTTGCTGGCGACCGTCTTCTTCATCCTCGCCAACGTCGCCTCGTCCCTGGTCACGTCGGTGGATCTGTTCCTGCCGGCGCGCATCGTCGCCGGTGCGGCGGGCGGCGTCCTGTCGGTGGTGGCGCTGGTGTCGGCTGCCCGGTCGGCCAACCCGCCGAAGGCCTTCGCCTACTGGAGCGGCGGCCAGACGGTGGCGGCGGCGGTCGGCCTGCTCTATCTGCCCGACCTGTTCGTCCACACCGGCATCGGCGGCATCTATGGCTGCCTCGCGGCGGCGGCGCTGCTGTCGCTGGCGGTGATCGCCGGTTTCGGCAACGGCCTGCTGCCGTCGCTCAGCGGCGGCGGCGAGCGGCACAACCTGAAGGCGGCGCGCTGGACCCTGGTGGCGATCTTCGGCTTCTACGTCGCGGTCGGCGGCGCCTGGGCCTTCGTCGGCATCCCGGGGGCCGAGCTGGGCTTCACCGACGCCGGGATCGGCATGCTGTCGTCGCTGGCGATGACCGCCGGCATCCTCGGCTCGGTCCTCGCCTCCCATGTCGGCGGCAAGGCCCATCACAACCGCTTCGTCATCGCCAGCTACCTGCTGCTGGTGCTGTGCCTGGGAGCGATCGAGTTCGTCGCCGACCATAGGGTCTTCGCCGCCGTGATCGTCCTGCTGCAGGTGCTGTGGTCCTTCCTGCTGCCGCTGCTGCTGGCGTCGCTGGCCGACAGCGACGACGATGGCAACATGGTGATCCTGTCGAATATGATCATCGGCGGCGGTGCGGCGCTCGGTCCGATGCTGGCCGGCTACACCATCGACTTCCTCGGCGGTTACGGGGCCGTCGCCACCGAGGGCGGCATCGTCCTGCTGCTGTCCGCCGCCGCCTTTGCCCGCTCCCGGTCCCGGGCGCTGGTGAAAGGTGCCGCGATCCAGGCTCCCTCCAGTTCCCTTTCTCATGGATGACGATCATGGTTGATACCACCCGGTTCTACATCGACGGACAATGGGTGCAGCCGCAAGGCTCCCGTCTGATCGATGTGATCGATCCGGCAACGGAAGAGCCAGTCGCCCAGGTGGCGCTCGGCACCGCGACCGATGTCGATCTCGCGGTCGCCGCGGCCCGCAAGGCCTTCGAGAGCTTCTCGCGGACCACGCCGGCCGAGCGCATCGACCTGCTGTCCGCCATCCTCGCCGCCTAC
>NZ_BADK01000461.1 GCF_000333595.1 Azospirillum sp. B506
GGCGGCGCCCGATGTCGCCCTGGCCCTCGCCATCGAACCGGCATCGGCGGTGGCGGATTTGGATGGCTGCGACGAGGTGCTGCGCTTGACCGTCTACCGGTTGGTGCAGGAATCGCTGGTCAACGCCTTTCGCCATGCCAAGCCGTCAGCCATCTCCGTCAAGCTGCGCATCGATCCGGAGACGGTGGAGATCATCGTCGCCGATGACGGACCCGGCCTGCCGGACGGTGACGAGGCAGGAAAGAGCGGCTTCGGTATTTCCGGCATGGCGGAACGGGTCCGCACCCTGGGCGGAGTCCTGTCGATCGGAGCCGCGGCAGGCGGCGGCACCCAGGTGTCGGCCCGTCTGCCCCGCCAAGCCCTCTCCGCATCATCTCCGGCAACATTGGAGCGAATGACATGACCCGCACCATCCTGTTGGTCGACGACCATCCCATCGTCCGGGCCGGCTGCCAACGCCTGCTGGCCGAAGCGGCACTCGGCCGCGTGGTCGAGGCAGAGGATGTGAGCAGCGCGCTTGCCCTGTGGCGGGCAGAGCAGCCGGATGTCGTCGTTCTCGACCTCAACATTCCAGGTGACGGCGGCGGCATGGCCGTGCTGCACACCATCCGGGAGGAAAGCCCGACGGTGCCTGTCCTGATTTTCAGTATGCACGAGGATCCAGCCATTGCCGCCCGTGCGCTGAAGGCCGGTGCCAGAGGCTATGTCACCAAGAACGACGCACCGGACAGTCTGGCTTCCGCGATTGGCACGGTGCTGGCCGGACGCATCCATCTGGACAGCGGGCTTGCCCGCGACCTGGCCTTGATGACCCTGTCGCCGCCCTCCGACCCGCTCGCCACCCTGACCCAGCGCGAACGGGAGATCCTGGCTCTGGTTGGACGCGGGCTGACCGCGGCAGCCGTCGCGGACCGGTTGGGGATCAGCCAGAAGACGGTGGCCAACACCTGCACCCAGATCAAGGACAAGCTGGGCGCCGACAGCACCCGCGCCCTGATCCGCATCGCCATCGACAACGGTCTGGCCGACTGAACGCGGCTCAACCCGCCTGCGCCAGCGCGCGTCGGAAGGCGTCCAGCGTCTCGGCGCTGACATGGTGCTCGATGCCCTCGGCGTCGATGCGCGCCGTGTCGGCGCTGACGCCGAGGGAGCGGAGGAAGGCAACCACCGTCCGGTGGCGTTCCCGGCTTTCCTCGGCGATCCGCCGGCCGGCCTCGGTCAGGAACACCGCCCGGTAGGGCTTGCGATAGACCAGCCCGTCGGCCGCCAGCCGGTCCAGCATGCGGGCGACGGTCGGCTGTGCAACCCCCAACCTTGCGGCGATGTCGACCTGCCGCGCCTCCTGCCCGCTTTCGATCAGATCGGCGATCAGCTCCACATAATCCTCGGCCAGGGCGGCCCGCTGGGCCTCCCGCGTCTTGCGGAATCCCTCGGCATGGAGTTCGGCATCGGGGAGATCCGCAGTTCTGTCAGACACGCCCCACCCTTCCGCAAAAAGTTCGGGTTCGGAAAGTATAGCACCTTGCATACTCGTTGTCCCGATACATACTTGATTGATACCAGTTCGCATTTTGGCCGGGAGTCACGCCGATGTCGGAAGCCGAAGCCGCCGTGCCGCCCCACGGAGCCTGGAGATATTCCGGTCCGGACGGGGAAATCCGGCCGAGCCTGCCGGAGGTCCATGCCTCCGTCGCGGTGCCGCAGGGCGGCCTGTGGCTGCGCCGGCTGCTGGCCTTCGCCGGGCCGGGCTATATGGTGTCGGTCGGCTATATGGACCCCGGCAACTGGGCGACGGACCTCGCCGGCGGGTCGCAGTTCGGCTACACGCTGCTGTCCGTCATCATGCTGTCGAACCTGATGGCGATCCTGCTGCAATCGCTGTCGGCACGGCTGGGCATCGTCACCGGGCGCGATCTGGCGCAGGCCTGCCGCGACCATTATCCGCGTCCGGTCACCTTGGTGCTGTGGGCGGCGTGCGAGGCGGCGATCATCGCCTGCGACCTTGCCGAGGTCATCGGCACCGCCATCGCGCTGAACCTGCTGTTCGGCATCCCGCTGATCGGCGGCGCGCTGCTCACCGCACTCGACGCCTTCCTGGTGCTGCTGCTGATGCAGCGGGGCTTCCGCTATCTGGAGGCCTTCGTGGTCGCCCTGCTGACGGTCATCGCCGGCTGCTTCCTGGTTCAGATCATCGCCGCCTCCCCCCCGGTCGCCGCCGTGCTGCACGGCTTCGTCCCGACCACGCAGGTGGTGACCAACCCCGGCATGCTCTATGTCGCCATCGGCATCCTCGGCGCCACGGTGATGCCGCACAACCTCTACCTGCACTCCTCCATCGTGCAGACCCGCGCCTATCCGCGCACGGAGGAGGGCCGGCGCGACGCCATCACCTGGGCCACCGTCGACAGCACCATCGCCCTGATGCTGGCCCTGTTCGTCAACGCCGCCATCCTGATCCTGGCGGCCAGCGTCTTCCACGGCAGCGGCCATACCGACGTGGCGGAAATCGGCGAAGCGTTCGAGCTGCTGTCGCCCCTGCTGGGGTTCGGCATCGCCTCCACCCTGTTCGCGGTGGCGCTGCTGGCCTCGGGCCTCAACTCCACCGTGACGGCGACGCTGGCCGGTCAGATCGTGATGGAAGGGTTTCTGCGCCTGAGCCTGCCCCATTGGATGCGCCGGCTGCTGACCCGCGGCCTTGCCATCATCCCGGTGGTGTTGGTGACGGCGCTCTATGGCGAAAGCGGCACGGCGCAGCTGTTGGTCTTCAGTCAGGTCGTGCTGTCGATGCAGCTTCCCTTCGCCGTCATCCCGCTGGTCCGCTTCGTCACCGACCGCGGCAAGATGGGCCGCTTCACCGTCCCCGGCTGGGTAGCCGGCCTGTCCTGGATCGTCGCCGGCCTGATCGTCGTGCTGAACCTGAAGCTGCTGTACGACACCGTTCTCGGCTGACCGCTGTTGTGCATCCGGTGGGACAGGTTATCTGAAGGGATGACCCGTTCCTTTGCACATCATCAGGAAGGACCAGACATGGCGACCGGCCGTCTGCACATCTTGTGGGCCTGGCGCTGCGGGATCGTCGCCGCCTCGGCCCTGCTGGCCGCCTCCTGCGCCAATCCGCAGGCCGAGCTGGCGTTGCGCGCGCCAGCAGCTATGGTCGGGATGAGCAAGGGCAACCTGCTGTCCTGCGCCGGTGTGCCGGAGCGCTCCGTCGTCTCCGGCGATGCGGAATATCTGGTCTACACCCGCCGCCAGACCTTGGTCGACCGCGATGTGGATTGGGAGGCCAGCCCCTGGCTCGGCCCGCGCGGACCGATGCTGTGGCAGCCCGACGTGACGACATGGTCCCGCACCTACAGTTGTGAAGCCACCATCGAACTGCATGGCGGGAGGGTCGCCGCTGTCCGCTACAATGACAGGCGCGATCCCACACTCTGCTACCAGATCGTCGGAAATTGCATGCGCTAGGCCGCGTCCGGTCGGGCTATCTGGCAGCGCCGCAGCGTCGACCAAACGGCCCGTTGCGGCCGGACCAGAAAAGTAAGGAATCGACATGCAAGGCAAGAAGACGTCACCGCTGCGCCGGGCGCTGCTGTGGACCGGGCTGGCCGGCGGCATCGCGCTCGCCCTTTTTACGGCGCAGATCGCACGGGCGGCGGAAACAGTGAAGCTCGGCGTCATGGGCGGCGCGGAGGAGGAGATCGCCGAGGTGGCGAAGACAGTTGCGGCCGGCAAGGGCCTGACCGTCGAACTCATCACCTTCTCCGACTACAACATCCCGAACGCGGCGCTGGACGCCGGCGATCTCGATGCCAACGCCTTCCAGCACAAACCCTATCTGGACGCCCAGATCGCCGCGCGCGGCTACAGGATCGTGCCCATCGGCTACACCATCGTCGAGCCGATGGGGCTCTATTCCCGCAAGATCAAGTCGATCACCGACCTGAAGCCCGGTTCCACCATCGGCATCCCCAACGACCCCAGCAACGGCGGCCGTGCCCTGAACCTGCTGGCGGCGAACGGGCTGCTGACGCTGGCGGACGGCAAGGGCCTGTCGCCCAGCATCCTCGACATCGCTGGGAATCCCAAGAACCTGAAGCTGGTGGAACTGGAGGCGGCGCAGCTTCCCCGCGCGCTGGAGGATTTCGACGCGGCGATCATCAACACCGATTATGCGGTGAACTCCGGCCTGACCCCGTCGAAGGACGCGCTGATCCAGGAGCCGCGCGAAGGCAATCCCTACGGCAACTTCGTCGCCGCGCGGGAAAAGGACAAGGGCCGGCCGGCGCTGAAGACGCTGGTCGAGTCCTACCAGTCCAAGGAGGTCCGCGACTTCATGGAAAGCCGGTTCAAGGGCGCCATCCTGCCGGCCTGGTGACCGAATCCCCAGGCAGTTGCCGTTTCCGCTCCCGCCTTGCCGGTGGGGGCGGAGATGCCGGTTGCCCGGAGCAGGCGGATTTTGGGTTGGCACGCCCCCATCCGCATGGGCTTATGTAACTTTCCGGAGATCGTCTTGTGAATGGCTGCGCCGGACCGGCAGGGCGGCTATGCTCGCCGCCGCGGTGAAGGATCGAGAGCGGGGAGTGACATATGGCGACCAGACGGCGGAAACTGCCGCGCAAGCGCAAGGGCCGGCAGCTGACCGCGGCTCGCGGAGCCGGGGCGACCGATCCCATCGACCTTGGCCGGCCGTCGAAGAGCGGATCGGCCCCGGGTGGACTGGCGACCACGGTCAGGGGAACGGCGGCTGCCGTGGGCAAGACTCCCAACGGCCGCGGCAGGGTCCGCTTCATGGCCACACCCGACGCCGCCGCCGGCCGCTTCCTCAGCCCGGAACAGCAATATCTGCTGAAGAAGCGGCGCGAGGCCGAACAGCGCGCGGCGAAAGACCGCCGCACCGCGCTTGCCATCATCCTGGTGCTGGTTTTGCTGGCAGCGGGTGCGGTCGCCGGTCTGGTCTGGCTCTGGCGCTCGTCAGCCTTCTGACCGTGAAACCGTCAGTGCGTCGCCCCGGCCAGCGCTGCGGCGTAGCGCTCGGCCAGCAACGGGCTGGCGGCGGCGCAGGCCTCGGCGACAAGGCGGGAGCCCTCGACATAGGCTTCGGCCCGCTCGACGCTCCAGGACAGCGGGCGTCCGACCGCCAATGCCTGCAGGATCGAGATCTGCTCGGCCAGCTTGATGCGCTTGGCCCCCTCCGGGGCGCCGGCGAGGCGGGCGGCCTGGATCGCCTTGCGCTCGGCAATCGCCTTGCCGACATCCTCCGGCGCGTCGCTGACCGCCGCGACCAGATCGGCGACCTCCTGCCCGAAGCGCTTGGCAAGGTCCGCGACCGTGGTCAGCCCATCCTCGACCGCATCGTGCAGCCAGGCGGCGGCGATCTCCGCCGGCGAACCGCCGGCCTGCGAAACCAGTTCCGCCGTTTCCGACAGGTGCGTGACAAAGGGCGTGCGCGCCCGGTCGGGCCGGTAGGTGCCGTCATGCAGCTCCGCCGCATAACGCAGTGCCGCGACGATCACTTCCTTGTCCATGGACATGTTCTCTCCTCCGCGCCGCAGGCGGGCGAATGCGTTGGCCCGCCCCGACGGCCACAGTCCGCAAGAAAGCCCGCTTGACGGGCTTGGCCGAACCCCTTCAGGCGGCGCATGCGGTGGGAAGACGGCGACAGCCGGTCTCGAACGCATGCAGCCGGGTCCGGAAATGTTCTGCCGTCGCGCGGTCGAAGTCCAGAATCTCGGCCGGCGGCACATCGCCGCGGATCCGCATGTGGATCGCCACCCGGCCGTCATGCGTCAGGTGCAGGTCGAAGTCGCCGATCAGCCGGTGCAGCCCTTCGCCCGCGTCTTCGCCATGGTGCGAGCGGTAGAGCACCTGCACCCCACCCTCCCGGTCCACCAATTCGACCGTCCCGTCCTCGGCCATGCGCCGCGCAAACGCGCTCGCCTCGCCACGCAGGCGGTCGGCCACCCGGGCAAAGGCGGCATGGACATCGGCGGCGAGCGGTTCATGGTCGAGCGCACGTTGGGCCGGGGCAACGGACCAACGGTGGGAGGATACATCGTGATGCATTAGAAAAACACTCCTCGGGGAAAGCGTGGACGGGCCGATCCCGGCGCGTCTCCCGTCCCTTCCCTTAGCATGCTGCATTGCAGCAAGAGGGCGCGACATATCGTCAACTGGTATGACCACTTGGCAAGCCTGCCCTGCCCTCTGCGCGGTCTGGGGGATCGGCGACAACGGCCGAACATTGGCGATAGGCAGGTCACACGGGGAGCGCGACCCGTGAGGGCACCGCATAGATGGTGAAACGGCCATCGCGCACATAGGCGACCACCCCCACCCCGACCGTCCCGGCGAAGGCAACGCACAGCGAGGTCGGGGCGGAAATGGCGGCGATCAGCGGGATACCGGCGGCGGCGGTCTTGTGGACCATCTCGAAGGAACAGCGGCTCGACACCACGACAAAGCCAGCCGTTGGATCGGTTCCGGCACGGGCCAGCGCACCGATCAGCTTGTCCAGCGCATTGTGACGCCCGACATCCTCGCGCACCGCCACCAGTTCACCGTCGGAACGGGCGAATCCAGCGGCATGGACAGCGCCGGTCTGCCGGTTCAGAGTCTGCCCCGATGGCAAAGCCGCCATGGCGCGGCGGATCGCATCGGGCGCGATGCGGGCAGTGGAACGGACGGGATCGAGCGGCCGCAGCGTCTCCGCGAAGCTGTCGGTGCCGCAGCGACCGCAGCCGGACCCGCCCATCAGGTTGCGCTTGCGCCGCAGCAGGGCGGCGAGCCGTTCCACCGGCAGCTGCATGCGGATGCGGACTCCATCCGCCAATTCGTCGATGGCGGTAACCGACAGTTCTTCGGTGCTGCCGACGATCCCCTCGCTGAGGGAAAAGCCGGTGGCGAAGTCCTCAAGGTCGGTCGGTGTCGCCAGCATGACGGCGAAGAGATCGTCGGCATAGACCAGCCCGACCGGCACCTCGTCGACGATCGTTTCCTCGCGGCGGTCGATGCCCGTTGCAGTGCAGACGGTCGCCGGAACCAGCCGGGTACCGCCATGGCAAAGGGACCGGGCGAGGGAAAGCGGCGTTGAGCATGCGGCTATGAGCGGAGCCGTACCGGCGGTTGCATGGTCCATGACGTGGCCGAAACCCTGGCTGTGGCGACATGTGCGGAGGGAAGGGCGCGGACGCCGCCCGAACGGTCCGCCACAGCGGACTGCCGGTGCCGACGGTTCTGGAGCATCGATCCCGACGACAGGGGCAGGCAGGCGCCCGCCGATCGACTCTGCACTCAGTCGTCACAGAAGGACATGCGACATTCCGGCCCACTGCAAAATAATCAATGGAATCTCCAATATAGTATCCACTTATCAGGTCATCGAAATCAATTATCGAAAGGTCTTTCCAAATCATTTGAACTTCCATTCCCCAATTTGTCGTTTACAGCACTCCTCTGGCAGTGATATTCCTTAGAGACAGTCTGGACATCCCATCGGCCGATCGGCATGCCGTCGATCCGTCATTGCCGCACTCCTGGCGATGACACGCCAAGTGCGCGAGGGGATCCCACCGGACGTTATTCACGCAGGTCCCGAAGCCGTTGGCTCGCGACTGCCTGCTCCCAAGGCGGAGAAGGACGATGCATGAGCTGTCACTGTGCGAACGGCTGCTGGAAGTGCTGCAGGAGGAGTCCCAGCGCCATGCCTTCCGTCGGGTCACGCGGATCGGGCTGGCGGTCGGGCGGTTCGCCTGCGTCGATCCGGAGGCTCTGCGCTTCGCCTTCGACGTGGTCAGACGCGACACGCTGGCCGATGGCGCGACGGTCGACATCCGGCAACCGCCCGGTCTGGTCTGGTGCGAGGATTGCGCCTGCGAACGGGAGGTTGCGACCCGCCTCTCCCCCTGCCCGTCCTGCGGCGGCCTGCGCCTGTCCCCCCGCGGCGGCGACGACCTGACGCTGGTCGAATTGGAAGTGGCGTAACCGCGGCGAAGACCACCGCAGCAAGGAACCCTGCCATGTGCCTTGGAGTACCCGCCAGGATCATCGCCATCGCCGATGCCGGACGGATGCTCGCCATCGCCGACATCCTGGGCGAAAGGCGGGAGGTCAACCTTTCCTGCATCACCGAACCGGGCGACGACCTGTCCGACCAGATCGGACAGTGGGTCCTGGTCCATCTTGGATTCGCTCTTTCCCGCATCGACGAGGCCGACGCACGGGTCACCCTCGACCTGCTTCGCCAGGTCGACGAGGCGGAGGCCGGGAGAGGGCACTTGAAGGCTTCCCTGCTCGCCTGACCGCGGCGACAGGGCCGACCGAGAATCCCACGGGAGTTTGTTTCGATGAACAGGTTGCTATCCGCCGGCCTCGCCGGTGTCCTTACGGCGACGCTGGCCCTGCCGGCCGCCGCCCATCCCGGCCATGCCGGGGACGCGATGTTCCTGCAGGGGCTCCTCCACCCGCTGACCGGCATCGATCATCTGTTGACCATGCTGGCGGTCGGCGTCTGGGCGGCGCAGAATGGCGGGCGCGCGATCTGGCTGTTGCCGACGGCCTTCATCGTCATGCTGACAGGCGGCGCCGTGCTCGGCATGGCGGGAGTCGAGCTGCCGGCGGTCGAAGCCGGGATCGCCGCCTCGGTGGCGGTGCTCGGACTGCTGGTTCTGCTGAACCGGCGCGTGCCGGTCGCCGCCGCCACCATCCTGGTCGGAGCCTTCGCCATCCTGCACGGCCATGCCCATGGCGCAGAGATGCCGCAAGCCGCCGATCCGCTGCTGTACGGCCTGGGCTTCGTGCTCACCACCGCGGTGCTGCATGCCACCGGTATCGCCATCGGGCTGTCCCGCCACATTCCGAACCGGCTGTTCGCCTTCCAAGACGCCCGGCAACCGGAAGGCGGCGCGCGACAGTAATGTCAAGGGTCGGCGGCGCCGGCCCGGACCGCCACCGCAAGCCTTGCGGCGGCGGCGAGGAGCGTAACGGCTGCCGCCCTTTGTCGAGCGGAGAAGCGGATCAGCGCGTCTGCCGGCGGTTCTGCAGGGCACGGGCGGCAAGGCACAGTTCCTGAAACAGGATCTGCGCGCCGACCTGGGCGGTGTTGCTGGTGGGGTCGTATTGCGGCGCCACCTCCACCACATCGCCCCCAACAACGTCCAGCCCATCGAGACCGCGCAGGATCGCCAATGCCTCGCGCGAGGTCAGGCCGCCCACCTCCGGGGTGCCGGTGCCGGGCGCGTAGACCGGATCGAGGCAATCGACATCGAAGGAGACGTAGACCGGGCCGTCGCCCACCACCTCGCGGGCTTTGGCGATGACCGCCTTTACCCCCATCTCCTCGACATCCTCGGCATGCAGGACGGTCATCCCGGACTCGTAGGAGAATTCCCAGAAGAACTCGGCGCTGCCGCGGATGCCGATCTGGATGGTGCGGTCCGGATCCAGCACGCCGTCGAGAACTGCGGTGCGGAAGGGGCCGCTGTGGTGGAAGCGGGCGCCGTCGCCGACCCCGCTGGTGTCGCAATGGGCGTCGAAATGCACCAGACCGACCGGCCGGTCGCGGCCCAGGCTCTTCAGGATCGAGCCGGTGATCGAATGGTCGCCGCCGACCGACAGCGGGATGACACCGGCCTCCGCCAGACGGGCGTAGAAGGCCTGGATGTCGAGATGGCAGCTGTCATGGCTGAGATAGTTGGCGAAGGGAACGTCGCCGATGTCGGCGATCTCCACCAGGGTCGCCGGCGCCAGCTTCAGCACATGGTCGTAGGGACCGATGCGGTCGGTGTTGCGCAGGGCCCGCGGCCCGAAGCGGGAGCCCGCCCGGTTGGTCACGCCGAGGTCGAGCGGCACACCGACCAAAGCGATGTCGAGCCCGCCGAAATCCGGCAGAGCCGCCAAATCGGTGCGCAGTGGCGCATCCAGCAGGGTGCCGGCATCGCAATAGGGCTGGCGCGGCGCCTCGGCCCCGCGGAAGACCGCTTCCGCCACCTGCCGGAACTGCGGATCGAAGAAATCGGCCGGAGAGGCATTGCCGTAACGGTCGCGCAGGCGCGCCAGTTTCGCACTGTCCACCATGTCGTCACTCCTCTTCCCGGTGGTCAGGCCGTCGCCAGGACGGTCGCGATCTCGGCGGCGACGCGCTCGCCGGAGCGGATGGCGCCGTCCATGTAGCCCTGCCAGCGGCTGGCGGTCTCGGTGCCGGCCCAGTGGATGAGGCCGCAGGGGGCGGTCAGCGCCGGGCCGAGGCGGGTCCAGACGCCGGGAATCATGAAGCCGGCATAGCCGCCGCGCGAATATTCCTCCTCCAGCCAGGACTGTTCGATGAACTCGCGCACCTCCAGCGCGCGCGGTCCGAACAGCCGGGCCAGCGCGTCCAGCACGGCGGTCCGCCGGTCTCCCGCACTGCGGCCGGTCCAGTCCTTGGCATCGTCGCCCTCGATGAAGCAGACCAGGACACCGGGCAGGCCGGACGCCGGAGAGTTGTCGTAGGTCAGGCTGATCGGGCCGTCCTGGTTGACCGCCATGCCCGACAGCCCGTCCTCGCGCCAGAAGGGCGTGTCGTAGAAGCACTGGATCTTGATGCAGGCGCCCATCGGCATGCGCTGTGTCAGGTGGTCGCGCTGGCCGGGCAGCGCCGGGCTGTAACGCAGGCGGCCGGCAAGCGCAGGCGGCAGGGTGACGACCACGCGGTCCGCCCGCAGGCTGCCGCCGGCATGCTCGATGGTGACGCCGCTCCCGTCCTGGGCGATGGCGGTGACCGGACAGTTGAAGCGGATGTCGTCGCGCAGGCTGTCGGCCAGCCGTTCGGCCAGATGCTGGGCGCCCCTTGTGAAGCGCCGCTCCTGCGCGCCGCCGGACATGCTGATCAGGCTGGCAAGCCCGCCGCCGGCCTTGATGTAGACCATCACATGCAGCATCGACAGCTCGCGGGCGTCGGCCGCCAGCACCGAATTGGCCAGGAAACGCATCCAGAAGGCGGCTTCCGGCGTGTTGGCGGTGCGGACGATCCACTGCTCGAAGGTGATGCTGTCAAACTCGCTGGCGTTGGGCGTTTCCCACGGGCGCTCGGCGTCGGCGGTCGCCGCCAGCGCGTCGAGGGTGCCGAAGATCGCCTCGGCATCGGCAAGCCCGGCCGGCTCGTGCGGCGGCAGCAGGCCGGCGAAGCGCATCAGCGTGCCGCCATAGAGGCAGAGATTCTCGCCCGCCTCGTAGGAGGGGAAGGTCTCGACCCCCAGCTCCTCGGCCAGGGCGATGACGCGGTCCTGGCCCGGACCGATCCACTGGCCGCCGACATCCACCGGCGTGCCGTCCTGCGCCGTCCTGGTGTTGATGCGTCCGCCGACCCGGTCGCGGGCTTCCAGGACGGTGACGCGGTGGCCGGCGGCCTTCAGGGCGCGGGCGGCGGTCAGTCCGGCGAAGCCGGCGCCGATGACGGCGACGTGACCAACGGATGCTTGACGGGAGTCGGTGTGGATCGGGGAGTTGCCCATGGTGTCTCCGAAGGATTCGCGGGTTTGTCAGAGATACATGCGTTGGGCCGCGACGATCAGATTCTGGATTTGCTGTCTGGCCCGCGGCGTGTTGGCGGTGGCGAGCCACTGGAGGACGGTGCCGACGAAACCGGTGAAGATGAAATTCGCCAGGGCGTCGAGGTCGATGTCCAGTGAGCCGGTGGTGATCTCGGTGGAGGAGGCGAGCGCGTCCCGGTACAGCAGCAGAAGCTCCTCGTACTTCTTCTTCCCCATCCATTCCGACCCGGCGGTCGTCAGGGCGTAGAGCGTCAGGTCGTAGAGCGTCAGCTGTTCTTCCGGTGCGCGCTGAACCTCGCCCCAGATGAAGGTCAGCAGATGGTCGATCCGGTCCCGCAGGGGTTCCGGCCTGGAAAAGGTCATGTCCAGTTCCTGCCGGTAGCGCGCGGTCAGATGGCCGAGCACGCTGAGCAGGATCGTTTCCTTGCTTTCGAACTGGTAATGCAGGGTCGCGAGATTGATTCCCGCTTCCGCCGCGATCTTGCGCGTGGTGGCGCCGTGCACGCCCTCCTTGGCGATGACGGTGATCGCCGCCTGCAGGATGGTTTCGCGCTTGGCCTCACTCTTCGCTCTCCGTAACACCTTCGGTTTCCTCCTTGGTCGACGCGGGCCGCGCACGGGAAACGCGCGCAGGACCGGGCATTCCGGCGCGGTCGGCCGGCAGGGAACCGAAACTAGGTCAAATGACTAGTTCGTGCCAGGATTTATCGGGATGCGCGCCGTCCCTTCGGGTCGATCGGCAGGATCGGACCGATGCGCCGACCGAGCGCTTCGGCGGCGGTCAGGCAAAGCCCGTCGCGGAACCGGGCGCCCACCAGCTGGATACCGACCGGCAGCGGCGCACGCACCACCGGGACCGAGATCGCCGGGACGCCGAGAAACGCCGTGACGCAGCAGGGGCTGTGCGCCTGCAGGATCTCCAGCGCTTCGCCCTCGCCGACGGTGTCGTAGCCGACCGGGAAGGGCATGGCCCAGGAGGTCGGCATCAGCAGCAGCGGATAACGTTCGCTCGGTCATGTGGCGCTGGAACGAGTTCCTGTGGCCGCTGGCCGTCCTGACCAAGACCGAGGTCCACACGCTGCCCATCGCGCTCAACGCCTTCCAGGGCGAGTTGCAGACGCAATGGCATTATCTGCTCGCCATGACCGG
>NZ_BADK01000460.1 GCF_000333595.1 Azospirillum sp. B506
CGCAAGGCAGAAGGTCAAGGCACTCAGAGCCAACAGCTTCGGGAACGGCAGGTAATCGGTGCGTGACGTCATGGTGATGCCTCCGATGAAAGGCGCCGGGACGGCAACCGCCCCGGCGCTCCATGCTCCGGTTTGACGGAGCCGGTCACTTGGTGCTGGACACCTTCACGTCGGCCAGCTTGAACACCCAGAAGGACCCGCCCTGGGTCACGCGGGTGGTCAGGTCGGCCAGATCGCCGCCCCACAGCGGCACGGCGCCGCCATAGCCGGTGGTGATGCCGACATACTGCACCCCGTCCTGTTCCCAGGTGATCGGGGAGGAGACGATCCCCGATCCGGTCTGGAAGCGCCACAGCTCCTGGCCGGTCTTGGCGTCGAAGGCCTTGACGAAGCCGTCGCCGGTGCCGGTGAAGACCAGGTTGCCGGCGGTCGCCAGCGTGCCGGCCCACAGCGGCAGTTCCTCCTTGTGCTCCCAGACGATCTTGCCAGTCTTCGGATCGAGCGCCCGCAGGCTGCCGACATGGTCGTCGTACATCTTGTGGATGCGGAACCCCATGCCGAGATAGGCGGAGCCGGGGTTGTAGCCGACATGCTCGGTCCAGTAATCCTCCTTCCAATGGTTGGCGGCGATGTAGAACAGCTTGGTGTCCTCGCTGTAGGACATCGGGTTCCAGTTCTTGCCACCGAGGAAGGGCGGCGAGACCTCCACCGGCTTGCCGCGCTTCTCGCCTTCGGCCGGCAGCGGCGGGCGCTGGCCCTCATTCTCGATCGGACGGCCGGTCTTCAGGTCGATGCCCTTGGCCCAGGTGATGCCGTCGACGAAGGGATAAGCCGCCAGCACGCTGTTGGGCTTGTTGGCCTCTCCGCCGGCCGTCGCCAGCTTGATGCGGTCGGTGACATAGAAGAAGCCGTTGCGGTCGGCATGCGCCGTCGCCTTCACGGTCTTTCCGGAGGCGTCGGTGTAATCGAACAGCACCAGCTCGTTGTTGCCGGAGAAGTCCCAGGTGTCGTTCGGCGTGTGCTGGTAAAAGCCCTTCAGCTCGCCGGTGGTCGGATCGACATAGGCCTGTCCGGAGGTATAGAGGCTGTCTCCCGGCCAGCGGGCCCAGCCGTTCCAAGGCGCCGGGTTGCCGGTGCCGATGACGATGGTGTTGGTTTCCACATCGAAGGTGGCGCTCTGCCAGGGCGCACCGCCGCCGTGGTTCCAGGCCTCCACCAGATTGCCATCCTTGTCACGCGGCCAGGACGGGGCCTTGTCGCTGCCGGTCGGCGTGCTGTCCTTGCCGTCCAGCCGGCCCATATGGCCTTCGACCAGCGGACGCATCCAGATCTCGTCGCCGGTATCCGGATCGCGGGCGAACAGCCGCCCGACCACGCCGAACTCGTCACCCGACGAGCCGTGGATCAGCAGAACCTTGCCGGTCTTCTGGTCCTTCACCACGGTGGGGGCGCCGGTCATGGTGTAGCCGACCTTGTGATCGGCGAACTTCTTCTTCCAGACGACCTTGCCGGTATCCTTGTTCAGCGCGACGATGGAGGCGTCGAGCGTGCCGAAGAACAGCTTGTCGCCATAGATCGCGGCACCGCGGTTGACCACGTCGCAGCAGGGCCGGATATCGTCGGGCAGGCGGTGGGCATAGCTCCACAGCCGCTTTCCGGTCTTGGCATCCAGCGCGAACATCCGGGAATAGGATCCGGTGACATAGATCACCCCATCATGGACAAGCGCCTGGGTTTCCTGCCCGCGCTGCTTCTCGTCGCCGAAGGAGAAGGACCAGGCGGGAACCAGACGCGATACGCTTTCCGTATTGATCTGCTTCAGCTGGCTGAAACGCTTGCCTTCCACCCCCATTCCGTACATCAGCACGTCGCCCGGGTTCTTCGCATCGTTGGCGATGGCATCCCAGGTGACATCGGAGGCGAGGGCCGGACCGGCGGCCGCCACAGCCAGGAACAGCGTGGCGATCCCAGCCAGAAGGGGCCTGCGGAACCGGTGGTGCGGCTTGTCGCCGGGTATGGCTGCCATCGTGCTGTAGGACGAAAGTGTCATGCGTTTCCCCCGATGATTGGCCGCGAAGCGGCGGTTGCGAACACGGCGCGCGGAGCCGTGCCGGCGATATCGTCACGCCGGCCCACCCCCGTTCCTGTGGGCGGCGGGAGGCGATGCCGCCCCCGGAACCGGGATGAGCCGTGCGTGACGATGTCGCGACAGAAGGCTGTTGCTTTCTGAATGGCAGGAGCTTTTCAAAGCCGGTCTGTGCATCCCGCCCGGCGCACAGCACCATGTCTTGCCGGCTTCAATAATCCACCGGGCGAAGCTGTCGCTCCATTCGACAATCCGGGGAAGAAATTCTTGACCCTGCACCATGATAACATCCCGATTGCGGCGGGAAATTTTCCCGTCCGCCGACAGTGACGGAGCGGAATCTGCACCTGCGCACTCGTTCGATTGCCCGAAGGGCGGATGGCGCCCAATCCGGTTGATCAGCTAACATTCCGTCATTGGTCGTATTGCGGGGAGAGCGACGGTGTCGCTGAGGATGCGCATCCTGGCCTTGATCGGGCTTTTCCTGCTGCTGATGGCAACCGCCGGCGGGGCGGTGATGATCGCCAATGCCCGCGATGCCGTCCGCGCGGAGATGGCCTCCGCACTGGAACTGGGCGGCGCGCTGGGTATCGCGGTGGCGGAGCGCGGCGACCTTCCCGGTGGCATCGCCATGCTGAACGGGCTGGGGGTACGTCACCTGCGCTTCATCGGGCCCGATGGTTTGCCCAAGCCGGAGCCGGCGGAACGACGCGCACCGGACTGGTTCGCTGCGCTGATCGGCGGAGACCTGCAGGAACGGCGGCTGGGCGCCAGCGGTCTGCGCATCATCGCCGAACCTTGGGACGAGATCGCTGAAGTCTGGGAGGATATGAGCGATCTGGCCACCGCAATGCTGACGGTCGGCCTCCTTCTGATGGGAACGGCGTATCTGGCGGTCGGGCGCGCCCTGGGGCCGCTGTCGCGGCTGGAGACCGGGGTGGAGCGCCTGCGCGCCGGAGACTATGCATTTTCGTTCGATGGCCGCGGCGTTCCCGAACTCGATCGGCTCGGCAGGAGCATCGCCGCGCTGGCAGACGGGCTGGCGGCGGCAGAGTGTGAAAATCGACGGGCCGGCCAGAGGATCGTTGCCGCGCAAGACACCGAAAGGCGGGAGATCGCCCGCGAAATCCATGACGAGCTTGGTGCGGCCCTCTTCGCGATCAAGGTCGATGCCGGCC
>NZ_BADK01000459.1 GCF_000333595.1 Azospirillum sp. B506
GATACCGTCCTCTCCACCCCGACCATTGCCGCNGTTCCGCCGCGCATCGCCCTGGTCGGCAACCCCAACTGCGGCAAGACCGGCCTGTTCAACGCCCTGACCGGTGCCCGGCAGAAGGTGGCGAACTATCCCGGCGTCACGGTCGAGCGCAAAATCGGCGACTGCGTCAGCCCGGCCGGCACCCGCGTGCAGTTCGTCGATTTGCCCGGAACCTACAGCCTGCGCGCCCGATCCCCCGACGAGGAGGTGACGCGCGACGTCGTGCTGGGCCGCTTCCGCCATGAGGCGCCGCCCGATGTGATGGTCTGCGTCGCCGACGCCACCAATTTGCGCCTGCACCTGCGGCTGGTGCTTGAGTTGAAGAAGCTCGGCCGGCCGATCATCCTCGCGCTCAACATGATGGACGTGGCGGAGGCCCGCGGCTGCCGCGTCGATGCGGCGGCCCTGTCGGCGGCGCTGGGCGTGCCGGTGGTGCCGACGGTGGCGATCAGGCGCACCGGCATCGTCGGGCTGCTCGACCAGATCGAGCGCAGCCTCGTGGCGATGACGGCCGACCTCGCCCCGGCACCTTGCGGCCCCTCCCCCTGCGGCTGGAGCGAACCGTCGGCCCATGACCTGCGGGCCTATCACCAGGAGGTGGAAGGCATCCTGGCCGCGGCACTCCGCGATGCCGGGAAACCCTCCCTCGCCACCCGGCGCATCGACGCAGCCCTGCTGCATCCGGCCATCGGACTGCCCTTCCTGTTCCTGGTGCTGTTCCTGATGTTCCAGGCAGTCTTCGCCTGGGCCGCCATGCCGATGGACATGATCGACAAGGGGCTGGGCTGGGTGCAGGTGGCCGCCGGCGCCGCGCTGCCCGACGGCATGCTGAAAAGCCTGCTGACCGACGGCATCATCGCCGGGGTGGGCAGCGTGCTGATCTTCCTGCCGCAGATCCTGGTGCTGTTCTTCTTCATCCTGATGCTGGAATCGACCGGTTACATGGCGCGGGCGGCCTTCCTGCTCGACCGGCTGATGGGCGGGGTCGGGCTGCATGGCCGGGCCTTCATCCCGCTGCTGTCCAGCTTCGCCTGTGCCGTCCCCGGCATCATGGCCGCCCGCACCATCGAGAATCGTGCCGACCGGCTGGCCACCATCATGATCGCGCCGCTGATGACCTGCTCGGCCAGGCTGCCGGTCTACACGCTGATCATCGCCGCCTTCGTTCCCAACCGGAGCGTGGCCGGCGGGATGATCGGGCTGCAGGGGCTGGTGATGTTCACCCTCTACGCCGCCGGCATCCTGTCGGCGCTGGCGGTCGCCTTCGTGCTGAAGCGCACGATCTTCAAGGGTGCGCGCGAGCCGCTGCTGATGGAGCTGCCGTCCTACCGGCTGCCCAGCCCGCGCGACATCCTGCTGGGGCTGCTGGAGCGGGCGCGCATCTTCCTGGCCCGCGCCGGCACCGTGATCTTCGCAATCATGATCCTGCTGTGGTTCCTCGGCAGCTTCCCGGCGGCGCCGGACGGAGCGACCGGTCCAGCCATCGACTACAGCTTCGCCGGGATGCTCGGCCATGCACTGGCGCCGCTGCTCGCCCCCATCGGCTTCACCTGGCAGATCGCCATTGCCCTGGTGCCGGGCATGGCGGCGCGCGAGGTGGCGGTCGCGGCGCTAGGCACCGTCTATGCACTGAGCGAGACGGGGGACGCGCTGTCCGGCTCGCTGGCCGGGGTTCTGGCGGCCGACTGGAGCCTGCCGACCGCGCTGTCCCTGCTGGCTTGGTTCGTGTTCGCCCCGCAATGCGTCTCCACCCTGTCGGTGGTGAAGCGGGAGACCAACAGCTGGTTCTGGATGCTGGTGATGATCGCCTACATGACCGTGCTCGCCTATGGCGCGGCCTTCGTCACATTCCGGCTGTCCAGCGCCCTGCTGGGAGGATGAACCCGATGGAAAGCCTTATCGTCGGACTGATCGTCGCCGCCGCCTTCGCCTGGGTCGCCTGGACCATCCTGCTGCCGGCCGGCCTGCGCAACCGCCTGCGCCGGCTGGCCGGACGGCCGGAGCCCATCCGCACCGGCGGCTGCGGCGGGGGCTGCTGCGGCTGCGAGGCGGCGGGGCCGAAGCGCAGCCGGCACTGCTGACGGTCCCCAGCACCGTCACCAGCCGGTTGGGCAGGACCGGCAGCCGGTCATCAGCGAGTCCTGGAAGATGGCGAAGCGCAGCTTGGCTCCCTCCATGTTGGCACCGGACAGGTTGGACAGGGCCATCTTCGCCTCCTGAAGGTTGGCGCCCTCCAGACTGGCGCCGGCTAGATTGATCTTGTCGGCGCGGATCGCCTCCAGATTGGCGGCGGTCAGATCGCTGCCGGTGAAGTCGGCGCCGGTGGCGCGGGCGAATTCCAGATTGGCACCGCGCAACCGTGCACCGGACAGGCGGGCACCCTGAAGGAAGGCGGTGCGCAGGTCGGCCCCATCCAGAATGGCGCCGGTCAGGTCCGCGCCACGCAGGTCCGCCTTGCGCAGGTCGGCCCGCATCAGGTTGGCGCCGTGAAGATCGGCTCCGGCCAACGACAGCCCGCGCAAATTGCGATGCCGCAGATCCAGATTGGGGCAGACGATGCGGGGGCCGAGCGTGCATCCGTCGACGACGCTCGCCCGCTCCTCCTCGCCACCGCCGACCAACGTCCCGCC
>NZ_BADK01000458.1 GCF_000333595.1 Azospirillum sp. B506
TTCAGGAAGGTGGCATGGTCGCCGCGGCCCTTGAAGGGAATGCCGGTGGCGATCACGCAATCCTCAAGGCGGCGGCGCTCGGACACGCGCAGGCGGGTGTGGTTGACGAAGGCGCCGGCACCCTTCTCGGCCCAGAACAGCTGGTCGCCAATGGGGGCATAGATGACGCCGGCGACGATCTCGCCGTTGCGCTCGGCGCCGATGGAGATCGCCCAGTGCGGCAGGCCGTGCAGGAAGTTGGTGGTGCCGTCGAGCGGATCGACGATCCAGCGCGCCTCGGCGTCGCTGCCCTTCGACTCGCCGCTCTCCTCCATCAGGAAACCGAATTCGGGCCGCGCCTTCTGCAGCTCCTCGCGCAGGGTGCGTTCGGCCTTCAGGTCGGCGGCGGACACGAAGTCTGCCGGCCCCTTGCGCGACACCTGGAGGTGTTCGACCTCGCCGAAGTCGCGGACGAGACCCCGGGCGGCCTTTTCGGCGGCGCGGACCATGACGTTGATGAGAGCGGAGCGGGTGGCCATGGGTGTGGGTGTACCGTTTCGTGCAGCGGGAACCAGAAAACAATACACCGGCCTCCGCGCGTGGCGAAGACCGGTGATGGCAGGACGGACCTTGGAAGGATCAGTCCTTCGCGCGCTCGACATACTCGCCGGAGGCGGTGTCGACGACGACGCGGGTGCCGGCCTCGATGTGCGGCGGAACCAGGATCGACACGCCGTTCTCCAGCTTGGCCGGCTTGTAGGAGGAAGAGGCCGTCTGGCCCTTCACCACCGGGTCGGACTCGGTGATCAGCAGCGTGACCTTGCCGGGGATCTCGACGCCCAGCGGCGAACCTTCATGGCTCTGCACCGTGACTTCCATGCCGTCCTGCAGGAAGACGGCCGGGTCGCCGATGATGTCGCGCGGGATCGAGACCTGCTCGAAGGTTTCCTTGTCCATGAAGGTGAAGCTGTCACCTTCGGCGAAGAGGAAGGTCATCTCATGCTCGTCCAGGCGAGCGCGCTCAACGGTTTCCTGGGTGCGGAACCGCTCGATCGACTTGGTGCCGGTGCGAACGTCCTTCATTTCCAGCTGGATGAAGGCGCCGCCCTTGCCGGGCTGCACGATGGCGGTTTTGGTGATGACCCAGAGCTTACCGTTGTGCTCCAGCACATGGCCGGGGCGCATCGTGTTGGCATTGACCTTCATGGCTTACTCGTGACTTCCAGAAATACGGGCGGCGCGGACCCTACCAGCTTGACCGCCCATAGGCAACGGCGCGGAACGGTAGCGGCGCGCAATCCGCGCGATTGACGGGAGATTCTTCGCCAATCCGGTCCGCACAGTTTAGAACGGCTCCAGCGATGGGACGTTTGGAACGTTTGAAACGCTTTTGCCGGCTCTGTTCCCTGTTCCATTCGCTCCGCCCCTGCGGTTCGGCGGCGATGGGCGGAGTTTATCACTGGCGGCGGCTGTGACCAATGCCAAGCCGGCTTGAGTAGGCCGGCTGTGGGTGCTCTGATGCGGCCGCACCACTTTCGCCTGTCCAATAAGAGCGCTCCGCATGTCCGCCTCTCTCCGCTCCGCCGCGCTTCCCCCCTGGCATCCCGAGGCCCTGGCCCGTCGCCGGCCCTATCTGGCTGCGCGCGGCCGGGTGCTGAACGCCGTCCGCCGCGTGTTCGAGGAGTTGGCCTTCATCGAGGTCGACACGCCGGCCCTGCAGGTCTCGCCGGGGATGGAGCCGCATCTCCAGGCTTTCGCCACCGAGCTGCGCGGGCCGCATCCCGACGACCGCCGGCCGCTGTACCTGCACACCAGCCCGGAATTCGCCATGAAGAAGCTGCTGGTCGCGGGCGTGCCGCGGCTGTGGCAGCTGGCGCATGTCTACCGCAATGGCGAGCGGTCGGGCACCCACGCCCCGGAATTCTCGATGCTGGAATGGTATCGGGCGGGCGATGGCTACCGCACGCTGATCGACGATTGCCGGGAGCTGCTCCGCGCCGGGGCCGAGGCCGGCGGGCGGCGGACATTCAGCTTCCGCGGCATGAGCTGCGACCCCTTCGCGGCGTGGCGGGTGCTGACGGTGCCGGAGGCGTTCCAGGATTATGCCGGCATCGACCTGATGGCGACCTATGACGGCAGCCACGATCCCGACCCGGCCGCCCTTGCGGCGGAGGCCGCCCGCATCGGCATCGCCCCCCATGACGGCGACCGCTGGGAGGACATCGTCTTCCGCATCATGTTCGACCGCATCGAGCCGCATCTGGGCGAGGGCGTGCCCTGCGTGTTGACCGATTACCCGCTGTGCATGGCGGCGCTGTCGCGGCCGAAACCGGAGGAACCGCGGCTGGCCGAGCGGTTCGAGCTGTATGCCTGCGGGCTGGAACTGGCGAACGCCTTCGGCGAGCTGACCGATGCGGCGGTTCAGCGTGCCCGCTTCGAGGCGGACATGGAGTTGAAGGAGCGCCTGTACGGCGAGCGCTTCCCGGTGGACGAGGATTTCCTGGCGGCGCTGGAGCATGGCATGCCGCAGAGCAGCGGGATCGCCATGGGTTTCGACCGGCTGGCGATGCTGTGCAGCGGCGCAGAGAGCATCGAACAGGTGCTGTGGTTGCCGGTTGCGGGGGTATAGGGTGCAAGAATCTCCCTCTCCCCGGCGGGGAGAGGGGATTGCCGGATGGATGAGAGGGCAGACTGCCTTAGCTCAGAACGTGAACTTCGCCTGGAGACCGATCAGGTCGATGCTGCTCTTGTAGTCGACGTTCAGGTTGCCGCGGCCGGCTTCGGCGCCGGTCAGGTCGTCGGTGAGGGCGACCGAGGTCTTCGGGATGAAGACGTGGGAATAGGCGGCGTCGACGCGCAGATTGTCGGTCACCTGATAACCGGCACCGGCCGACAGCCAGTAGCGGTTCTGCTCCGGAATGCGGGGCGTGCGGTATTCGACGTCGACCGACCCCTTGTCGAAGGCGGCGCCGGCGCGCAGCGTCAGCTTGTCGGTCACCTTGTAGGAGGTGCCGAGCGCGTAGTACCAGCTGTCCTTCCAGTGCTCCTCCGTCACGGAATTGAGCGCCGGGTTGGCGACATTGACCCGCAATTCGCGGAAGCGCGACCAGTTGGTCCACTGCACGTCGGCCATCACCGCCCAGCGGTCGTTGACCTCGTGGTACAGGCCGATGGAGGCGATGTCCGGCGTGGTCAGGTCGGCGTTGATGCTCTGGCTGGGCAGGGCGCCGGCGAGCGAGGCCGGCAGGCCGGTGAAGGAAATGGTGCCGGTCAGCGTGTGCTTCACCGCCGAGCGGTAGGCGAGGCCGACGCGGGTGCCCTTCACCGGTTCGATCAGGGCGCCGAGTGTGAAACCCCAACCCCAGTCGTCGCCGGTCATGTCGCTCTTGACGTCGAGCGAGCCGGGGCGGCCGAGGCGGCTGGCGCCGAAGTCGGAGGCCTGTGACAGCTTGGCCTTCGCATACTGGATCTGGACGCCGCCGCCCAGCGTGATCATCGGGTTGATGCGGTAGGACACCGACGGCGAGAAATTATAGGTGCGCAGGTCGGAGCGGATGCCGTGATAGCGGCCGATCCAGTTGTCGCCGTAATCGGTGACCAGACCCCAGGGGCCGTTGGCCGACAGGCCGACCTTCAGGTCGTCATCGATCGAATAGACGAAATAGCCGGCGGGGACGACGGCGTCCTGGGCGATGTCTCCCGGCGAGGCGTTGCCGCTGATCGAGGTGCCGCCCAGCCGCCTGGCACGGGTGGCGCTGGCGCCGTCGACCTTCGATTTCACGATGACGCCGGTGGCGGTCTGCACCGCCTCGATCCCGGTCACCAGCCCCATGGTGGCCGGATTGTAGAACATCGAGCTGGCGTCGCCGTTGCCGCCGGCAGTCACACCGGCATAGGCGGTGCCCTGGCCGGATACGCTCTGCTCCTTCAACGCAAAACCGGCGGCAAAGGCCGTGGAGGCAATCGGCGCGGTCACCGCGATGGCAGCGGCGGCGGTCAGCAGTCGTGTCTTGAGCGTCGTCGGAGACATTCGTTCCTTCCCCAAATTGTGTTATTGACGCAATGATACACGAACTGACGCTTACGTAAAGGGAGTCGCACGATTTTTGTTGGCTGCACGAACAGTCTTGCGAAGCCTGCGGGAATTCGGAAGGTGAAAAGGAAATCGCGGGCAGGGGAGCGCAGCCGACCGGAAGGGATACTCCGGTCGGGGCGGGCGAATGCGGTGAAATGTCGCGGAACAGAGGCGGAAGGAGAGCGCCGCAGCGCCCCCGTCAGGCGATCCAGGCGGCGGCGGCGCTGAACAGTTCGCGCAGGATGTTGTGCTCGTCGGTCCAGACCAGCTTGGCGGTGATGACGATGGAGGCGACGACCAGCATCGGGCGCACGACTCGGGCGCCGTTGCGGATCACCATGTGGGCGCCGGCCTGGGCACCGATATACTGCGCAACGCCCATCAGCAGCCCGACCGTCCACAGCACATGGCCGCCGGCGATGAAGAACAGCAACGACGCCACATTGCTGGTCAGGTTCAGCACCTTGGTGTGGGCGGTGGCCTTGCGCAGGTTGTAGCCGAGCAGCGAGACGAAGGCGATGGCGAAGAAGGTGCCGGTGCCCGGCCCGAAGAAGCCGTCATAGAAGCCGATGCCGGTGCCGATGCTCAGCGCGAAGGCGTGTTCACCGATGCGCTGGTGGGCGTCGACGTCGCCGGCCTTCGGTGACAGCAGCAGATAGAGGGCGATGCCGATCAGCAGGATCGGGATGACGTCGCGCAGGAAGCTGGGGTCGAGCATCTGCACCAGCGTGGCCCCGGCCCCGGCGCCGACGAAGGTGCAGAGGATCATGGTGCGCATCGCGCCGGGATGGACCTCGCCCCGGCGGACGAATTTGATGGTGGCGGACAGCGATCCGAAGCTGGATTGCAGCTTGCCGGTGGCCAATGCCTCGGCCGGGGACAGCCCGGCGGCGAAAAGGGCGGGAATGGTCAGCAGGCCGCCGCCGCCGGCGATGGAATCGACAAAGCCGGCCAACAGGCCGACCGCGAACAGGATGCCCAGAGCCTCGGGCGTCAGTAGGTCCATGATTGTGTGGAAACCCGCGTAGATGCACCGCCGGCGGAGCCGGCCTATCCGTAAATCGGCGGAGCCGGCATACTATGATTCGGCGGAGCCTGCATGCTGTGTTTCAGCATGGCCGGTACACACAGAACCCGGCCGGCCTCCCGATGTCAGCCGGCCGGACCGGCGAGGGCAGCCTCGATGGCGGCGTTCAGCGCCCGGACCCCGGCGCCCGGACCTTGCGGATGGCCCCAGACGGCGTTGACCACGGCCAGGAAATCGGCACCCGCGGTGACCAGCGGCGCACAGTTTTCGGCGGTGATGCCACCGATGGCGACGCAGGGGACCTCCATCAGCTCCGACCACCAGCTCAGCAGTTCCGGCTCGGCCTTGTACTCGGCCGTCTTGGTGGCGGTGGGGAAGAAGGCGCCGAAGGCGACATAGTCCGCCCCCTCCTCGCCGGCGATCATGGCGAGATGGCGGCTGTCGTGGCAGGTGACGCCGACGATGGCATCGTTGCCGACGATCTTGCGGGCATCGCGATAGGGGGTGTCGGTCTGGCCGACATGGACGCCGTCGCAGCCGGCCTCCCGCGCCAGGCGCGGATGGTCGTTGAGGATGAAGGCGACCTCACGCTCCTGCGCGATGGGGCGCAGCACGTCGCAGGCGCGGCGGATGTCGTCCTCGGAGCAGTCCTTGAGGCGGAGCTGCACGCAGGCGACGTCGCCCGCATCCAGTGCTTCCGCCAGAAGCGGCGCGAACGCCGCCGGCTCCAGGGCCGGCGGCGTCACGAGGTACAGTCGGCAGGCAGGTTCCGCCTGCGTCGGCTTTCCCTTGGCCAAGTGTTACTCCCGGCCCTGGTAGATCTTCATGATCCGGTCGAGCAGCTTGAGGGCATCCTCGCGCGGGCGCTGGAAGGCGTTGCGGCCGATGATCGAGCCGTTGCCGCCGCCGTCGCGGATGGCGCGGGCGTCCTCGAACACCGCATCCTCGCCCTTGGTGGCGCCGCCGGAGAAGACCACGATGCGGCGACCGTTGAAGGTGCACTGCATGATGTGCTTCACCCGCTCCGCCTGGGTGGCGATCGGGATGTTCTTCGACTCGTAGACCTTCTTGGCTTCCGGCTGCTCCAGGTGGGCCGACGGCAGCTTCACCTTGATGATGTGGGCGCCCAGCAGCGCGGCCATGTGGGCGGCGTAGCCGATCACGTCGATGGCCAGCTCACCGTCCTTGGTGACGGCGCCGCCGCGCGGGTAGGACCACAGCACGGTGGCGAGGCCGTAGGACTTGGCCTCCTTCGACAGCTCGCGGAACTCCTCGTACTGGTTGTACATGGAGTCGGAGCCGGGATAGATGGTGAAGCCGATGGCCGAGCAGCCCAGGCGCAGGGCGTCCTGGACCGAGGCGGTGACGGCCTGGTCGGCGTTTTCCTTCTGGGTGGACAGCGAGTTGGCGCTGTTCATCTTCAGGATCAGCGGGATCGACCCGGCGAAGGTGCCGGCGCCGGCTTCCAGAGAGCCCAGGGGAGCGGCGTAGGCGTTGCAGCCCGCGTCGATGGCCAGCTGATAATGGTAGTGCGGGTCATAGCCCGCCTCGTTCGGGCCGAAGCTGCGGGCCGGACCATGCTCGAAGCCCTGGTCGACCGGCAGGATCACCAGCTTGCCGGTGCCGCCGAGCTTGCCTTCCATCAGGATGCGGGCGAGGTTCGCCTTGGTGCCGGGATTGTCGCTCTCGTAGTTGGCGAGAATTTCTTTGACGCGGCGCGTGAGCTTCATTGTGGCTCTTCCCCTGGGGCATTCTTGGAAATGGCGCCGTCTTAGCCCGGATTGGCCCGTTTTGCAACGGCGGGAGGGGCATAAAGCGGCCATTTGCCACGCCTGAACGGCCTAGGGCCTGCGGCCGGGGACGCGCCGGGCGGGGTGTTGCCCCCCCTCTTCCAAAGGGTTAGGGCAGAAGAGAACCGACGAGGGTGTAGAGACCGTAGCCGGCCCCGCCGAGCACGGCCCAGGACCCAGCCGTGAGGCCGACCCAGACGGCGATCAGCGGCAGTCCGCGCATCTTCTCAGGGCCGGGAAGGGGGCTCTGCCCCATCCGTTCGGCGTGCCGCCCGCTTGCGGCCTGCCGCGGATGAAGCGGGTGCGCGATGGGCTGGTCCGATGGGGTGAGGGAGGTGATGCTCATGGCGGGCTGTTCCGGCATCGGAGGGAGGGGTGTGTGTCACAAAAATATCCTTAGGCGACGTTACACCACCTTTGCGCGGCGGGGCTGTGCGAAAAAGCGGTAGGCCCGCTCTATCCTTCGGTCCGTGTCCACCAGCTGCGGCATAGTGCCTCCAGCCGTTCGGGACGCGCGTCTCCCCGACCTCCGGCGGCAAGGTCGAGCAGGGGCGGGCAACGGGTCAGCAGCGTGGCGCCCCGGGACGCGGCAATGGCGGCCAAGCGACCTGCGGCCTCCGGATGGCCGGTGAACAGCAGGATCGGCACACCCGCCGCCAGCGCCCCCTGCGCCTCCCCGGCACGGTCGCCGCAGTCGAGCAGGCCGGTCACCGCCAGCCCGGGATGCGCAGCGCGTGCCCGCTCCATCACCCCGAGCAGCCACAGCGCCCCCGCGGCCGGCGGCGCCATCAGGGCAAGATCGACCGCCGCCCTGTCGGCCGCCGCTGCGGCAGACAGGGCTTCACCGAGGTTGCGGATCAGGATGGGACGGGGGATGGGGCGGTGGAGCGTTGGATCGGTCATGGCGGGAACCGGCGGTCGAACGGGGAAGCGGGCACTCTACCCGGATGGGTCACGGGCCTCCACCCATCGGGCGGTTGAGAGAATTGAGGCAGGTCAAACCCTGCGATCGCAGTCCGGGAGTATGGTCGGTGATAGCGGACAGGGATGCGTGAGCGCCACCGGTCCGTTTCATTGGAATACCTCCCCCGGGAACGCCGCGATGATGGAATACAAGGGTTACAAGGCCCAGATCGACTTCGACAACGATGCGGGCGTCTTTGTCGGCGAGGTCATCAACACCCACGACGGCATCACCTTTGCCGGCCGGTCCGTGGATGAACTGCGGGAGTCTTTCCGGCGGGCGGTGGACGATTATCTCGACCTGTCCTGCGACATGGGAGGCGACGGCGAGCAGCCCTTTTCCGGCCGGCTCGCCATCCGCATCAACCCGATCCTGCACCGCGCGGTCGCCGATTGCGCCGAACGGGAGGGCAAAAGCGTTTCGGCCTGGGTCGCCGAATGCCTGGGACGCGCCGCGGGCGTGACAAACGTCAAGGCGGGATGACCATCAAGTTATATTTAACCAATCAGCAATGGGTGGTGCGAACTATGATGCGGTGGCAAGGCCGGTGGCCTCGGCTCGACTGGCGCGCGATCCGGTAGCGGCTGAAGCGGTTTTTTTACTCCAACGGAGGCGTCGGCTCTGTTGTGACGCGGCGGGAGCGAGGCTGGCGCCGCGGATCGGCCAACTCAGCGGGGAGAGTACCATGAGCGGTTTGAAAATTACTTTGAAGGCCAAGCTCTGGTGCCTGGTGGCCATGGCGGCCCTCGTGTCGATCGCACTGGCATCGGGAGCCCTCTGGCTCAACCAGCGCAGTTTGCTGGATGACCGCAAGGAGTTGCTGCGGGCCGTTATCGACGCTGCCCATGGGCTTGCCTCCGGCTACGAGGCAGAGGTCAAGGCCGGGCGCCTGACGCGCGAACAGGCATTCGACCGCTTCAAGGCCAACCTCGACACGATGTTCTACAATGGAAAAGATTATATCTTCGTGTTGAACACCGACTATCGCGTGGTGATCCAGCCCGCCAGGGCCGATTCGGTCGGCAAGGACATGAGCGGTGCCAAGGATGCGAACGGCGTCTTCTTCTCGCGCGAGCTGGTGGATTCGGCCCGTCGCGGTCGGGGAGAGTACGTCGATTACATGTTCCCGAAACCGGGTTCCGACGTTCCGGTGGCGAAGCTGGGCTACTCGAAGATGTTCGATCCCTGGCAGCTCGCGCTCTGCACCGGCGTCTACATCGACGATCTCGATGCCAAGTTCCGGAGCAGTCTCTGGGCGATGGTGGCCATGGTCGCCGGGCTGGCGCTGCCGGTCGTGCTGATGATCGCGCTGGTCGGACATTCGATCAGCCGGCGCATCCTGAGCCTGTCCAATGTCATGCGGACCCTGGCGATGGGCAATTTGACGCTGGATGTCCCGGAAACCGGACGCGCGGACGAGCTGGGCGACATGAGCCGCGCCGTCCAGGTGTTCAAGGAAAATTCCCTGGATCGCCAGAGGCTGACGGCGGAGCAGGTCGAGGCCGACCGCCGGGCCGAGGAGGAGAAGCGGCGCACGCTCGACCGCATGGCCGAGCGGTTCGAGGGGACCGTCGGCGGGATGATCCGTTCGGTGACCGCCACGACCGAGGAGCTGGGCCGGAAGGTGCGGGCCATGTCGGAGTCGGCCGAGCAGACCAACCATCTGGCCAGCGTGGTCGCCAGCGCCAGCGACGGCCCCGCCGCCAATGTCCAGACCGTCGCCGCCGCCACGCAGCAGCTGAGCAGTTCGATCGTCGAGATCGGCCGGCAGGTGTCGGACGCCAGCCACGTCGCCACCGATGCCGTCGCCATTGCCCAGCAGGCGAACGGCCGCATCGGCAACCTCGCCGACGCGGTCGACAAGATCGGCGCCGTCGTCGGGCTGATCAACTCCATCGCCGGGCAGACCAACCTGCTGGCCTTGAACGCGACCATCGAAGCGGCCCGCGCCGGGGAAGC
The DNA here is from genome assembly GCF_000333595.1 of Azospirillum sp. B506. Lineage (GTDB taxonomy): Bacteria > Pseudomonadota > Alphaproteobacteria > Azospirillales > Azospirillaceae > Azospirillum. The sequence goes on from NZ_BADK01000458.1 coordinate 9,795, forward strand.
CGGCAAGGGTTTTGCTGTGGTGGCGAGCGAGGTGAAGGCGCTGGCCAACCAGACGGCCAAGGCAACCGAGGAGATCGGCGGGCAGATGACCGCGATCCAGGCGGTGACCGGTCTGGCGGTGACCGAGATCCAGAATGTCGCCGCGGTGATCGAGCGTCTGAGCGGGATCGCCACCGCAATCTCCGCCGCCGTCGAGGAGCAGAACGCTGCCACCGCCGAGATCGCCCGTTCGGTCCAGCAGGCCGCCGCCGGCACCGGCGAGGTGTCGAGCAGCATTTCCGGGGTCACCGTCGCGTCCGAGCAGAGTGGCCGCACCGCCCGCGAACTGGTGCAGGCACTGGGCAAGATGTCGGAAGCCGCCGCCGGGCTGAACGCGCAGGTCGGTGACTTCCTGGCGACGGTGCGGGCGGCGTAGAAACCGCTGCTGCCACAATAAAGAAGGGCGCCTCCCTTGCGGAAGGCGCCCTTCTTGCTGTCGAAGCGAGGCTTACTTGGCGTTCGCCATGGCGACGGCGGTGTCGCTCATGCGGTTCGAGAAGCCCCACTCGTTGTCGTACCAAGTCATGATGCGGACGAAGTTGCCGTCGATGACCTTGGTCTCGTTCAGCGCGAAGATCGAGCTGTGCGGATCGTGGTTGAAGTCGGTCGACACCAGATCCTCGGTGTAGGCGGCCAGAACGCCCTTCAGGGCGCCGTTGGCGGCCTCGGAGATCGCCTTGGTGATCTCCTCGACCGAGGTGGCGCGCTTGGACGTGAACTTGAAGTCGACGACCGACACGTTCGGCGTGGGCACGCGCATGGCGGTGCCGTCCAGCTTGCCCTTCAGTTCCGGCAGAACCTTGCCGACGGCCTTGGCCGCACCGGTCGAGGTCGGGATCATGTTCAGGGCCGCCGCGCGGGCGCGGTGCAGGTCCTTGTGGTTGGTGTCGACGATCCGCTGGTCACCCGTGTAGGAGTGGATCGTGGTCATGAAGCCCTTTTCGATGCCGACCAGATTGTTCAGCACGAAGGCCACCGGCGCCAGGCAGTTGGTGGTGCACGACGCGTTGGAGACGATCCTGTGCTCGGCGGTCAGCTTGTCGTGGTTGACGCCGTAGACGACGGTGATGTCCTCGTCGGTGGCCGGGGCCGAGATCAGCACCTTCTGCGCACCGGCTTCCAGATGCTTGGCGGCATCGGCGCGCTTGGTGAAGATGCCCGAGCATTCCATGGCGATCTCGATGTTGAGATCCTTCCAGGGCAGCTTGGCCGGGTCACGCTCCTGCACGACCTTGATCGAATGGCCGTTGACGATCAGCACGCCGTCACCGGTTTCGATGGTGCCGGGGAAGCGGCCGTGGACGCTGTCGTACTTCAGCAGGTGAGCGTTGGCCTTCAGATCGGCGAGGTCGTTGATCGCCACGACCTCCACGTCCTTGCGGCCGCTCTCGTAGATGGCGCGCAGAACCAGACGGCCGATGCGGCCAAAACCGTTGATCGCTACCCGTACAGCCATGACTTCCTCCAGTTGGATATGGGGGCGCCCACGATCGGCCGGACGCCCCGTCGGCTTCTCTCAGAGACGCGCCTTAACGGCGTCGACGACCGCTTCGGCGGTGATGCCGAAGTGCTTGTACAGTTCCTGGTAGGGGGCCGATTCGCCGAAGCCGGCCATCCCGATGAAGGCGCCCTTGTCGCCCAGCCAGCGGTCCCAGCCGAGACGGATCGCCGCCTCGACGCCGACGCGCACGCCGGTGCCCAGCACAGACGCCTTGTACGCATCGTCCTGGCGCTCGAACAGTTCCCAACTCGGCATAGACACAACGGCGGTGCCGATGCCCTGGGCCTGCAGGGCCTTGCGGGCCTCCACCGCCAGCGACACTTCCGAGCCGGTGGCGAGGATGGTGGCCTTGCGCTCGCCCTCGGCTTCGACGATCACGTAGGCGCCACGGGCCGACAGGTTCTCCGCCGTGTGCTCGGTGCGCAGGGTGGGAACGTTCTGGCGGGTCAGCGCCAACACCGACGGGGAGCCGGTGGCCTCCAGCGCGATCTGCCAGCATTCGGCGGTCTCGACCGCGTCGGCCGGGCGCAGCACCAGCAGGTTCTGAATGTGGAGGTCATCTCCAACAACATCGCCAACATCAACACCACCGCCTTCAAACGCTCGCGGGCCGAATTCCAGGACCTGATGTACCAGGCGGAAAAGCGCCAGGGCAGCCAGTCGACCGACAGCGGCACCATCGTGCCGACCAACGTCGAGGTGGGCTTGGGCGTGCGGCCGACCTCGTCAACCGCA
>NZ_BADK01000457.1 GCF_000333595.1 Azospirillum sp. B506
ACGACGATGCCGAGCGGCGGCGCCACGAGGACCAGGGGCGCGTCTCCCAGCATCGCGGCCGTGGCCCGCGCGGCTACAGCCGATCCGACGAGCGCGTGCGCGAGGATGTCAGCGACCGCCTGACCGACGATGCCTACATCGACGCCTCCGACATCGAGGTGACGGTCAGCAGCGGTGAGGTGACGCTGACCGGTTTGGTCCCCGACCGCCAGACCAAGCGCCGTGCCGAGGACGTCGCCGAGTCCGTCTCCGGCGTGTCGCATGTGCAGAACAACCTGCGCGTCCGCAGCCACACCGGAAGCCAGACCGGCGCGGGCTGGGGCGGTTCCACCGGCGCCGGCGCGTCGGCGATGGCGAGTGCCGGCAGCGATCCGGCCTCCGGTACGGCCTCCTCGTCGATGAGCGCCGACAACAGCGGCCACCAGGGATCCGACACCACCACCGCGGGCACCGCCGGCGGTCTCGCCAGCAACACCGGCAGCAACACCGGGTCGGGTGCCCCGTCGGTCACGGGCACCGGCGCCGGCACCAGCGGCGGGCCGGCCGCCGCCTCGGCGGGCACCGGCTCGATGGCCGGCTCCACCACCGGCATCGGCCGTTCTTCCAGCACGCGGAGCTGATCGTCAGGCGGCCCATTCGGCTGACGGGGCGCGACGCCCGGCTTCCCAGGCTGACTGCCGGAGGAGGCCGGGCTTCGTGCCTTTTTTGTGTGCGATGGGCGCGCCCAACCCCCGGGGAGCAGGCCGGCTCCTCCGGCGGTTGTGGGGCTGTCCAGGGCGGGAAATTGCGGCTTTCGCCAGATGACGGCGAATTCATTTTTATTGGCGACTGGTTCCTTGACACTCTAAGGAACTCGACTATCGTCAGTTTTTGAAACCCGTGAGTTCCATTCATGCCCCTTGATGCGGAAGAGATACCTGACTGGCGCGCTCGGCGGCGCGAGGTGATCCTCACTGCCGCGGCGGAGCTGTTTGCCGGCCGCGACTACGCCTCTGTCCAGGTGGAGGAGGTGGCGAAGCGGGCCGGCGTGGGCAAGGCCACGCTCTATCGCTACTTCCCCTCGAAGGAAGAGCTGTATCTGGAATCGCTGGAACGCGCGCTCGGCGGTTTGGAGCACAAGCTGAACGCCGAACTGGCGCCGCAGCAGGTCCCGGCCTCCGTCCGTCTGTCGGCCATGGTCTCCGCCCTGGTCGGCACCCTGAGCGAGCAGTTGCAGACGCTGAAGCTGCTGGGCGGCGACCAGTCCGATCTGGCCGACCGCACCCGCCGCATCCTGCGCCGCCGCAGCCAGCGCACCGCCACCGCTTTTCAGCAGGTGCTGGCCGATGGCATGGAGAGCGGCGAGTTCCGCAAGATCGACCTGGAAATCGTCCCCCTGCTGATCATCGGCATGGTCCGCGGCGGCATCATGCAACTGGGCGACCGCCCGCGCGAGGCACTCGAACGCTCCGTCATCGACATTCTGATGTCCGGCATCACCAATCTGCCCCCCTTCCTCTAAGCCTGTGCCGGCCCCTGGCTCCGGCGTTTGGAGTCCCATAGGATGAGACGGTTTTTCCTGGTCCTGCTGCTGGCCGCTGTGATCGGCGGCGGCGGGTACTATTGGTATGCGACGCACAAGGACGGGGCAGGCAGCAAAACCGCGGCGGCGGATGGCCAGAAGGCGCCGGCCGGGGCGGGCCGCACGGTCCCGGTGGTGACCCGGACGGTGGTGGCCCAGGCGGTCCCGGAACAGATCGCCACCATCGGCAGCGTCCAGCCCATCGCCGCCATCGCCATCAAGCCGCGGGTGGACAGCGCGGTCGAAACGGTGGCCTTCACCGAAGGGCAGGAGGTGAAGACCGGCGATACGCTGTTTATCCTCGACAACGCTCGCTCGACGC
>NZ_BADK01000456.1 GCF_000333595.1 Azospirillum sp. B506
GCCCGCGGGAGGCAAAATGCTCCAATTTCATCCACGCCCCCGCACGGAGGGCGACGGCTCCAGCATAACCGGCTGACAGACCATCGAAAACGGACTTGATGTCGCGAACCCTGGATAATTGCTGATGTGCCGGCTTGGGGTTGCAGACCGGCACTGCGGAAGTCCGCGATGATTCAAGGGATCGCAGAGCGTGCGAACCTGCCGGGGATTCCGTGGCCGCTTGGGGTTCGCGCGAGAGCCGCGCAAGCGCACGCTCGCTTACAGTATGAGGGGTTCGTCCAGGTCGGTTGGCGGGCGGGTGCCGACATGCTCCACCTTGTGCCGTGCCGACGAACCAAGCAAATAGAAGCGCAGGCTGTCGGTCTTGGGGTCGATCGGGTCCAGCAGCCGAGCGCGGAGTGCGGTCCATTGTGCCGGATCCACGGTGCATTCGAATACCGAGAACTGCACCCGCACGCCATGGTCCTGGCAAGCCCTCGCCACACGGCGCAGGCGCCGCCGGCCGGCCGGGGTTTCGGTGGACACGTCATAGCAAACCAGCACCAGCACGGCTTTGCGCTCACTTCCACAGGAAAGGCGGGTAAGCGTCCAGATCACCCCGCAAGTGCCGCGCCAGCAGCCGGGCCTGGGCGTGCCACATCAGCCCGAACGGCAGCACCTAAAGCCGCTCCTCGATCTCCACGCCGTCGGGAAGGCCGTCGCGCGCGATGGCGACGGTGTAATCGTCGAACCGGCGCGGGGCGGTGACGCCGTCCTTCAGCTGGACCTTCACCCGGTCCAGCAGCGTGTGTGCCGGCACCTCGCCCAGGGGGAGCGGTGGCGGAACACCACCAGCCTGCGCGCCGCCATCTCGCCGCGCGCGGCGGAGCGGTCATGGTCGAACATCAGCAGCAGCGACTGGAAGAAGGCCTCCAGATCGGCGTCGGAAAAGCCGGTCTGCTTCGCCAGATGCGGAGAGATGAAGCCGCGCGCCGCATACAGCCTGTAGGGCACGATGTATTTGCGGCCCATGGTGCGGTTGTCGCCATGCTGCTTCTCGGCCTCCGCATCCGTCGTCACCGCCATGCGGGTGACGGCGACCTCGGTCGGAACGATGGGGTCGATGCTCTCCGCGAAGGTCAACTGCACCGGGCCGCGTACCTGCCCGCAATTGGTGTCCGTCGTCATCACCGCGCCGAAGGTGCGGATATCGAAGAAATTCCGGCACATCCACCCCGTCACCGCGGCGGCGCCGTCTCCCTTCGGCAGCTTCTTGTTCTCGGATTTGATCCCGGTGGCTTCATAGGCGCGGGCGTGCTGCCGGTTCAGCACCGCCTTTTCGCGGACATAGATCTCGTAGTCCGCCTCGCCGCCGCGGGTCAGCTCGATGAAATTGCGGACCTTGCGCTTCAGGCACACGTCGGTGACCAGCCCCCGCCCGGTCTCCGGGTCCAGGCGCGGCATGTTGCCGGCGTCGGGGTCGCCGTTCGGGTTGCCGTTGCGCACGTCGAACAGATAAACGAACTCGATGCGGGACTCGTGAATGCCCATGGCGGCTCACTCCGGGATGGGGATGGTGACGACCGGCGTGTCGTCTTCGATGTCGGCGGACTCCGAACCGGTGGTGTCGGCACCGGGAGCGGCGGCCTTGCCGGTCTTGCGGTCGGCGCGCTCGTGGTAATAGCCGAGGAAGAAAAGCCCGCGCTGCTCCAGGTCCAGCGTCGCCGGAAAGCCGGTCAGCGGCCCCTGGATGTCCTGCAATGCCGAATCCAGCACACGGGCGAGACCGGGCTTGGCCCCGCGCACCTTCTTCAGATGCTTCTGTGACAAATCCAGCAGGAACGGGAAGGCGGCGCGCGGCGTGGAGGACGCGGCGCCCATGTGCTTGTCGCGGATGGTGGCGTTCAGGTCACGCCCATCGGCGGCGGCCTGCTGGATGCGTTCCAGCACCGCGAACAGGCGGCCCAGCCGATAGCCGGGATCGGTGCGGGTCGGATCGAGGCTCACGAGGCTGTCCCCCTCTTGCCCAAGGCCGGCAAGGCGCCGGCGGCGCACCAGCACCGCCTTCAGCAGCGCCATGCGCGGGTGGTTGATCGTGTGGTCGGCGCGGATGCGGTCGAGCAGGATGGCCAGCAGGCTGGCCGGGTACGCCCCGCCGCCCAGCACCGCGCGCAGCAGGTCGCCCTGCAGCTTGGCCAGCCCCCGGTCGTTCGGATCGGGTCGGGCATATCCCCCTCGCGGCCGTACTTGGCCT
>NZ_BADK01000455.1 GCF_000333595.1 Azospirillum sp. B506
GGGCGTTCGGCCGGCGCACCACCCTGGTCATCGCCCATCGGCTGTCGGCCGTCCCCTATGCCGACCGGATCCTCGTCTTCGACGGTGGCCGGCTCGTCGAAGACGGCAGCCGTTCCGATCTCGAACGCACCGGCGGCGTCTATGCCCGGCTCGCAGCGCTTCAGGGAGACGCCGCATGATTGCCAGGATCTTTTCCGGATTGGCGGCGAAACCGCGGGCCGCCGGTCTTCTCGGGCTGCTGCCGCTGCTGAAGGGCCGCCGCCGGCTGCTGGCCCTGACGATGCTGTCCGGCGTCCTTGCCCAGGGCGGCACGCTTGCCAGCATGGCCTGCGGCGCCTGGCTGGTCGGCCGGGCGGTGACGGGGGCCGCGCTGCCCGGTCCCGGTTCCGGGATGTCCGGCTTCTGGCTGTTCGGCATTGTCGTCGTGGCCGCGGCCGGGGCGCGCTGGTGGCAGGCCTACATTTCGCACGCCCTGGCCTTCGCGCTGATCGAGACCTTGCAGATCGGCATTTACGACGGGCTGGAAAGAGCGGCTCCGGACTCCGTTCTCGGGCGGCAGACGGGCGAACTCGCGGCCATCGCCACCGGCGACGCCGAGTTGATGGAACATTTCTACGCCCATACCCTGGCGGACTATGTCGGCGCCCTTCTGGTGCCGCTCGCGGCCCTGGCGGGTCTTTGGACGATCCACCCGGTCATGGCGGCGGCACTGCTCCCCTTCCTGCTGCTGGTCGCCAGCGTCCCCTATTGGCTGGCCCGTCGCGCCGGGGAACAGGGCGCGCTGGCGTTGACCGAACTCGGCCGCCTCAATGCCCGGACGGTGGAGATCGTTCAGGGGTTGCGCGAGCTGACGATCTTCGGCCGGGGACGCGACGCCCTGGCCCGGCTGGCGCGGCACGCCGAGCTGCTGTCCGCAGCGCAACGCCGCTATGGATCGCGCGCCGGTCTGGAACTGGCGGCGATCGACGGGTTGACGACGCTCTCCGTGTTGACCGCCGCGCTTGCCGGAAGCGTTCTGGTCGCCGGAGGGGAGTTGGACCGGGCGCTGTTCCCGCTGGCCCTGGTTCTGGCGGGCGGCGCGCTCACCCCCATCGCCGAGGTGACGCAAACGGCGCGCAAGCTGGGCGAACTGCGTGCCGGGGCCGCCCGCGTGCTGACCATTTTCCACCAGCCGGCGCGGATCGCCGATGATGGCCGCCAGCCGGTTCCACAGGATGTGACGGTCCGTTTCGAGCATGTCGGCTTCGGCTATGGCAACGGGCGGCGTGACGTGCTGGACGGATTGGACCTCAGCCTGTCGCCTGGCGAGATGGTGGCGCTGGTCGGCCGCTCCGGGGCCGGCAAGAGCACGGCCGCCAATCTGCTGCTGCGTTTCTGGGACGTCGGATCGGGGCGGATCAGCATCGGGGGATGCGACATCCGGACCCTGCCGGTCGAGGCCCTGCGCCGGCTCGTCGCCTATGTGCCGCAGGATGTCCACCTGTTCAACGAGACCGTCGCCGACAATCTGCGCCTCGGCGCCCCGGACGCGCCGATGGACGAGATCGAGCGGGTGGTTGAATTGGCGCAGGCGGCATATGTCGTCGCCGGGCTTCCCGAGGGATACCGGACGATCTGCGGCGAGCGCGGCATGCGTCTGTCCGGAGGACAGCGCCAACGTCTGGCGATTGCCCGCGCGCTGCTGACGCGGGCGCCGATCCTGCTGCTCGACGAGGCGTCCTCAAATCTCGATCCGGAGAACGAGCTGGCCCTTCACAAGGCGCTCGCCACCATAAAGCGGGATCACGCGGTCCTGGTCATTGCCCACCGGCCGTCGACCATCCGGCAGGCCGACCGCATCATGGTCCTCGATGCGGGGCGGATCGTCGAGCAGGGAAGGCATGACGAATTGCTGGCCCTTGGCGGATTGTATGCG
>NZ_BADK01000454.1 GCF_000333595.1 Azospirillum sp. B506
CAGCGGGCGTCCAGCGAACAGCAGAGCGAGCAGATCGCCCCGGCATAGACCGGGCAGAAGGCCATGTCCTCCGGTTCGAAGGCATGCTGGCAGATGCGGCAAGGGATCGCCTCCTCGCCGTTCCAGTCCTCGAAAGGGCGACGCGCGATATAGTAGCGGCCGCGGGTCGCCCAGGCGATGGCGGGGGCGGCGACGAAAGCGGCGGCGAAGGCGAGGAAAGGCGCACAGACCTTCAGGGTCGTCCCCAGCCCGCCCAGGAAGGCAAGCATCGACAGTGCAGTCGCCAGCAGCATGGCACCGACGCCGACCGGATTGATGTCGTAGAGATGGGCGCGCTTGAATTCGACATGGCGGGGGCTGAGGCCGAGCGGCTTGTTCACCACCAGATCGGCGACCAGCGCGCCGATCCAGGAGGCGGCGACGCTGGAATAGAGTCCCAGCACCGGCTCCAGCGTCTTGTAGATGCCCAGCTCCATCAGCATCAGGCCGATGACGACGTTGAACACCACCCACACCACCCGGCCGGGATGGCTGTGGGTCAGGCGCGAGAAGAAGTTCGACCAGGCGATGGAGCCGGCATAGGTGTTGGTGACGTTGATCTTCAGCTGCGACAGCACGACGAACAGGCCGGTGAGGCCCAACGCCAACTGCGGTGACGGCGTCACATACTGGAAGGCGACGAGGTACATCCGCGTCGGTTCCGCCGCCAGTTCCAGCGGCACGGCGTTCTGCAGCGCCAGCACCACCAGGAAGGAGCCGAGCAGAAGCTTGGTGGTGCCGATGACGATCCAGCCCGGCCCGGCCGCCACCAGCGCCGCCCACCAGCCTAGCTTCTTGCGACCTTTCGCGTCGGGGTCGTAGGGCAGGAAACGGATGAAGTCGACCTGCTCGCCGATCTGTGCCAGCAACGAGAACACCACCGACGCCGCGGCGCCGAACAGCATCGGATCGAAGCCGCCAGCCGCATCCGGTGCCCGGCCGGGAAAGCGGGTCCAGGCGGCGAAGGCCTCGCCGTCCTGGACGGCGATGAACAGGAAGGGGAGGGCGTGCAGCGCCAGCCAGAGCGGTTGGGTCCACAGTTGAAGGCGGCTGATGACGGTGAAGCCGTAGGCGACCAGGGGAATCACCACCAGCGAGCTGACGACGTAGCCGGCGGCCAGCGGCAGGCTGAACGCCATCTCCAGCGCCGTCGCCATGATCGCCGCCTCGATGGCGAAGAAGATGAAGGTGAAGGAGGCGTAGATCAGCGAGGTGATGGTGGAGCCGATATAGCCGAAGCCGGCGCCGCGCGTCAGCAGATCCATGTCCACGCCATAGCGGCTGGCGTAATAGCTGATCGGCAGCGCGCTGGCGAAGATCAGGGCGGCGGCGGTCAGGATGGCGAAGAGCGCGTTGGTGAAGCCGTAATTCAGCGTGATCGCCCCACCGATGGCTTCCAGTGCCAGGAAGGAAATCGAACCGAGCGCGGTGTTGGCCACGCGCGAAGGCGACCATCGCCGCGCCTTCCGCGCGGTGAAGCGCAGTGCGTAATCCTCCAGCGTCTGGTTGGCGACCCACCTGTTGTAGGTCCGCCGGACCGCGATCACCCTCTGGCGCCCCGCCGTCGGCCCCATTCGCCCTCCCCGAAATAAGTTCGCATGACAGATTGTTTAAGATTTCCTCTTTTTTGCCGCTCTCATAGTAAAGCTCGCTGTTCTGCCAGTCTGTCAAAAATAAATCTGCCGAACAACAAAGCCTGCGGATCGATATGGTCTGCG
>NZ_BADK01000453.1 GCF_000333595.1 Azospirillum sp. B506
CGGCATGATGGCATCCATCAGGATCACGTCGGGTGTCACCTGTTCGAGCAGGGCCAACGCCTTGCGACCGTCCAGCGCCACCAGCACGGTCACTCCGGCTTCCTCCAGCGCGTCGGTCAGGAAGCTGAGGGCTTCGGGCGAATCGTCGACGACGAGAACGACGTCACGCGGTCTGGTTACGGATTTCATCGTCATGGCTGGCATCGTCATGGCTGTCATCGCGGTACACCGCCTCCAGCGCGGCCATATACTGGTTCAGGTCGTAGTTGCTGACGAGAGTGCGCATGCGGCCGACGAAGCGCTCCAGTTCCGGATGGGCGGCGGCGATCTCGGCCAGCTTGGCCTGCATGCCGCGGACATAGCCGATGCGGCCCAGATGGATCAGTTCGGCGATGTGGTGCTGCGGCGGCAGTTCCGACGCGGCGAAGTCGGGCGGGCCGTCGTCGGTGCCGTCGGGCGTCTCATACTCCCAGTCGATGGCGCGCAGCCGGCCGATGCAGGCGAGCAGCTTCGGAATGGAGACCGGTTTGGCGACGAAGCCGTCATGGGGTTGGCCCCCATCGGCGCCGGTCCCGGCGCTCCGACTGTCGGCGGGGCGGTCCTCCCGCGTGTCGGCCGACACCAGGACGATGGTGGTGTCGTCCTGGCCGGAGGCGCGCAGGCGCTTTGCCACCTCCAACCCGCTCATGCCGGGCATGGAGATGTCGAGCAGCAGGATGTCCGGCCGATGCAGTTCAGCCAGGGTGAGGCAGGTCGGGCCGTCGGTCGCCTTGAAGACGGTGAAGCCAAGCTCGGTCAGCAGATCGGCCAGCAGGTTGCGATGGGCGAGGTCGTCGTCGGTGACCAGAACGGTCAGGCGCGGCCCGCGATAGCCGCGGATCGGAAGATCGGGCTGGGACGAGGCGGTCGAGAGCATCGCGGCGGACATCATCAGTCGCACCCGGAACAGGCTGCCGGTACCGGGCGTGCTGGTCACGGTGATCTCGCCGCCCATCACTTCGGTCAAAAGCTTGGTGATGGTCAGGCCAAGGCCCATGCCGGGGACCATCGGGTTGGCGGCCGAGCCGCGCTCGAAGGGCTGGAAGATGCGCTCCAGATCGGCCAGGGCGATGCCGGGGCCGGTGTCCTCGACCTCGAACTCGGCGATCTGGCTGCGGTGGCGCACCCGCAGGCAGACGGTGCCGGCGTCGGTGAACTTGATGGCATTGGACAGCAGGTTGATCAGGATCTGGCGGATGCGGCCCTCGTCGGTGAAGACCACGGGCGGCAGATCCTCCGGCGCCTCGAAGCGGAAGGCGATGCCCTTGGCCTCCGCCTGCAGGCGGAACATGCCGACGAGCTGGTCGAGCAGGTCGCCGAAGCGCACCTCCGCCCGGTTCAGCTGCAGTCGGCCGCTCTCGATCTTCGACACGTCGAGCAGTCCGTCGAGCAGACCTGACAGATGCTCGGCGCTGCGGCGGATGACGCGCACCGCATCCACCCGGTGCGGCGGCATGGCCGGGTCGCGTTCCAGCATCTGCGAATAGCCGAAAATGGCGCTCAAGGGCGTGCGGAACTCGTGGCCGATGCCGACCAGATAGCGGCTCTTGGCGAGGTTTGCCGCTTCCCGCGCCTCCTTCGCCTTCTGGAGCTGGCCGTCGGTGCGTTCGTGCGCTTCGATTTCCTGCATCAGCAGGGCGGTCTGCTTCTGCGTTTCCTCCTGGGC
>NZ_BADK01000452.1 GCF_000333595.1 Azospirillum sp. B506
GATCGACCTGATCGCNGACAACACCATCTCCGGCCGCATCGCCAAGGAAGTCTTCGAAACGATGTTCGAGACCGCGAGAAAGGCCGCCGACATCGTCGAGAAGAAGGGGCTGCGCCAGGTCACCGACACCAGCGCCATCGAAGGCTCGATCGACGCGGTGCTGGCCGCCAACCCGGACAAGGTGGCGGAATTCCGCAGCGGCAAGGACAAGCTGTTCGGCTTCTTCGTCGGCCAGGTGATGAAGGCCAGCCGAAGATCGATGCGGCGGGCGGCCGGCTGACCGGTTTCGAGGCGCTGATCCGCTGGCGGCACGAGGGGGCGGCGATCTCCCCCGTCGACTTCATCCCGGTCGCCGAGGACACCGGCCTGATCATCGAAATCGGCCACTGGGTGCTGGAGGAGGCCTGCCGCACCGCGACCCGCTGGGCGCTCGACCACGGCCCGGTCCCGGTGGCGGTCAACGTCTCCGCCCGCCAGCTCGCCGATCCCGGCTTCGCCCAGCAGGTCGAACAGGTGCTGCAATGCCACGGCACTCCGGCCGACCTGTTGGAGCTGGAGATCACCGAAACCGTCATCATGAAGGACGTGCGCCACCATCTGCCGACGCTGAACCGCCTGCGGGCGCTGGGGGTGCGCATCGCCATCGACGATTTCGGCACCGGCTATTCCTCGCTGGCCTATCTGCGCCAGCTGCCGGTCGATGTGCTGAAGATCGACCGCAGCTTCGTCAACGACCTGCCGCACGCTCCCGACATCGCCTCCACCGTCATCGCCCTCGCCCAGCGGCTCATGCTGTCGACCGTGGCGGAGGGGGTGGAGACCGCCGAGCAGCGGCGTTGGCTGGCGGAAGCCGGCTGCGACTGCCTGCAGGGCTACCTGATCTCGCGCCCGCTGCCGGCCGAGGCGGCGGAGGCGATGGTGATGGCCGCCTTCGCCCGCAAGGAGACGCTGCCGCTTACCGCGTGATTTGACGGCGCGACCTTTGGGCGTGTGATCGGAGGTCCGGTCAATGCGCGGCGGAGGTCCGGTCAAGACAGCCCTCCCCCGGCCGGCTATGGTCGCCTCCCCCAGCGCCAACCGACCGGCACGCCATGACCGCCTCCTCTTCCGCCGCCCCCTCCTCCGCCCCGCCCGACCGCCGCATTGTCAACCGCGCCACGCTGGTCGGCTTCATCGCCATCCTGTTGTGGGCGACGCTGGCCCCGCTGGCGACTCTGGCCGCGATGGTGCCGCCGTTCCAGCTGGTGGCGACCTCCTTCCTGCTGGCTTTCCTTGTCGGCAGCGGCTGGACCGCAACGCGCGGCGACAACCCCTTGCGCTATTTCCGCCAGCCGCCGGCCGCCTGGGCGCTGGGGGTGGGCGGGCTGTTCGGCTTCCATTTCCTCTATTTCATGGCTCTGCAGGCGGCACCGCCGGTCGAGGCCAACCTGATCAACTACCTGTGGCCACTGTTGATCGTGCTGTTCTCCGCCCTGCTGCCGGGGGAGCGGCTGCGCGCCTGGCATGTCGGCGGCGCCGTCGCCGGGCTGGCGGGCACCGTCCTGCTGATCGCCCGCGGCGGGTCCGGCGGTCTGTCGATCGACCCGGCGCATCTGCCCGGCTATGCCGCGGCGCTGGCAAGCGCCGTCACCTGGGCCGGCTATTCGGTGCTGCGCCGCCGGCTGGGCCAGATCGGCGAGGCCCCGACCGATGCGGTCAGCGCCTTCTGCCTCGTCACCGCGATCCTGTCGCTGCTCTGCCATCTGGCGCTGGAACGCACGGTGTGGCCGGACACCGCCGCCGGCTGGGGGGCGATGCTGCTGCTGGGGCTGGGACCGGTGGGGGCGGCCTTCTTCGTCTGGGATTACGGCGTGCGTCACGGCGACATCCGGGCGCTGGGGGCGTTGTCCTATCTGGCGCCGCTGCTCTCCACCCTGCTGCTGGTCCTGTTCGGGCTCGCCCCCAATTCGGGCATCATCTGGGTGTCCTGCGCCCTGATCGCCGGCGGGTCCCTGCTCGCCAGCAAGGACCTGCTGCGGCGGAAGGCGTAGAGCGCAACCGAGAAAATTCTCCCGCTGACTGCAGATGCCGCTTTCTTTAAGGAAGCAAAAAATAGGTATCTATCAGCCTTCCCGATTGAATCGCCTTGTGATCTGATTGTTCCAATCTTCGCCTTTTGAACGCCAATAATCCGCTTGATCGAAGTATTTTTTTGCAGTCGAAAAGTCACCTTGATTTTGATATGTCATAGCAACGTCGTGCAGCCTAGCTGCCTCGGCAAAGCATTCTCTCATTTTGTCGCCATATTCCTGTGCGTAGTTGCTCATTACATCCTCCAGATCTTGCATGATTGAAATGAAAAGCCATTTTTGGCAGTGCCGTATACAGCACTCAACAGAATGCCAATGCACCTCCGAAATCATCGGAGACATGGCCACATTTCACGCCGAAAATATGAAAAATGGCTGTTGCTCTAATATGATAACATGCTGATATGTTCTGTCCAGCGTTTCTCCTTTTTCTCCATACAAACCCAAAAGCACTCGCCTTTGCATACATGCCGGGCGCCTGAGGCTGCATAATGGCTCTACCGATTTAGCGATGCACTGACAATCGATTCGAGAATGTTGTTCATGCCATTGGAAAACACACAATCACCTTTCTAGCTACGATTCAAAATCGTATCATCAATATCCTTGTCACTTCTCAAGTAAAATCGGAAAATATCCGCAGCGCTCAATTGAAATCAATTACAATCATCACTTTCAGTTGCATCTTTTACCATCATACTACAAGTATATTATTTGATATAATTAGCCTTACCGGCTCAACCGTAATCATCCGCATATTCTCAAGCCTCCGCCCCGTGCGCCGCGGCCGCGACGTCGCGGCGGGCATGGTCGGCGCTCGTCAGGCCGTTGAAGTACCAGTTCAGCGCCACCGCGGTCAGCGTGCCGAGCAGGATGCCGCTATGCAGCAGCGGCGACAGGAAGGCCGGCATCTGCGAGAAGAACTTGTCCGACACCAGCGGGATCAGTCCGACGCCGACGCTGACCGCGACGACGATCAGGTTCTCGCGCCGGGTGGCGAAATCGACCTGCGCCAGGATCTTCACGCCGGTGGCCGCCACCATGCCGAACATCACCAGCCCGGCCCCGCCCAGCACGAAGGCCGGCACCGACGCCACCACATGGGCCAGCTTCGGCAGCAGCCCCAGAAGCAGCAGGATCAGCCCGCCGGCCGCGCAGACCCAGCGGCTGCGCACCCCCGTCACCCCGACCAGCCCGACATTCTGCGAGAAGGAGGTGTAGGGGAAGGTGTTGAACACGCCGCCGATCAGCGTGCCCAGCCCGTCGGTGCGCAGGCCGCGGACCAGATCCTCCTGGGACACCGGACGGCCGACCATGTCGCCGACGGCCAGGAACATGCCGGTCGATTCGATCATCACCACGATCATCACCAGCGACATGGTCAGAATGGCGACCGAATCGAACACCGGCATGCCGAACTGGGAGGGGCTGGACCAGCGCCACCCACGGCGCCTTCCCCCAGCCCTTTGAAATCCACCATGC
>NZ_BADK01000451.1 GCF_000333595.1 Azospirillum sp. B506
ATCCGCGCAGCCCTTGAGGACGAGCTGGCCGCGCGCTACCGCGCCGCGGGTGAACCATCGGCGAAGTCCGCCCTCCAGGAGGTCGCGTCCCGAAACGGGACCGGCGATACGCCGGCCCGGGGCGGGACCGGCGATACGCCGGCCCGGGGCATGATCGGTCTTGCCGGCAGCCTGCATGCGGCACGCCTGTCCGGCCGGCCGGCCACCCCCGCCTTCGAGGCGCAGCACTTCCTTCAGAACCATCCGCTGGCCGCCCTGCCGGTCCTGACCGGACAGCGCCTGTTCCACAACGGCATCAACGTGCAGCGGATGACCTTCTACGACGACCCCGACGGGCGCGCTTCCTTCCGCGGGTTCCTGCGCCATCACCGCGCGCAGGGCTGGGCGCTGCACGGCCAGTCCGGCTTCGCCGTCGCCATCAGCCCCGAACGCAACGGGCGCCGGATCGTCATCGTCGCCGATATTCCCGGGGCCGGCGACGCCGGGCGGGCCGCCGCCTGGGACTGGATGGCACGCGAAGGGCTGACGCCCTCCATCGTCATCCATCGCGGCCACAGCTATCACGAGGACGCCACCATGACGGAGATCGCTCCGGGCACGGCGCTGGTCTTCTGGGGGTCCTGCGGCGGTCACACCCGGTTGCGCGCCACGCTGGAACGCGCCCCCGACGCGCTGGTGCTGGCGACGCAGAACATCGGCGTGTCGACCGTCAACGAGGCCCTGCTGGGCATCATGGAGGAGCGGCTGCTGACCGACGGCGCCATCGACTGGAACGCCGTGTGGAAGGAAGCGCGCAGCCGCATCCGCGACCGCCGCTTCGCCTCCTACAAGCGGCCCGACCAGGATTCGGCGAACCTGGCCTTCCGCGCCTGGCAGGTCCAGACGGCGTCGCACTGACCCCGAGCAGAAAGCCACGCCTTGAAGCATGGCTGTGTTTCGCCGGCGCCGCTTGCGGTGGAACCGGGCGCATGCTGCTGTGGTGTGGCCGATTGTCGCTCCTCCTCCCCGGCCTCCCCCTGGTTCCGAGGTTTCCAGCCATGACGTGGCAGACGCTCGCCTTCTTCTTCGCCACCGCCTTCGTGATCTCGATGACTCCGGGGCCGAACATGTTGCTGGCCATGAGTCTCGGCCTGCGATTCGGCGCCCGCCGCGCCGCCTGGGGCGGGGCCGGCATGTGCGCGGCGCTGGCGGTGATGGCGGCGCTGTCGGCCTTCGGGCTGGGCGCCCTGCTCTCCACCTCCGTCCTCGCCTTCGAGATCGTGCGCTGGGCCGGTGTCGCCTATCTGACCTGGCTCGGCATCGCCGCCTGGCGGGCACCGGTGGAGCAGCCGGGCGAGCGCGATGCCGCCGCATCCGCATCGGGCGAGGGCACGCCCGTCCGCCTGTTCCTGCGCGGCGCGCTCGTCGCCTTCAGCAACCCGAAGGCGCTGGTCTTCATGGGCGCGCTGTTCCCGCAATTCATCGACGCCGCCGCTCCGCTGGCGCCGCAGCTGGTGGCGCTGGTCGCCACCATGGTGGTGATCGAGTTCGGCTGGATCATGGCCTATGCCACCGGCGGCGACCGTCTCGCGGCCAAGCTGACCACCGTGTCGGCGGCCCGGTCGCTGAACCGTCTGACCGGCGGCCTGATGATCGGCGCCGGCGGCCTGCTGGCCCTCGCCCGCCGGGTCTGATCCGCCCCCCATCCTCCCGGAAAAAGAAAAGGGCCGCGCAAATGCGCGGCCCTGTAGTTTAGGGAGGAAACGCCCCGAGAATGGGCAGGGGCAGAATATGCTGCGGCGCACACGAAGTGGTATTACCAATGCTGAATGGTAGCCATGCGCCCCAGGAATGCCCCCATGCGACAATATGCATTGTCAGCAATAGAGCACAGCCTCGGTTACAAAAATTTAACAGAACCGCCGCGCCGCGGTCATTGGTCGCCCCACTAATGCATCGGTTCGCCGTCCTTGCCAAAAGGCTTACTCCTTAGCGAAGATGGTGTTGCGAAACATCCGGCCGAGGAACGGTGCGATGGCGATCCCAGTCCTGCGCAGCCTGACGCTGAAGCAGGCGATTCATGCGGTTCTCGCCGCCTTCGTCATCGGTTTGACCATCACCGCGGCTGAATTCGCCTGGACCGCGATGCGCGAGCGGACCCTGGTGCTGGTGCAGATGGAGGATGTCGTCACACTGGTGGAGGGGCCGGCCGCCAATGCCGCCTGGGCGATCGATGCGGAGCTGGCCGGACAGGTGTTGCGGGGAATGGTCCGCGCCAACGCCGCCTGGGCCGAGATCCGCTTCCGCGACGGCTCCCTGCTGGCCCGCCGCGAACGTCCGGACACCAAGCCGGCCGGCCTGCTGGGCCAAGCGGTGACCGCGCTGCTGTTCCGCGACCGGCCGGTGGTGACGCGCGATCTGCTGCCCCCGCCCGGCGCCGCGGCGGTGGCGGGCGTGACGGACGAGATCCCGGTTGCATCCCTCGTCGTCGGCATCGACACCGGCCGGGCCGCGGCCGGCTTCCTCGCCTATGTCTCGGCGGAGCTGGTGGCGGGAACCCTGCGCAACCTGCTGATCGGGCTGGCGATGACGGTGGTGTTCCACCGGCTGCTGACCCGCCCGCTGCTGCAGATCGGCCGGGCGGTGGCACGGATCGACCCGGAAAGGCCCTATGGCGAGCCGCTGGCCGTGCCGCGCGGCCATGCCGACGACGAGCTGGGCTTCGTCATCGCCCGCTTCAACCACACCCTGACCCTGCTGGAGCGCGAACATGACGAGCTGCGGCGGCTGGCGACGCGCTGTCCGCTGACCGGGCTGGCGAACCGGGCGCTGCTGCTCGACCGGCTCGACCATGCCATCGAACTGTCCAATCGCGCGCGCGAACCGGGAGGCGGCCGGCTGGCGGTGCTGTATGTCGATCTCGACCGGTTCAAACGGATCAACGACAGCCTGGGTCATGGGGTCGGCGATCTGCTGCTCTGCCGGGTGGCGGAGCGGCTGGGCGCCGCCGTGCGCCGATGCGACACCGTCGGCCGGCTGGGCGGCGACGAGTTCCTGGTGGTGCTGGAGCGCGTCGCCGACCGGGACGAGGCGGCGACGGTGGCGCAGCGGCTGCTGGACGGCCTGTCCTCGCTGCGCGAGGTGGGGGACCATCGCGTCCACATCACCGCCAGCGTCGGCATCGCCATCCATCCGGCCGACACACATGGCGAGGAGCCCGACAGCACCGGCCTGATGCGGATGGCCGATTCGGCGATGCAGGCGGCCAAGACAGCCGGGGGCGACCGCTTCGTCTTCTACACCCGCGACATGACCGACCGTGCGGAAACCCGCCTGCGCCTGGAATCCGGCCTGCGCGAGGCGGTGGCGGCGAAAGCCTTCGAGCTGGTCTACCAGCCGAAGATCGATGCGGCGGGCGGCCGGCTGACCGGTTTCGAGGCGCTGATCCGCTGGCGGCACGAGGGGGCGGCGATCTCCCCCGTCGACTTCATCCCGGTCGCCGAGGACACCGGCCTGATCATCGAAATCCGCCCACTGGTGCTGGAGGAAGCCTGCCGCACCGCGACCCGCTGGGCGCTCGACCACGGCCCGGTCCCGGTTGCGGTCAACGTCTCCGCCCGCCAGCTCGCCGAACCCGGGTTTCGCCCAGCAGGTCGAACAAGTCCTGCAATGCCACGGCACTCCGGCCGACCTGTTGGAGCT
>NZ_BADK01000450.1 GCF_000333595.1 Azospirillum sp. B506
GCCGCGTCCCTCGTCGGTCTCGTAGGGGACCAGCACCTCGTTCAGGAAGGTCTTCAGCGGCAGGTCGGCCAGCACCATGCGCGCCGCCACCCGCCGCTCGTCGCTGTCGGCGGCAACGCCCGCCAGCTCGTCGCCCGACCGCCGCGGCGAGGCGCAGGCCATCACCGCCTTCAGATCGTCGAACCGATGGCGCTGCCGCCCCAGGTCGCACTGGTAACCAGCCATGCCGGCCTCCCGCCCGTCTCATCCAGGGACAAGAGTGGCACGGGCAAGGAGGCGGGCAGTTGACCGTAGAACACAAAATGCGGGGATTCCCCATGGAGGAGCGTCCGGGGGGATATAGCCCGTCCGCGCAAGGCCAAGCCCAGGCGCGACCGTCGGCGGAGCATTCGGCTAGGCGGGCGAACCCGGAGCCGGGCCGTGGCGTTCCCTATCGCACCGCAGCGTGGCGCCCGAGGTCGCCGCGCACCACAAGCGAAGGAGATTTTCATGTTGACGCTGTTGCGCACCGCCGTCCTGGCCCTGCCGCTGGTTGCCGTGGCCGCCTGCCACAATGAAGGCCCGGCCGAGCGGGCCGGCAAGTCCATCGACAACGCCGGCCAGAGCGTCAAGGACGCCATCGATCCGCCGGGTCCGGCGGAAAAGGCCGGCCGCGCCATCGACCGGACGGTGAACTGACCGCCTCTCGCCCGGTCAGCGGGCGGCGAAGTCACGCTCCCGCCCTTGCCCATGCCCGGTGGGAGGAACGCCCGACACCTCCAGCAGCAGCTTGCCGAGAATGGCGTCGGCGAAGGCGTCGAAGTCGCGGGCGGGAATCAGGAAGGCGCCGGGACCGCCGATGACATGGTCGCGGTAATAGGCGTCCAGATCGTTCGGCGGCGCGCCGCCCCAGGGGTTGGGACGGTCGTTCAGGATCGGGAGCCCGTTGATGGTGATGCCGCGGGCGACCGCGGCGTCGCGTGCCTCCTCCACCGGACGGCCGCGGTTGTTCTCGCCGTCGCCGGAAATGTCGATGACCCGCCGCGTGCCCTCGAAGCCGTTGTTGCCGAACAGCGGCACGGCATAGTCGATGACGGCGCTGATCGACGTCCATTGCTCCGTCATCATCGGCGCCTCCGCCACGCTGGCGGCGAAGCGCTCGACGCTGGCCGGATCGCTCAGTTCCGACCAGGGAACGACCATGTGCTGATAGCCCTCTCCGGCCCATTCCACATAGGTGGCGCTGATGCGGCCGAAGGGACCGCCGCGGATCGCCGCCTGCACCTTCGGGTTCAGAAGCGCCTGGACATAGCCGTTGCGCTGCAGCTTCGCCTCGTCCGGATCGACGCTGCCGGACACGTCCACCGCCAGAACCAGCTCCAGATCCACCGGCGTCTGCGCCACGGCTGGAACCACCGGTACCGACATACATAACAAAGCGAGGATCGGGAGTCGGGCGACCCTGTGGGCGAACCCATGGGTCAGGGAGTGGGCCAAGAGACGGTATGCACGCATACGCACCCTCCATCCAGCCACCGGTTCCGGCCAGGACGCCGGACGAAGGATTTAGGATTGGTGCGCGAAGCTTCCCTGTCCATGCGTCGCCGGACTATTTCGATTCCTTCGAAAGGCCAGCGCGGGGTACTCCGCAGACGAAACCGCGGGGACGGAAGGGACGATCGGAAGGAGGGAAGACAAGAATATGCAGGCGGACTGCGGGTAACGGGTGACAAAGACGAAATTGCCTGCATAGCTTAAGCCGTATGGGGTAAGCCGTGAGGCAGGCCTTATCCCATGCCGCCAACCGCTCCGTTCAATCTCCGAAGCAGCCATCGACGTGCTCCCTGGTCCTTCGCTCCCTGCTCCCGCCATGGCGTCGTCGTCGCGATGGACCCGCCGGCTGCTGCTGTCCGCCTGTGCCGTGCTGTCGACCGGACTGCCGGCCTTCGGCGCGACGCAGCCATCGACGCTGACCGCCCCGGCCGCCGCCCCCGTCGCCATTTCGGAGTTGCCGGCCCCCCCCGCCCCCATCCATGCGGCGGAACTGATCGCGCCCGACCGGCCAAAACCGCATGGCCGGACGCAGCCCGTCGCCACCAAGCCTCCCGCCCCGCACGCCGCCACGGCCCCCACTGCCAGCACCCCCGCCGGCACCCCCGACAGCGCCTCCGCCGATCCACAAGCCGCTGCGGCGAAGGCCGCGAAAGCCGCCAGGATGGCCGAAGCCAGGGCGGCCGACGAGCGGATCATGAACAGCCGGGCCTCCGACAGCCGGCCGGCCGAGGGGCAGACCGCCTGCGCCGATCATGAGCCGGCAAGCCAGCCGGTGCTCGACGCGCTGTTCGGCGGCGATGCGGCCTTCGCCGAACTGGCCCGCCGGTCGCCGGCCGAGGCGTTCCGCTGCTCCAGCCTGTTCCCCGGAGACGCGGCGCTCGCCGCCCTGCGCGACGCGGTCCCGCTGGCCCCGTTCGATGCGGTCGGCGCCGCCGACCAGTTGAGCACCCGTCCCGGCGGCGAGGAGGTCATCGCCCGCGCGCTCGACCTCGGGCTGCTGACGCGCGCGCTGGACGGGGGCATGCCCTTCTACGAGACGCGGCACGAGCTGCGCAAACGCCTGCCGAAGACCGATCTCCGGACTCTGGAAATCCAGGCGGCGAAGGCATTGGCGGTCTCGCTGTCACGCGATCCGGCGGCGATGGCGCCGAAGATCGGCGCCCTGCTCGACGACATGGTCGACGATCCGCCGGCCGACCGTTTCCGCATCACCATGGCGCTGTCGTCGGAGGATCTGCTCGGGCTGATCGCGCGGACCGGGCCACAGATCTACACCTCGTCGCTCGACGGGCTGGTCAACATCCCTGCGGATCCAGTTGAAACTGG
>NZ_BADK01000449.1 GCF_000333595.1 Azospirillum sp. B506
AGCAGCAGGGCCAGCCCGCCCAGCGCCAGCGCCAGCCCGCCCCATTGCAGCGGCACCAGCCGTTCGCCGCGCGAAAGCCCGGCCAGGATCATGGTCGCCTGCACCGATCCGAACAGCAGCAGCGCGCCGGTCCCCGCCGTCATGGTCAGATAGGCGAAGGAAAAGGCGGCGGCATAGGCCAGCAGCGCCGCGGCGCCGCGCCAGCTTCCCGCCCCCGACCTCGCATGCCCGGTCGCGCGGGCGATCAGCCACAGGCTTGCCGCACCGGACGCGATCCGCACCAGGGTGAAGCTGGCCGGGTCGATGGCGGTCTGGGTCAGCGCCAGCCGGCACAGGATGGAGTTGGCGGCAAAGGCCAGCATCGCCAGCAGCGTCAGCAGCGCCGCCCACCCCGCACCCGGCACGGCCGGCGCCGGAACAGCCCCCCTCTTATCGTTCGCTGCCACAATTGTTTTTCCTTGCAACGAGTCGCGCCCAGCTAGCCGCAGGGCCAACGCCCTGTCAAATACCCAGCGCTGCCCCCCTCTCCGACTTTGGTCGGACCCCAAGGGTCAGGAAGACGGGCCGTGCAGGGCGAACAGCAGCAGGTAGGTGCGCTGGAGCGAGCTGAAATTGTTGTCGGAGATCAGATAGACCAGCGTTTCCCCCGCCGGCCCCGGGCGGGTGGCGATGCCTTCGAAATTGTCGTTCACCAGGGGCGCCTCCAGACGTCCGAGCTCCTCCCCGTCCACCACGGCGCCGGCCACGGCGCTGGCGGTCAGCTGCCGCGCCGCCACGCGCACCAGCCGCGACGACCAGCCGCCCAGCAGCGACACCCGGCGCTCCAGCACCAGCGCGCCGCCGTCCGGCAGCGGGGCGACGGAGGTCGGGCGATAGCGCGGGGCCGTCCGATAGGTGAAGGGCTGCCAGTCGTCGGCGGAGCGCGGCAGGCCGTCTCCGGCAAGACCCGGCTTCGCGATCCAGGCGCGGCGCTCCTGACGGCCGTCCTCCTTCCCCTCCTCGATGGTCAGCAGCCGGCCGTCGGGCAGCAGGGTCAGCGCCTCCAGCCCGCCATTTTCCGGTGTGCTGTCCATGCCCGGCGGCCGCGGGATCGGCGTCGGACTCCCCTCCGGCCCTTGCCCGCCGCCGGTATAGCGCAGGATACGGTGGTCGCGCTCCAGCGAGACCAGCCAGCCGCCGTCGGGCAAGCGCGTCAGATCCTCGGCATCGGTGCGGCTCTTTTGGTGGGAGATCCCCTCCTCCACCGTCAGCGGGCGGGCGCGGACCTCCGACACGCCGGTCAGCCGGCCGTCGGCCCCGCCTTGCAGCCGGCCATCCACCACCAGCCCGGTGTCGCCGATGGCGACGAAGCGGACGCCGGCCGGGTCCACCCACAAGCCGGACAGCCCGCCGACCCGATCGCCCCCGGCGATGTCCAGCCCTCCCAGGAAGCGCAGCGGCCCCAGAGTCCCCCTGTCCGGCCGCCCGCTGTCGAGCGGCACGGCCGAGGCGGTGACGGAGTCGGCCTCCCCCCCGCCGGCGCCGACCACGGCGGCGCAGCCGCCCGACAGGGCGACGAGCAGCAGGCTCCAGGCCAGAGTCCTGCGGCTCAATGTCTTGCATGTCATCATCGCGCCACTCTTGTCAGTGCAACCGACGGATACAATATTTCTTTGGAGCGTCGCCTCGGGCAGACGGCAGGATGCGGCGCAACCGCCCCGTCGGCCCCCATCATATCGGCTAGGCGCGGCGGGTTACTCCCTCAGAACCGATGGGGCAGGCTGGACAAGCGCTTAGATTGACGGTTGTTTTCGACGATGCTTATCCATGACGATCGAGCCGAGTCCGTTCCCATGCCGATGCTGCCGCGGTCGCAGACCGCTTATTCTCCTCCGGACCAGACCGGCGACGGCACCGCGTCCGGCGCGTCCCCGGCCGACCGGCTGACGGCACGCATCCAGGAGTTGGAAGCGGAGCTGCGCGAACTGCAGCATCGCGCCAAGAACAGCCTGCAGCTTGTCATCAGCCTGCTCAAGCTGCAGGCCGGCCGCATCCGTGACCCCGACGCCCGCGCCGCCTACGAACAGACCATGGTCCGCATCGAGGCGCTGGCGATTCTCTACCGCCAGCTGCACGAGAGCGGCGCCGGCACCCATGTCGATCTCGGCCGCTACGTCACTGCGCTGTGCGAAGCGGTGCGGGAAGGCACGCCGGGGGCCCTGTCGCGGGTGCCGGTGACCGTCAACTCCGACCCGATCCAGATCGGCCTGTACGAGGCGATGCCGCTCGGCCTCATCATCGCCGAGCTGGTGACGAGCTGCCTGCACCATGCCTTTCCCGACGATGGCTGGATCCGCATCACTGTGCGCCAGCAGGGCGACAGCGGCCGTGCCCGCCTGACGGTGGAGGACAACGGCCGCGCCCTGCCCGCCGGGTTCGACACCACGGCCGAAGACGGGCTGATGCTGGCCGAGGCGCTCGCCGGCCAGCTGGGCGACACGCTGTCCACCGACAGCGACGCCGCCGGCACCACCGCCAGCGTCAGCTTCCCGGTTTAACAGCGCCCTGGCGCCATCAGTGACGGTGCCCGCTGCCGTCGCCGCCATCGCCATCCTCATGCTCATGCGGGTGCGCCGGCTCGGGCGCCGGCTCCAGCGTGCCGGCGAACCAGCCGCGGATCGCCCGCAGCGGATCGGTTTCCGTCGTCGTCACCGGTTCGATGCCGCGGCGCTTCATGTGGGCGACGAAACCGGCACCGGACGATCCGGTGACGACCACCCGCACCGCGTCGATCGGGTGCGGCCGGCCGTCGCCGTAGAGGTGCAGCACCTCCTGCTCCCCCAGTTCGATCCGGCCGGTCTCGACCGGGTCGGTGCCGGCCTCGGCCTCATAGACCAGGAAGCGGCGGGTGCGGCCTCCATGGGTGGCGATGGTGGCGAAATCCTTGGTGCCGACGGCGAACTTCATGCTTTGCGGTCCCCTCGAAACTGGGTGCCGGCGAAGGTGCATTCCTGGCACGCCCAGCGCCCGGTCCGCAATTGAGCAAGGTCAATCGGCGGGCATGGTCCCCTCGTCGCCCCGGTTTTTTCGACCGCCGGCGTGGCCTGGGTGGCTGCAATTCCCAACGGCTTTCACCAAATGGCGAAAGGTGGGGAAGGAATGGCCTCCCCACATGTTATGACCCAGGACACGCACCCGATCGGACACCATGGACGCCCAGTCTCCCCAGCCCCTCCCGTCAGACGGATCGCCGCCCGACATCGCCGGGGCCGGTGCCATGCTGCAGCCGATCCTGCAGCCGGGGCGGACCTGCTGGCGGGTGGAGGACACCACGCGGCTGGGCGTGATCGTCGATGCCGAGGATTACTTCGCGCTGGCCAAGGCCGCCATGCGGCGCGCCCGGCGCAGCATCTACATGACCGCCTGGGACTTCGACGCCCGCATCCGCCTGATGCCGCAGACCCGCCGGCCGCGCCGGCCCGACCGGCTGGGCACGCTGCTGAACTGGCTGGCGACCACCCGCCCCGACCTGCACATCCATGTGCTGAAGTGGGACTATGCCGAGCTGTTCGACCTCGCCCGCTGGTCGCACCCCTTCATGCTGCGCAACTGGCTGACCCACCGGCGGCTGCAATACCGTCTGGACAGCGACCACCCGACCGGCGCCTGCCATCACCAGAAGCTGCTGGTCATCGACGACCGGCTGGCCTTCTGCGGCGGGCTGGACGTCACCGCCAACCGCTGGGACACCCGCGCCCACCATGCCCATGACCCGCGGCGGCGCCAGCCCGACGGCAAGCCCTACGAGCCGTTCCACGACGTGATGATGGCGGTGGACGGCGACGCCGCCCGCGCGCTGGGCGAGATGTTCCGCGACCGCTGGGCGCGGGCGACCGGCGAACGGCTGGCGCCCCCCGCCCCGCAGCCCGGCCGCCCGGCAAGGCGGCATCCGCTGGCCGCCGACCCCTGGCCGCCGGGCTTCGAGCCGATGCTGCGCGGCGTGCGCGTCGGCATCGCCCGCACCGACCCCGCCTGCAACGGCCGCGAGGAGGTGCGCGAGGTCGAGGCGCTCCATCTGGAGGCCATCGCCCAGGCGCGCGACGTCATCTATCTGGAAAGCCAGTATTTCGCCTCGTCGGCGGTGGCCGAGGCGCTGAAGACCCGGCTGGGCGAGGAGGACGGGCCGGAGGTGATCGTCGTCAACCCGGTGCGCACCACCAGCTGGCTGGAGAACACCGTCATGCTCGGCGCCCGCGCCCGGCTGACCCGCGAACTGCGCGAGGCCGACCGCCATGGCCGCTTCCGCCTGTTCGCCGCCCTGACCGACGGCGGCGCCTGCATCACCGTCCATGCCAAGGTGATGGTGGTGGACGACCGGCTGCTGCGCATCGGCTCGGCCAACCTGAACAACCGCTCGATGGGGCTCGACACCGAATGCGACCTGGCGCTGGAGGCCGGGCCGGGGCCGGAGCATGCGGAGACCCGCCGCGCCATCCTGCACACC
This sequence comes from Azospirillum sp. B506, assembly GCF_000333595.1. Lineage (GTDB taxonomy): Bacteria > Pseudomonadota > Alphaproteobacteria > Azospirillales > Azospirillaceae > Azospirillum. Next base: position 4,484 of record NZ_BADK01000449.1, read on the forward strand.
CGCAACGACCTGATCGCCGAGCATCTGGGCGCCACGCCGGACGAGGTCGCGGCGGCGCACCTGCGGCTGGGTTCGCTCGCCGCCGCCATCGAGTCGCTGCGCAAGCCCATCGGCCGCACGCTGGAGCCGCTGCGCGATCCCGAGCCGGACGGGCTGGCCGCCGCGGTGGCCGATGCCCGTGTCTTCGATCCCGAACATCCGGTCGGCGCGGTGGAGATCGTGCGCCGGGTGCTGCCGTCGCGCATCCCGCGCACCCGCCACTGGCTGACGCTGGCCGGCATGCTGGCGCTGCTGGGGCTGTGGGGCATGTGGCGCTACAGCGCGCTGAAGGAATGGGCGACGCTCGATGCCGTGCTGTCGGCCTTCCACAGCCTGGGCGACAGCCCGCTGGCACCGCTGTGGCTGACACTGGCCTATATCGCCGGCGGCTATGTCATGTTCCCGCTGACGGTGATGATCGCCGCCACCGCCATCGTCATGGGGCCGTGGTGGGGCTTTCCCACCGCCATGGCCGGGGCGGTCGCCTCGGCGGTGGCGATGTTCTGGACCGGCCGGATGGCCGGGCGCGACCTGCTGGACCGCCATGGCGGCCCGCTGATCGCCCGCCTCAACGACAGGCTGGCCGACAGCGGCATCGCCGCGGTGGCCGGCATCCGGGCCGTCCCGCTGGCGCCCTATACGGTGGTGAACCTCGCCGCCGGTGCGTCGAGGCTGCGTTTCGGCGATTATGTGATCGGCACCATGGTCGGTCTTGCGCCCGGCATTCTTGCCTTCAACCTGCTCGGGCACCAGCTTGAGCGCACCATCACCAACCCCGGGGCCGGCGACATCGCCCTGCTGATGGCGATGGCGGCGGTGGCGATCGGGCTTGGCTGGCTGACCGGCCGGCTTCTCGGCCGGTCAGCCGGAAGCAAGACCGGTCGCAACCGGCAAGACGACAGGGCAGACGAAAGGAATTCTGAACCGTGATCCGCTTCAGCCGTGACCGTGTCCAGCGCATCGCCGCCGCGTTGCGCGCAGCCCGTTCCCGACGTCCCCGCCGTGCCGACCGCCGCAGCCTCCCCGTTCCCGACGGCATGACGGCCTTCAGCGTCGCCACCTGGAACATCCACAGCTGCGTCGGACTGGATGCCCGCTTCGCCCCCGACCGCATCGCCCAGGTGATCCGCGACCTGGACGTCGACCTGATCGGACTGCAGGAGGTCGGCTGGCATCACCGTGGCGAATCGGGGATGGACCAGTTCGCCTTCCTCGAACGCAACACCGGGCTGAAAGCCTATGCCGGCCCGACCAAGCACAGCGAGCGCGCCCATTACGGCAACTGCCTGCTGACCCGCCTGCCGGTGCGGTCGATGGAGACGCTGGACCTGTCCGTCGGCAAGCGCGAGCCGCGCGGCGGCATCGACGCGGTGGTGGAGGTGCAGGGCCGTCCCGTCCGGGTGATCGTCGCCCATCTCGGCCTCGATCCCTGGGAGCGGGCCAAGCAGGTCGGCGAGGTCCTGTCGCGGGTGGAAAGCCGGCCGGACCTCCCCACCCTGTTCATGGGCGACCTGAACGAATGGACGCCCAGCTCCCCCCGGCTGCGCCAACTGGCCTCCTCCTTCGCCGACGTCGCCAACCCGCGCAGCTTCCACGCCCGCATGCCGACGCTGCGGCTCGACCGCATCTATGTGACCGGGGGTCTGCAAATCCCCGCGTTCGAGGTGATCCGCACCATCCTCACCCGTCGGGCATCGGACCATCTGCCGGTCCGCGCGGTGCTGGCCGTCCCCTGATCGTCGGAAGCGGTTACAAAACGTCAGTATGACCAACGGAATCCTGCGCGCAGGTCATAAGGGAATTGTTGCGGTTGATATTTTTTTGTGCACCGCAATGTTCTTTCAACAACAGAGCTTTGCAACGCGAAAAGGCTCTTGACCTATACGCGATCCCCGACGAAGGATATGGTTGGTAATACGATCAATAAGTGGTCGAAGGAATGACCGACCCTGGCCGACCGGGGGTTAGCCGTGACGTGAGGATCTGACTTGCTGTATCACCTGTACGACATGCAACACGCCGCCATGCGGCCGATGCGCTTCTGGGCCGAAGCCGCCCAGCACACCTTCCAGAATCCGCTGATGCCGTTGTCCTACACCAAGCTGGGCCGGGCGGTCGCCGCCGGGGCCGAGCTGGTGGAGCGCACGACCCGCCGCTTCGGCAAGCCGGCCTTCGGGCTGGCGGAGACGGTGGTCGACGGTCGGACCGTTCCGGTCACCGAACGCTTCGTCTGGCAGTCGCCCTTCTGCAAGCTGCTGAACTTCGCCAAGCCGGAGGGGACGCCGCGCCAGCCGAAGGTGCTGCTGGTCGCCCCGATGTCGGGCCACCACGCCACGCTGCTGCGCGGCACGGTGGAAGCGCTGATGCGCGACCATGACGTCTACATCACGGACTGGATCGACGCGCGGCTGGTGCCGATGTCGGCCGGGCGCTTCGACCTGGACGACTACATCGACACGGTGGCGGAGCTGATCCGCTTCCTCGGCCCCAACACCCACGTCATCGCGGTGTGCCAGCCGGCCGTGCCGGTGATGGCGGCGGTGTCGCTGATGGCGGCGGCGGACGAGCCGGTGCAGGCGCGCAGCATGACCCTGATGGGCGGCCCCATCGACCCGATGGCCAACCCGACGACGCCGGTCAAGCTGGCGATGGAACATCCGCTGAAGTGGTTCGAGCGCGGGGTGATCACCACGGTCCCGGTCTATTATCCGGGCGCCTTCCGCCGCGTCTATCCCGGCTTCATCCAGCTGTCGGGCTTCATGTCGATGAATCTCGACCGCCACATCAACGAGCATGTCGGCCTGTTCCGCCATCTCGTCCGCGGCGACGGCGATTCGGCCGAGCAGCATCGCCGCTTCTACGACGAATATCTGTCGGTGATGGATCTGTCGGCGGACTTCTACCTGCAGACCATCGAGACGGTGTTCCAGAAGCACGCCCTGCCCAACGGCACCATGATGTCGCGTGGCCGCAGGGTGGAACCGGCGGCTGTCCGCAAGACCGCGGTGATGACGGTGGAAGGCGAGCTGGACGACATCTCGGCCCCCGGCCAGACCATCGCGGCGCATCGCCTGTGCTCGTCGCTGCCGGACGACATGCGCAAGACGCATTTCCAGAAGGGCGTCGGCCATTACGGCATCTTCAACGGCCGCCGCTGGCGCGAAAGCATCCTGCCGGAAATCCGCAGCTTCATCCAAAGCCACGATGGGCAGTGAAAGCGAAAGGGGCGCCGATAACCGGCGCCCCCTTCCCTGACGTCAACCAGCCTAAACTCTCAATCCATCGCCTCAATCGACCGCCTCAATCGACCATCGTCCGCGCCTCGGTGAACGCATCCATGTGCGTCAGCCCGGCGCCGCCACCCGCCTTCAGCCGCATGCCGGCGGTGGCGAGATGGAACAGGTAGCCCAGCGCGAACAGCGCCACGAACAGCCCGAACACCAGCGTGTTGTAGTAGATCATCGTCACCAGGGCCAGCACCGCCAGCACCAGCGAGATCGCCGGGAACACCGGATAGAAGGGCGCGCGGAACGGACGCTCCAGCGCCGGTTCGGTGGTGCGCAGACGGAACAGCGCCGCCATGCTCATGATGTACATGACAATGGCGCCGAAGACCGACATGGTGACGATGTTGGCGGTCAGCGGCTGGCCGCCGATCTGGATCAGCTCGTCGGAATAGATGGCGGCGATGCCGATCACGCCGCCGGCCAGGATCGCCCAATGCGGGGTCTTGCGCGTCGGGTGCAGACGGGCGAACACCGGCGGCAGGAAGCCGGCGCGGGACAGCGCGAAGATCTGGCGCGAATAGCCCATGATGATGCCGTGGAAAGAGGCGATCAGGCCGAACAGGCCGATCCACACCAGCATGTGCAGCCAGCCGCTCGACTCACCGACCACCGCCTTCATCGCCTGCGGCAGCGGGTCGTTGATGTTGGACAGCGCGTTCCAGTCGCCGACGCCGCCGGCGAAGATCATCGTGCCGAAGGCCAGCACCACCAGCGTCAGGATGCCGCCGATATAGGCGCGCGGCACGGTGCGCTTCGGGTCCTTGGTCTCCTCCGCCGCCATGGCGGCACCCTCGATGGCGAGGAAGAACCAGATGGCGAAGGGGATCGCGGCGAAGATGCCGCCCAGCGCGTCCTTGCTGAAGCTGGGCTGCCCCGCCCAGCCGTTGGCGGTGAAGTTGGCCCAGGAGAAGCCGGGATAGACGACGCCCATGAACACCACCAGCTCGATGATCGCCAGGATGGTGACGAACAGCTCGAAGGTGGCGGCAATCGACACGCCGGCGATGTTCAGCCCCATGAACAGGATGTAGGCGCCGACCGCGGCGGTCTTCGGGTCGAGTCCGGGAAACTGCACGTTCAGATAGGCGCCGATGGCCAGCGCGATGGCCGGCGGGGCGAAGACGAACTCGATCAGCGTGGCGAAGCCGGCGACGAAGCCGCCCTTCGGACCGAAGGCGCGGTAGCTGTAGGCGAAGGGACCGCCGGCATGGGGGATGGCGGTGGTCAGCTCGGTGAAGCTGAAGATGAAGGTGGTGTACATCGCCGCGATCAGGATCGTGGTGACGAGGAAGCCCAGCGTCCCCGCCGCCGCCCAGCCATAGCTCCAGCCGAAATATTCGCCGGAGATCACCAGCCCGACGGCGATGCCCCACAGATGGAGCCCGCTCAGGCTCTTGCTCAATTCAGGTTTCGTGTTCCCAGACATGATGCCTCCTGCCCCTGTTCAAGGCTTTGAAAGTCACGGCATTGGTGCCGATGGCGGCGCTCTCTCACGACCGGCCGGTCAGTTGGTTTTTCTGGTTGTCCGGACCGGCGAGCGACGGGGCGTCCTCCTTCAGGGCGACCCCCGTCAGTTTCAGCCGCGCCGCCTCGGTGGCGAGCCAGCACAGCTTGTCGGCGGCCGTCTGGATCGACAGGCCGTCGGCATGGATGTTCGATATGCAGTTGCGTTCGGAGTCGGCGCGGCCGGGCTTCGGATCCCAGGTCAGATAGACCCCCAGCGATTCCGCGGCCGACAGGCCGGGCCGCTCGCCCACCAGCAGCGCCACCAGCCGGGCGCCCATCGCCGATGCCACCTCGTCGCCCAGCGCGACGCGGGCCTGTTCCGCCAGCACCACCGGGCCGATGCGCAGATGCCCCAGCCGCGCCGTGCAGGCCCGGATCAGCGGAGCAGCGTTGACCTGCACCGCGGCGGCCGACAGCCCGTCGGCGATCACGAACAGCAGGTCCCACTCCCCCGCCGGCAGGGCGGCGGCGCCGGCCGGATCCAGCCGGCGACCGAGATCGGGCCGGCGCAGATAGGTCGGCCGGTCGGGTACGGCGCTGTGGACGCGGATGGTCGCCAGCGGCGACAGGTCGGCGGCCAGACGGTCGAAATCGACCGCGCTATGGACGGCGTCGCGCGCGCGGGCGTGGGCCAGCTGGAACTCCAGCAGCGCCTTGGTCGGCAGCGCGTCGCCGCTGCGGCCCAGCGCGATGCGGGCGCGGGTGGCGCTGCGGAAGCGGGCCCACGGATCCTTAGGGTTATCCTTCGGTGTGTCGCTCATCAGGCCGCACTCCCCAGCAGGGCGGAGACGACGAGGCTCTGGTCGGGCCAGGGCGGCAGGCGGCGCTGCTCGTCGAGCCAGCCGGCCTTGTCCAGCCACGCCTCGAACTCCGGGGCCGGCGGGCGTTTCAGCAGATGCCGCAGCCCGAGCACGTCGTGATAGGACAGGCTCTGGTAGTTCAGCATGACGTCGTCGGCGCCGGGCACCGCGATCAGGAAATTGACGCCCGCCGTCGCCAGCATCGTCATCAGGACGTCCATGTCGTCCTGGTCGGCCTCGGCATGGTTGGTGTAGCAGGCGTCGCAGCCCATCGGCACGCCGAGCAGCTTGGCGCAGAAATGATCTTCCAGCCCGGCCCGCGTGATCTGCTTGGCATCAAAGAGATATTCGGGGCCGATGAAGCCGACCACCGTGTTGACCAGCAGCGGGTCGAAGGCGCGGGCGACGGCATAGGCGCGGGTCTCCACCGTCTGCTGGTCGACGCCGAAATGGGCGTCGGCCGACAACGCCGATCCCTGGCCCGTCTCGAAATACATGACGTTGTCGCCGATGGTGCCGCGCTTCAGCGACTTGGCGGCCTCCTGCGCCTCGGCCAGCAGCGACAGGGTGACGCCGAAGCCGCGGTTGGCCTTCTCGGTGCCGGCGATGGACTGGAACACCAGATCGACCGGCGCCCCGCGCTCCATCGCCTGCATCGTCGTGGTGACATGGGCCAGCACGCAGGACTGCACCGGGATGTCGAAGCGGGTGCGCACGGCGTCCAGCATCTTCAAGAGCGCGATGCAGGCCGGAACATTGTCGGTCGCCGGGTTGATGCCGATCACCGCGTCGCCGATGCCATACAGCAGCCCGTCCAGCGTCGAGGCGGCGATGCCGGTCGGGTCGTCGGTCGGGTGGTTGGGCTGCAGCCGGCTCGACAGCCGCCCCGGCAGCCCGACCGTGGTGCGGAAGCGGGTGACGACCGAGCATTTGGCGGCGACCGAGACCAGATCG
>NZ_BADK01000448.1 GCF_000333595.1 Azospirillum sp. B506
GCCGCGCTGCACGCCATGGTCGCGCGCATCGCCGGTGTCGACGAGGAAGCTGCCGGTGCCGCGTTGGAGCGGCATGGCGACGTCCGCCGCGCCGTGCTCGGGCTGGCCGGGCTGGAAACTCCCGATATTGACGCTTGCTCATAACTCTCACGCCTCGTTGGACACGAGTTGATGTTGTCCCGGTAGTTCCGTCCGCCCTGTTCAGGCGGCGGACGGGGCGTCAAAAATTGCGCGCGCCCGCTTTCCCAGGAGGTGAAGGCGCGCACAATACCCATTGGCACGGCCGAGTCAAGCCTGACGCATATGCGGAACCTCTTGCGCACCCCGCCCCTTTTGCGGTCCCCTTCCCGGCGGTTCAGGCGGCAGGCGGGAATGACGCGATGGAACGGGTGGAGTGCGTGGTCGTCGGGGCGGGCGTGGTCGGTCTGGCGGTGGCCCGCCGGCTGGCACAGGCCGGGCGCGAGGTGATCGTGCTGGAGGAGGCGGACGCCATCGGCACCGGCACCAGCTCGCGCAATTCCGAAGTGATCCATGCCGGCATCTACTACCCCACCGGCAGCCTGCGCGCCCGGCTGTGCGTGCCCGGCCGCGACGCGCTCTATGCCTACTGCGCCGCCCATGGGGTGGAGCATCGCCGCATCGGCAAGCTGATCGTCGCGACGGAGGAGGCCCAGTTGCCGAAGCTGGCGGCGATCCGCGCCCAGGCCGCCGCCAACGGCGTCAGCGACCTGACGGAGATCGACGCCGCTACCGCGCGGGCGTGGGAACCCAACCTGCGCACCGTCGGCGCCCTGCTGTCGCCCTCGACCGGCATCGTCGACAGCCATGGGCTGATGCTGGCCCTGCTGGGCGATGCGGAGGAGGCCGGTGCGATGCTGGCGTTGCTGAGCCCGCTGACACGCTCCCACCGCACCGCCGCCGGCTTCGAGCTGGAGGTCGGCGGGGCGGAGCCGATGCGGATCGCCTGCTCCACCCTGGTCAATGCCGCCGGGCTGGGCGCCTGGGCCGTCGCCCGCGGACTGGAGGGGCTGGAGGCCGCCCATGTGCCGCCGCGCGTGCTGGCGAAGGGCAATTACTACGCGCTGGCTGGCGGCCGCTCGCCCTTTTCCCGGCTGGTCTATCCGGTGCCGGTGGAGGGCGGGCTGGGCGTCCACCTGACGTTAGACCTTGCCGGACAGGCCCGCTTCGGTCCCGACGTGGAATGGCTGGGCGACCTGAATGGACCCATCGATTACGCCGTCGACCCCGACCGTGCCGGGTCCTTCTATGGCGCGGTGCGCGCCTATTGGCCGGGACTGCCGGACGGCGCGCTGGTCCCGGCCTATTCGGGCGTGCGTCCGAAGCTGAGCGGGCCTGGGCAGCCGCAGGCCGACTTCCTGATCCAGGGGCCGGGACTCCATGGGGTGGATGGCCTGGTCAACCTGTTCGGCATCGAATCGCCGGGCCTGACCTCCTGCCTCGCCATCGCCGACACGGTCGCGGCGGAGCTTGGCGAGATGCCCGAGATCATCGAGCGTCCGCTAACCGCCCCCCGG
>NZ_BADK01000447.1 GCF_000333595.1 Azospirillum sp. B506
GACCGGTCGGGATTGACGAAGAAATGCGGCGTCTGACCAGGAACAGGCCGGGATCCTGCTGGAAGAAGCCGACCGTCGCCTTGAGAATGCCCACCGTCGGCACATGGTCGGCGTCAAGCACCAGCACCAGGTCGCCCGACGTCTTCTGGAACGCATGGTTGATGTTGCCGGCCTTGGCATGCTCGTTGCGCGGCCGGGTCATGTAGGTGACCTGCAGCCGTTCGCACAGCGCGGTCAGCGTCTGGCGCCGGGCCGAAGCCGCGGCGGCCAGCTCCGGGTTGCTGTTGGCCAGCTTCTGGTCGGTGCCGCCATCGTCCAGCAGATAGACATGCAGCTTGTCGCGCGGGTAGTCGATGCAGGCCGCGGCGGCCAGCGTCGTCTCCAGCAGCTCCGGCTCCTCGTTGTAGGAGGGGATGTAGACGTCGACGCTGGGCCAGAAGGCGGGATCGCCCGTCGGTTCCGACGGTTCGCGGACCAGCGGGTCGATGATGACGAACAGCGAGGTCAGGAACAGGACGAAGGACAGCGCCTCGGCCGCGAACAGGGTCACGCCGGGGATGAAATTCACCAGATCGTCCACCGGCGGCAGCGTGCCGGTCAGGCGCCAGAAGAAATAGCGGAAGGTGACGAAGGCCAGCAGCAGCACGGTCAGGGTGCGGGCATGCCAGAAGCGTTGGGCGAAGCGCCCCAGCACGAAGGCCGCCGCCACCACGCCCGCCGAGATGGCTGCGCTTGCAAATCTTCCAACGGGAAGCGCCGCCAAAGCAAGAAACAAACCCGCCGACAGCAACAATAAAATCCAGAGCAGAACAGATCGCAATGAGAAGCGGCGATTGCTCAGGCTGGGCTGACGTTTGGACTGCTGCGCTCTATTGTTCAGAGGACGAACAACGGTCTTGGCGCCGGACGAATTTGTCATGCGAATCCGCAGAATGAGGCCATCCCACCCTAGTGGGTGAACCCTTATGGCTCAAGCTTCGTTACAAATCGTTACTCACTCCGGCTGAAACCCCCTAAAATGCCGGATTTTCTGCGGCAATGTGGTTGGGGCTGCGGTTTGGCGGCGGCCGGCGGCCGATGGGGACCGCATACGGATGGGTGCGACTCGGAAAGCTCGCTGCCGCTGATGCAACCCGAGTCATCGCGCGGCTGCATTGCGCGCCGGTTTTCGATTGGGGTGATGACGCTGCGCGGGATTGTCGCCATGGTGGCGGACAATTCGCCTTTCCATCGATCGCCGCACAGGTTCCCTTTCGTCCCGATGACCACCTCCACCCTTCTGTCCGACGTCTTTGCCGTGCTGGCCCCGGTTTTCGTCGTCGCGGCGCTCGGCTATTGCTGGGCGCGGGGGAAACTGCCCTATGACAGCGCCTTCATCACCACCTTCGCCATCAACGTGTCGTCGCCCTGCCTGGTCTTCTCCGCCCTGACCCGGCTGCATCTGTCGGCCGACGTGATGGCGGAGATGGCGCTGGCGGCGACCGTGTGCATGGGGATGACGGCAATGGCCTCGATTCCGGTGCTGCTGGCGTCGGGACTGTCGCTGCGGGTCTATGTGCCGGCGATGGCCTTTCCCAACGCCGGCAATCTGGGGTTGCCGGTCTGCCTGTTCGCCTTCGGCGAGAACGGCCTGAGTCTGGCCGTGCTGTTCTACGCGGTGATGTCGGTCGGCCAGTTCACGCTGGGTCCGGCGCTGGCCGCCGGGCGCTTCGACCTGGGGCAGATGGCGCGCACGCCGACGATCTACGCGGTGGCGCTGGCGGTGGCGATCCAGCTCTCTGGCCTGCCGCTGCCGGTGTGGATCGGCAACACCACCACGCTGCTGGGCAACTGCGCCGTGCCGTTGATGCTGTTCTCGCTGGGGGTGGCGCTGTCGAAGCTTCGGCTGTCGGGAGCCGTGAGGGCCCTGTCAATGTCGGCCTTCCGGCTGGCGGTCGGCTTCGGCATGGGGCTGCTGGTGGCCTGGGCGATGGGGCTGACCGGGGCGGCCCGCGGCGTGGTCGTGGTGCAAAGCTCGATGCCGGTGGCGGTCTTCAACTATCTCTGGGCGCTGCGCTATGGCAATGCGCCGGAGGACGTGGCCGGCATGGTGCTGGGGTCCACCGCCATGGCCTTCGTCGGGCTGCCGGCGCTATTGATGTTCGTGATGCAGTAGAAGGGAGGGGTTTCATGGCGCACAGGCAACACCGCTATGCCGTCCGGCTGGACTGGACCGGCAATCTCGGCACCGGCACCTCGGCCTACCGGGCCTACAGCCGCGACCATCTGCTGAGCGCCGGAACCAAGCCGGCGATCTCCGCCACCTCCGATGCGGCGTTCCGCGGCGATCCGGCGCGCTGGAACCCGGAGGAGATGCTGGTCGGTGCCCTCTCCTCCTGCCATCAGCTCTGGTACCTGCATCTCTGCGCCAGCGCCGGGATCGTCGTCACCGCCTACTCCGACGATGCCGATGGCGTGATGGAGGAGGAGGGCGACGGCGGCGGCCAGTTCACCGCCGTCGTGCTGCGACCGCGGGTGACGCTGGCGCCGGGGGCGGATGCCGCACTGGCGCTTGCCCTGCACCATCGGGCGGCGGAAAAATGCTTCATCGCCCGCTCGGTGAATTTTCCGGTCCGGCACGAACCGACGGTGGAGATCGAAGGAGAGGTGGCCGGCGATGACCGTTGACGTCCTCGACGCCGTTGCCGGCCGGCGCAGCATCCGCGCCTTCCTGCCCACCCCGGTGGAGCGGGAGACGGTGCTGCGCATCCTCGACCTCGCCGCCCGCGCGCCGAGCGGCTCCAACATCCAGCCCTGGAAGGTCCATGCCATCGCCGGGGAGGCACGCGCCGCCCTGTCGGCGGAGCTGCTGGCCGCCCATGAGGCGGGGGAGCCGGAGGTGCCGGAATATCCCTATTATCCGGAAAACTGGCGGGAGCCCTATCTCGGCCGCCGGCGGGCGGTGGGCTGGGCGCTGTACGGGGCGCTCGGCATCGGCAAGGGCGACCGCGAGCGGATGGCCCGCCAGCATGGCCGCAACTGGCTGTTCTTCGGCGCGCCCGTGGGGCTGTTCTTCTCCATCGACCGCGACATGGGCAAGGGCGGCTGGCTCGATCTCGGCATGTTCATGCAGACCGTGATGATCGTCGCCCGCGGCTTCGGGCTGGAGACCTGCCCGCAGGCGGCCTTCTGCTACCGCCACGCCATCACCGCGCGGCATCTGGACCTGCCCGACACCGAGATCATCGCCAGCGGCATGGCGCTGGGCTTTGCCGACTGGTCGGCACCGGAAAACAATTTCCCGACCGACCGCGAACCGGCGACGTCATTCACCCGCTTCACCGGATTCTGACAGCACCCTACAGGGTGACGAACCCGTTGGGCGCCACAGCCTCCGGTGCGCAGGGCGACAGACTCTTGGCCACGAAGGCGGCGGTCTGCAACAGCACGCGCGGCGAGAAGGGCTTGGCGATATAGCCCAGCCCGGCACCGCCGGCCTGGGCCTTGTTGGGCGGGTTCCCGGTGGCGAAGACGCAGGCCACCCCCATCGCCTTCAGTTCGCGGGCAACGTCGAGCCCGTTCGAGCCGTTGGCCAGCTTGATGTCGACGAAGGCCATGTCAGGCCGCTCCTGCCCGGCCAGGGCCAGGGCGGAGGGCAGATCATCGGCGATTCCCGTCACCTCGTGGCCGGCTGACTGGAGAGTCAGCGACACACCCTCGGCGATCAGGAACTCATCCTCAATGATCAATATCTTCATTGTTTTTCTTGTATATCTTGCGGGAGGGCCGGAACTGTCACGCTTGGGTCGGCGCTTTCGGCTTCAACGGGAAAGTTAAAAGGAAGCGCGTCCCCGGAGTCAAACGTTCGATCTCAAGACGGCCTCTGATTTGCCGTGTCAGATTTCGGACCGTGTTCAGGCCGAAGCCGCCCCCGTTGCTTGCAACCTCCTCCGGCAAGCCGACTCCATCATCGGCGACGTCGATGCGAATCTCGCTCCCGCTCACCCCGAAATCGACCGTGACCGTGCCGGGCCGCCCGGCGGGGAAGGCGTGTTTGTAGCTGTTGGTCAGCAGTTCGTTGACGATCAGCGCCACCGGCACCGCGGTGTCGACCGGCGCAGACAACGGGGCGCGGATCGTCATACTCATCGTCGGCTCGCCGCTCGCGGTGGGCTGGGCGGCGTTCTCGGCGATGCTGCGGATCAGGTCCGACAGTTCGACTGTGTCATACACCGCACCCTCGCCATAGAGCCGGCGATGAACCTCGGCGATGGCCAGCACGCGACTGCTGCTGTCCAGCAGTTCCTGGCGCACCTCCTGGCTGCGATGCCGCAGCGCCTGGGTCCGCAACAGGTTGGCGACGATCTGCAACGAGTTCTTGACCCGGTGGTTGACCTCATCGAGCAGAATCCTGTTCTCCTGCAACGCCTTGGCCAGCGCCTGCCCCTCCGCCCGCTCGGCCTGGTAGTCCCGTTCCAGCCGCCGGACGGTGGAAAGGGCGAGCCAGCCGGCGACCGATGCGAAAACCACCCCATAGGCGATGGTCAGCAGTTCGAGGATGGTGGCGTGGCGGCTGCGCCGGTCCAGCAACATGTCCTCCTCCGCCCGCATGCTGGCGGTCAGGCGGCGAATCCCGGCCATGGTGCTGGCGCCCGTCCCCTCGCGGATGGTCGCCAGCGCCCGCTCCAGCCCACCTTCGGCGGCCTGCCGCAGCACCTCGCCGATCTGGTCCAGCCTTTGGGCGGTCAGGGCGCGCAGCGCCTTCAACGTGTCCTGCTGAACCGGGTTGTCGGCGGTCAGCGACCCGACGCTGTCCAGCAGCCGACGGCTGTGCTCCCGCGCCTCCTCATAGGCGGCGAGATGACCGGGATCCGGCAGCAGCAGGTATCCGCGCTCGCCGGATTCGGTGTCTGAGAGAGCGGATTGCAACGCCTCGACGGTGGAAATGACCTCGCGGGTGTGGTCGACCCAGTCGATGGCGCGGCGATACTCGATGAACACGGCGACGAGCAGCAGGAAACCGACGAACAGGCCGCCAAGCAGCAATGCCGATAATCTCGCGGCACGGGCACGCACCATACGGCGCGCAAGGCTGGGATCCGTATTGAAGGGCATGGACCGTTCCCGCTTTACACCGTCGTTCACCTCTTGACGCAGTCCGCTCAGTCTGGATTGTCCCGAATAGGAGGCATTGACGTGGGTCAAGAAAAGCTCCCCCGGCAAATGATCATGGTGGCTTCCCATACCAATGGACAGGCCCCCCTCCCGATGGCACCCGCACAGCACTGCTAAAGCTTCAGGGCGGATGCCAGCGTGTCCTGCAGCCGGACGGGCTGGATCGGCTTGTGCAGCAGCGCGCACTGGGCGCTCGCCGCTTCGCGCAGACGGTCGGCCGAAGTGTCGCCGGTCAGCAGCACGCCGGGAACGTCGCGCGACAGGCGGCGGCGGATCATGTCCATCACCATCAGTCCGGTGTTTCCGCCCGGCAGGCGGTAATCGGCAAGGATCAGGTCGGGCTCCGTTCCCGCCTCGATCAGGCTGGCCAGAAGCTGCTCCGCCTCCGCGCCGCTGCCGGCCTCCACCACGCGATAGTTCCAATCCTCCAGCATCAGCACCAGCGCCATGCGGATGACGGCATCGTCCTCCACCAGCATGACCAGCCGCCCGCCATCGTCACCGCTCCCACCGACGCCAGCGCTTCCGGTGGCGCCCGCCCGTGGCGTCACGTCCGGCCTGGCGTCTGCGATCGGCAGGCTGACCGTGAAGCGGCTGCCGCGACCGAGCGCGGAGGTCACGTCGATGCTCCCCCCCAGCATGGTGACCAGCCGTCTGGCGATGCTCAACCCCAGCCCCAGCCCTTCGCGCCGGTCGCGGGCGGCGTTGCCGACTTGGAAGAAGTCCTGGAAGATGCGCTCGATGTGCTGGTCGGCGATGCCGATGCCGCTGTCCCACACCTCGATCTGCAGATGGTCGCCGCGCCGCCGCGCACCGAGCAGCACCCGCCCGCCGGGGGCGAAGCGCAGCGCATTGGCCAGCAGGTTGCGCAACACCCGTTCCAGCAGGCGCGGATCGGTCCGCGTCGTCAGATGCGGCGCCACCAGACGCAGGCTCTGCCCGGCGGCCTCGGCGAGCGGAGCGAACTCCCCATGGAGCCGGCCCAGCAGGGCGGCGACATCGACCGGCTCCGGATTGGGAGCGACCAGCCCGGCCTCCAGCTTGGAGATGTC
>NZ_BADK01000446.1 GCF_000333595.1 Azospirillum sp. B506
GCTGCCGAAACTGCCGAAACAGGAAGGCACAGCTGTACAGAAATAGGGGGAAATCAGCCGATTAACCGTTTCGCGGTTAATCTGAAATAGCGCTGCAAAAACAGACATTTGCGCGCCCCCTGAAGCTCGTGTACTGTGCGCGCCATATTCGCTTCCGGTGCGGGCTCTCCTATGCCCGCAACGCGCGGCGGCAAAAGGTGTTGTCAAAGACCTTTGCCGCTTGAACCCTGGGGAGGAATCATGGCCGCGTCCCGACGCCGTTCCACCAAGGCGCTGACCGACACCGCGCCCGCTCAAGCCGTCTCTTCCGAAGAGCTTCTTCATTACTACCGCGAGATGCTGCTGATCCGCCGCTTCGAGGAGAAGGCGGGCCAGCTGTACGGCATGGGCCTGATCGGCGGCTTCTGCCACCTCTACATCGGTCAGGAAGCCGTCGTGGTCGGCGTGCAGGCCGCTCTGAAAGAGGGCGACGACGTCATCACCAGCTACCGCGACCATGGCCACATGCTGGCCTGCGGCATGGAAGCCAAGGGCGTGATGGCCGAGCTGACCGGCCGCATTGGAGGCTACTCCAAGGGCAAGGGCGGCTCGATGCACATGTTCAGCCGCGAGAAGAACTTCTACGGCGGCCACGGCATCGTCGGCGGCCAGGTTCCGCTCGGCACCGGTCTGGCCTTCTCGCACAAGTACCTCAATGACGGCGGCGTCTCCGCGGTCTATTGCGGCGACGGCGCCATCAACCAGGGCCAGGTGTACGAGAGCTTCAACATGGCGGCTCTCTGGAAGCTGCCGGTGCTGTTCGTCATCGAGAACAACAAGTACGCCATGGGCACCTCGCAGGAGCGCGCCTCGGCCGGCGAACTGCACCAGCGCGGCGCCGCCTACGGCATCCCCGGCTATCAGGTCAACGGGATGGACGTGCTTGAGGTGAAGGCCGCCGCCGACAAGTGGGTGAACTACATCCGCGAAGGCAACGGCCCGGTCATCCTGGAGATGAAGACCTACCGCTACCGCGGCCACTCGATGTCCGATCCGGCCAAGTACCGGACGAAGGAAGAGGTCGAGAAGATGCGGTCGGAGTCCGATCCCATCGACCAGCTGAAGTCCAAGCTGCTCGGCGGCGGTCTCGTCGACGAGGACAAGCTGAAGGAGATCGATCGCGAAGTGAAGGCGATCGTCACCGAATCTGCCGAGTTCGCGCAGCAGAGCCCCGAGCCCGATCCGTCGGAACTGTGGACCGACATCCTGGTCGGATCCTGATCGTCGAATCCACCGTCTGGTCCTGACGTCAACGAAAAGCAGGAGCGGCGCCAGAGGGACGGGTTGCCCCCATCATTGGGAGTAGCAACCGGTTTCCCCGCGCCGCCGGAGGTTGAGGAATGCCGATCGAAGTGCTGATGCCGGCCCTGTCGCCCACCATGACCGAGGGCAAGCTGGCGAAATGGGTCAAGAAGGAAGGCGACACCGTCAAGTCCGGTGACGTCCTCGCCGAGATCGAGACCGACAAGGCCACCATGGAAGTCGAAGCGGTCGACGAAGGCCGCGTCGGCAAGATCCTGGTGCCGGAAGGCACCGACAATGTCGCGGTGAACACCCCCATCGCCGTCCTGCTGGAAGAAGGCGAGGACGAGAGCGCGCTGTCCAAGGGCGGCAACGCCCCGACCGCCGCCGCTCCCGCCAACCCGGCCCCGGCGCCCGTCGCCGAAGCCACCCCGGCCCCGGCTCCCACCGTGCCGGCCGCCCCGGTGTCGATCCCGGAGTCTGACGAGGACAAGTTCTTCGCCAAGACGGTGAAGAAGACGGTCCGCGAAGCGCTGCGCGACGCGATGGCCGAGGAAATGCGCCGTGACGAGAAGGTCTTCGTCATGGGCGAGGAGGTCGCGCAGTACCAGGGCGCCTACAAGGTGACCCAGGGCCTGCTGCAGGAGTTCGGCGAGCGTCGCGTCATCGACACGCCCATCACCGAGATCGGTTTCGCCGGTCTGGGCGTCGGCGCCTCCTTCAAGGGGCTGAAGCCGATCGTCGAGTTCATGACCTTCAACTTCGCCATGCAGGCGATCGACCACATCATCAACTCCGCCGCCAAGACGCTCTACATGTCCGGCGGTCAGATGGGCAGCCCGATTGTCTTCCGCGGCCCGAACGGCGCCGCCGCCCGCGTCGCCGCGCAGCACTCGCAGTGCTATGCCTCGTGGTACGCGCACTGCCCGGGCCTGAAGGTGGTCTCCCCCTGGTCGGCGGCCGACGCCAAGGGCCTGCTGAAGGCGGCGATCCGCGATCCGAACCCGGTGGTCTTCCTGGAGAACGAGATTCTCTACGGCCAGAGCTTCGAGGTACCGGAGGACGAGGAGTTCGTCCTGCCGATCGGCAAGGCCAAGATCGAGCGCGCCGGCAAGGACGTGACGATCACCGCCTTCTCGATCATGGTCGGGCATGCTCTGGCTGCCGCCGAGGAGCTGGCGAAGGAAGGCATCGACGCGGAGGTCATCAACCTGCGCACGATCCGTCCGCTCGACACCGCCACCATCGTCAACAGCGTCAAGAAGACCAACCGCCTTGTTTCCGTCGAGGAGGGCTGGCCCTTCGCCGGCATCGGTTCGGAAATGTGCGCGCTGATGATGGAGCAGGCGTTCGACTATCTCGACGCGCCGGTCGCCCGCGTGGCCGGCCTGGACGTGCCGATGCCCTACGCCGCCAACTTGGAAAAGCTGGCGCTGCCGCAGGTCGCCGACATCGTCAAGGCCGCCAAGCAAGCCTGCTACCGTTGAGAGGAGGGCTGATAGGATGACCGTTCAGATTCTGATGCCCGCCCTCTCGCCCACGATGACCGAGGGCAACCTCGCCAAGTGGCTGAAGAAGGAAGGCGACACGGTGAAGTCCGGCGACGTGCTCGCCGAGATCGAAACCGACAAGGCCACCATGGAAGTCGAAGCGGTCGATGAAGGCCGCATCGGCAAGATCCTGATCCCGGCCGGCAGCCAGGGCGTGGCGGTGAACACCCCCATCGCCATCCTGCTGGAAGAGGGCGAGGACGAGAGCGCTCTGGCCTCCGCCGGTTCCGCTCCGGCCCCGGCGGCTGCCGCTCCGGCCGCTGCCCCGGCTCCGACGGCCGCTCCGGCTGCCGCCGCGCCTGCCCCGGCAGCTCCCGCAGCCGCTCCGGCGGCCGGTGGTGCCCGCGTGTTCGCCAGCCCGCTGGCCCGCCGCGTCGCCGAGCAGGCCGGCATCGACCTGAAGACCGTGAAGGGCACCGGCCCGCATGGTCGCATCGTCAAGGCCGACGTCGAGGCCGCCAAGGCCGCCGGCCCGGTCAAGGCCGCGGCTGCTCCCGCGGTCGCCCCGGCTCCGGCCGCCGCCGCTCCGGCTCCCGCGGCGGCTCCGGCCCCGGCTCCGAAGGCGGAGGGTGTGGACGCCAAGGCGCTCGCCGACAAGCTGGGCATGGCCTACACCGCCGTGCCGAACAGCGGCATGCGCAAGACCATCGCCAAGCGTCTGGGCGAGGTGAAGCGCACGGTTCCCGACTTATTTCTGAGCGGTGGACGTCGAGAATCGACGCGCTGATGAAGGTCCGCGCCGAGCTGAACGGCCGGTCCGATGCTTACAAGCTGTCGGTGAACGACTTCATCATCCGCGCCGTGGCGCTGGCATTGAAGAAGGTCCCGGCGCTGAACGCCGCCTGGACCGACGAGGCGATGCTGCAGTTCCAGCATGCCGACATCTCGGTCGCCGTCGCCACCCCGACCGGGCTGATCACCCCGATCGTCAAGAAGGCGGAGACCAAGGGTCTGGCCGACATCTCGAACGAGATGAAGGCCCTGGCCAAGAAGGCGCGCGACAACGCGCTGAAGCCGGAAGAGTATCAGGGCGGCACCATCTCCATCTCCAACCTCGGCATGATGGGGATCAAGCAGTTCCAGGCGATCATCAACCCGCCCCAGGCCTGCATCCTGGCGGTCGGCGCCAGCGAACAGCGCCCGGTGGTGAAGGACGGTGCGTTGGGCATCGCCACGGTGATGAGCCTGACCGGCACCTTCGATCACCGCGTGGCCGATGGCGCCGTCGGTGCGGAATTCCTCGGGGCAGTGAAGAAGCTGCTTGAGGATCCGCTCTCGATGCTGCTCTGACGGTTAGAGGACCGGTTCCATGTCGAAAAGCCTTGCCCCGCTCCGCGCCGAAATCGACGCCATCGACGACGAGATCGTCGCGCTGCTGGGCAAGCGCCTGTCCGTCGTCCACCGCGTCGCAGCGGTGAAGATGGCGGAAAACCTGCCGGCCGTCCTGCCCGACCGCGTCGAAGCGGTCAAACGGCGGGCGGCCGAGGCAGGCAAGGCCTATGGCCTGGATCCGGCCTTCATGGCCACCCTGTACCAGACGATCATCGACGAGGCGTGCCGGGTCGAGGAAGGCATCTTTGCCGCCGGCCGCGAGGATGCGCCTCGCTCCTGAATGGGGAGAACACCCTTGGCCGACATCAATTACGACGTCATCGTCATCGGCGGCGGACCGGGCGGTTACGTGGCGGCGATCCGTGCCGCGCAGCTGGGCCTGCACACCGCGGTCATCGAGCGTGAAAACCTGGGCGGCATCTGCCTGAACTGGGGCTGCATCCCGACCAAGGCGCTGCTGCGCTCGGCCGAGGTGCTGCATCTCGCCAAGCATGCCGCCGACTATGGTCTGGTCATCCAGAACCCGTCCTTCGACCTTGACAAGGTCGTCGCCCGCTCGCGCAAGGTCGCGGGCCAGTTGAACGGCGGTGTGAAGCACCTGCTCAAGAAGAACAAGGTCGCGGTGATCGAGGGTTCCGCCAAGCTGCTCGGCAAGGGGCAGGTGGCAGTGTCCAAGGGCGATGCCCCGGTCGGCACCTTCGGCGCCAAGCACATCATCATCGCCACCGGCGCCCGTGCCCGCACGCTGCCGGGCCTGGAGGATGACGGCAAGCTGGTCTGGACCTATCGCAAGGCGATGACCCCGGACAGCATGCCGAAGTCGCTGCTGGTCATCGGCTCCGGTGCCATCGGCATCGAGTTCGCCAGCTTCTACAACGCGCTCGGCGCCAAAGTCACGGTGGTCGAGGTGATGGATCGCATCCTTCCGGTGGAGGATGAGGAAATCTCGGCAATGGCCCGGAAAGCCTTCGAGAAGCAGGGCATGCGCATCATCACCGGCGGCAAGGCCGGCAACCTGCGCAAGGCCGCCGACAGCGTCACCGTGGCCGTCGAGGCCGGCGGCAAGACCGAGGACATCACGGTCGACCGCGTCATCGTCGCCGTCGGCATCAGCCCGAACACCGAGAACCTCGGCCTGGAGAACACCAAGGTCAAGACCGACCGCGGCCATATCCAGACCAACGCCATGTGCGAAACCGACGAACCTGGCGTCTACGCCATCGGCGACGTGACCGGCGCTCCCTGGCTCGCCCACAAGGCCAGCCACGAGGGCGTGATCGTGGCCGAGCATATCGCGGGCAAGCATCCGCATGCGCTGAACGTCCGCAACATCCCGGGCTGCACCTACTCGCACCCGCAGATCGCCTCGGTCGGTCTGACGGAGAAGAAGGCGAAGGAGGCCGGCTACGAGATCAAGGTCGGCCGCTTCCCCTTCGTCGGCAACGGAAAGGCGATCGCGCTCGGCGAGCCGGAAGGCCTGATCAAGACCATCTTCGACGCCAAGACCGGCGAGATGCTGGGTGCCCACATGATCGGCGCGGAAGTGACCGAGCTGTCCAAGGCTA
>NZ_BADK01000445.1 GCF_000333595.1 Azospirillum sp. B506
GGTCATCACCTTCGTCTCCACATCCCCGGCAAGACCCAGACCCTGCCGCTGGCGATCTATGCCGCGACGCAGGAGCCGGGCGGCGATGCGGTGGCGGCGCGGCTGGCGGGGATCTCCTTCGCTGTGGCATTGGTCGCGCTGATGCTGTCGGAATTCCTGGCGAACCGGGTTCGCCGTTTGATCGGACAGGTCTGATCATGCTTGACCTGCAAATCCGTCAGAAGTTGGGCGCCTTCACGCTCGACATTGCGCTTGCTGCCGAGGAGCGCGGGGTGACAGCGCTGTTCGGCCGCTCCGGTTCGGGCAAGACGTCAGTCATCAACGCCATCGCCGGCCTGACGCGGCCGGACGAGGGGCATATCCGCGTCGGGGACAGCGTGTTCTTCGACAGCGCGCGCCGCATCGATGTGCCGGTGGAAAAACGGCGCATCGGCTATGTCTTCCAGGATTCGCGTCTGTTTCCGCACATGACCGTGCGCAGCAATCTGGAATACGGCCTGCGCCGCGTGCCCGCCGTCGAGCGCCGCATCGCCTTCGGACCGGTGGTTGACCTGCTGGGGCTCGGTCATCTGCTGGACCGCCGGCCGCGCGGGTTGTCCGGTGGCGAGAAGCAGCGTGTCGCCTTCGGTCGTGCCCTGCTGGCTCAACCGCGCCTGCTGCTGATGGACGAGCCGATGGCGTCGCTCGACGCCGCCCGCAAGGCGGAGATCATGCCGTACATCGAACGGCTGCGCGACGAGATGAACATCCCCATCGTCATGGTCAGCCACGCGCTGGACGAGGTGGTGCGGCTGGCCACCACGATGGTGCTGATCGCCGAGGGAAGGGTGCGCGCCTCCGGACCGGTCGGGGCCGTGATGGGGCGGCTGGACCTGTCGGCCACCACCGGTGCGCAGAATGCCGGAGCAGTGCTGGACCTGACGGTGGAGCGGCATGTTCCAGAGGATGGCCTGACGGTGCTGACCTTCGACGGCGGACGGCTGACCGTGCCGCAGATCGACCGGGTGCCCGGCATGGCGGTGCGGCTGCACATCCATGCCCGCGACGTGGTTGTCGCATTGCATCCGCTGACCGGGGTCAGTTTGCGCAATGCGCTGGCCGCAACGGTGGTGGAAGTGGCTGAGGCCGGCCCGTCGTCCGCCGACGTGCGGCTGGCAGTGGGCGGATCCTTCCTGATCGCGCGCATCACCCGCGCGGCCCTGCGCGAACTGGGGCTGGCGCCCGGCCGCGAGGTGGTGGCGTTGGTCAAGGGCATCGCCTTCGAGCCGGACAGCGGCAGCGTGGCGTCCGACCGGACCGGCCGGGTGGTGGATGTGTGAAAATCAGCGGTTCGCAGACCCTACTGACCGCCGGACGGGGTGGCTGAACCGCCGCTGCTCGCGCCTCCGCCGGCAGACCCACCGGCGGTCGATCCGCCCGGCACGGTTTGGGTGGCGCCGCTGGTCTCGTTCATCGAATTGCCGGAGGTGCCGCCCTGCACCGGCACGCCTGTCGACGGCGGCGGGACGGTGGTGGACTCACGGCTCGATCCGCTGCTGGTGGTCGGGCTGGTCTGGTTCGCCGCGTTGGAGTTCCGGGCGTTTTGGTCGTCGCAGGCGGCCAGACCCAGAAGCAGGGCGGGCACGGCCACGATCAGAAACTTGCTGCGC
>NZ_BADK01000444.1 GCF_000333595.1 Azospirillum sp. B506
CTCGGGGATTTCCCAGCTGTATTGCTTCAGCGGGAAGCGGTACTGGCCGACCAGCGTCACCGTGCCGTCGTCATGGATCGGCACCACGCCGGTGGCGAGGCTGCGGGGATGGACGACGCCGTAGATGCCCGGGGCGCCCTTGGGGGTCAGAACCTTGTGTTCGACCACCTCCATCCAGGCATTCTCGTATTTCGTCGTGCTGGTCAGCACGGTCCAGGGATTGCCGGTGGCATCACCGGTTTCGATCGGCACGCGAGGCCCCTCCGTCGGTTGCGACCGGAGTATAGGGAGGCGCCCCGGCTGCCGCAATGCCCGCCCACAGCAGCCGCACAGACAAAATCCGGTAAAATTTTCAAACAATTGATGGCAACAAAGTCGAAATCGTTAAATAATGGTTTCTTGACAGAAAAATAGGCCGGCCCTACTTCTAAATCACGGCGCCGAATGACGAAGTCCTACCCGAAAGTGGTAGATCGCCAATCCGCCGATTGACCTGATCCGATTGACCTGGAAAGGGCAGATGCGTGATGCCGCAGATCAGTCCTCAGGATTTGGAGCGGTGGCGTAACCCCGACTGGCGCACCCGGCTCACCGCTTGGTGGGAGGGGTATGACCTGTCCCGCCTGCCCCGCAGACCAAGCCGGCCCGGGTTGCGCAATCAGGCAGGCCGCCCCCAGCCCGGTCCGTTGGACGCCATCGGCACCACCTCCCACCCGGCGACGTCGGTCGCCCCCGCAACGCCGGACCCGGCCCTGCCGGCCGGCAATCCGGAGCTGGACCGTCTGGCATTGATGCAACTCGACCGTCATGGCGAACCGGTCTGGTCGCCGGCGCGCAGCGAAGGGGCGCAGCTTCTGTGGGGCCAGGACATGACCGGACCGGAGGAGGCGGCCTGGATGATCGATTCGGTCCGCTCCTTCGGATTGAACCCGGCCAAGAGCGTGCTGGATTTGTCGGCCGGCCTGGGCGGCACCGCCCGCGCACTGGTGGAAAGCTGCGACACCTGGGTGACCGGTCTGGAACCGTCGCCGTTGCTGGCGAAGCTGGCAATGGACCGGTCGAAGGCGCTGGGCCTTTCGAAGAAGGCGCCCATCGCCCATTACGATCCCGAGCATTTCAATCAGGCCGGCAGCTTCGACCTCGTGATGGCCGACCGCATCGTGCACCGCGTGCGCGACAAGGACCTGTTCCTGGACGGCCTCGGCGAGTGCGTGAAGCCGAAGGGCGGAGTCGCGCTGTTCGATTATGTGATCGACGGCACCCCCGGCTCCTGGGACAGCTGGAACGGCTGGCGGGAGCAGGAACCGATGGAGGTCTATCCCTGGACCGCCACCCGCATGGCCGACGAGCTGACCCAGCGCAACCTCGACCTCCGCATCACCGAGGATCTGACTCAGCTGCACCGCCGGCACATCATCGACCGGGTGCGGAAGCTGGCCGACACGCTGGCTGCCGCCGTGCCGCCCGCCCCGGTTCTGGCCGCGTTGAAACGGGAGCTTGCGCTGTGGTGGGCGCGGCTGCAGGTGCTGGGCAGCGGCCTGCGCTTCGTCCGCTATGTGGCGATGAAGCCGGCCTGAGAGGCCGCCCCCAATGTTCATATGAGTAAAGAAAGCATCCGCGAAGCCGTAATAGGATGATCGACGGGGTTGGGCCGACTGCGGCCGGACGGACGGTGACAGGACGGCCTCAAGCGACCATTTCCCCGTCCACGCCTATGCTCGCGCTTTCTTGGAGCCATCCGTTTGATCTGCCGCCCGCCCGACCTACATCTTGCCTGCATGACGCGCAGGGGCCAGCATGGCTGCCTCAGTCTTTTGGACGATCCTCAGGTCATTTGACCGACCGTCCTGCGGACCGTCATCACATGGATCATAACCCTGGCCCATACCCCTGGACCGTAACCGAAGCACTCTCCCAAGCGCCGATCAAGGCGCATGCCAGACCCAATCGCCAAGGAGGCTTCCCGTGACCACCTTCACCGGTCAGGATTCGCTCAAGACCCGCCGTTCCCTCGACGCGGGCGGCAAGAGCTACGACTATTTCAGCCTGAAGGCCGCCGAGGAGGCGGGTCTCGGCGATCTGTCGCGGCTGCCGTTCTCCATGAAGGTGCTACTGGAAAACCTGCTGCGCTTCGAGGACGGGCGCACCGTCTCCGTCGAGGACGTGAAGGCGGTGGCCGAGTGGCTGGTCGACAAGCGGTCCGACCGTGAAATCGCCTATCGCCCGGCGCGCGTGCTGATGCAGGACTTCACCGGCGTGCCGGCGGTCTGCGATCTGGCGGCGATGCGCGAGGCGATGGCGTCGCTGGGCGGCGACCCGACGAAGATCAACCCGCTGGTGCCGGTCGACCTCGTCATCGACCATTCGGTGATGGTCGATTACTTCGGCGGCGCCGACGCCTTCCAGAAGAACGTCGAGCTGGAGTTCGAGCGAAACCTGGAACGCTACGCCTTCCTGCGCTGGGGCCAGAAGGCCTTCGACAATTTCCGCGTGGTGCCGCCGGGCACCGGCATCTGCCATCAGGTCAACACCGAATATCTCTCGCAGGTCGTCTGGACCGACGCCGACCCGTCGGGCAAGCCGGTGGCCTATCCCGACACGCTGGTCGGCACCGACAGCCACACCACCATGGTCAATGGCCTGTCCGTGCTGGGCTGGGGCGTCGGCGGCATCGAGGCGGAGGCCGCGATGCTGGGCCAGCCGATCTCCATGCTGATCCCGGAGGTCGTCGGCTTCAAGCTGACCGGCCGGCTGAAGGAAGGCACCACCGCGACCGATCTGGTGCTGACCGTCACCCAGATGCTGCGCAAGAAGGGCGTGGTCGGCAAGTTCGTCGAGTTCTTCGGTCCGGGGCTGGACAGCATGACGCTGCCCGACCGCGCCACAATCGGCAACATGGCCCCCGAATACGGCGCCACCTGCGGCATCTTCCCCATCGACGCCGAGACCATCCGCTACCTGACCTTCACCGGCCGCGACCCCGACCGCGTGGCGCTGGTCGAGGCCTATGCCAAGGCCCAGGGCATGTGGCGCGAGCCGGGCAGCCCCGATCCCGTCTTCACCGATGTGCTGGAACTGGACATGGGCACGGTCGAGCCGTCGCTGGCCGGGCCGAAGCGGCCGCAGGACCGCGTCGCCCTGTCGGCGGTGGCACAGGGCTTCGCCAAGGACATGACCGAGGCCTACAAGGCCGACGACCCCAAGAAGGCGGTTCCGGTGAAGGGCGCCGGCTACAGCCTGGAACAGGGCGCCGTCGTCATCGCCGCCATCACCTCCTGCACCAACACCTCCAACCCGGCGGTGCTGGTCGCCGCCGGCCTGCTGGCCAAGAAGGCGGTCGAGAAGGGGCTGACGCAGAAGCCGTGGGTCAAGACCTCGCTGGCGCCTGGATCGCAGGTGGTCACCGACTATCTCGCCAAGGCCGGATTGCAGCCCTATCTCGACCGCATCGGCTTCAACATCGTCGGCTATGGCTGCACCACCTGCATCGGCAATTCCGGGCCGCTGCCCGACGCCATCGCTGCGGCGGTGGAGGAAGGGAACCTGGTCGTCGGCGCCGTGCTGTCGGGCAACCGCAACTTCGAGGGCCGCGTCAACCCGCACACCCGCGCCAATTATCTGGCCTCGCCGCCGCTGTGCGTCGCCTATGCGCTGGCCGGCAACCTGAACGTCGACCTGACCACGGATCCGCTGGGCACCGGCAGCGACGGCCAGCCGGTCTATCTGAAGGACGTCTGGCCGAGCAACCGCGAGGTGCAGGACGCCATCGACGCCTCGCTGACCGCCGAGATGTTCCGCAGCCGCTATTCCGACGTCTTCAAGGGGCCGGAGCAGTGGCAGGCCATCGCCACGGCGGAAGGCCAGACCTACCAGTGGCAGGACGGCTCGACCTATGTGAAGCTGCCGCCCTTCTTCAGCGGCCTGACCAAGACGCCGGATCCGGTGTCCGATGTACGCGGCGCGCGGGCGCTGGCGGTGCTGGGCGATTCCATCACCACCGACCACATCTCCCCCGCCGGATCGATCAAGAAGACCAGCCCGGCCGGCGAGTATCTGCTGAGCTATCAGGTCCGTCCGCAGGACTTCAACAGCTACGGCGCCCGCCGCGGCAACCATGAAGTCATGATGCGCGGCACCTTCGCCAACATCCGCATCCGCAACGAGCTGATCCCCGGCGTCGAGGGCGGCGAGACCAAGCATTACCCGTCGGGAGAGCGGCTGCCGATCTACACCGCCGCCATGCGCTACGCCGACGAAGGCGTGCCGCTGGTGGTGGTCGCCGGCAAGGAATACGGCACCGGGTCGAGCCGCGACTGGGCGGCGAAGGGCACCAAGCTGCTGGGCATCCGCGCCGTGATCGCCGAGAGCTTCGAGCGCATCCACCGTTCCAACCTCGTCGGGATGGGCATCCTGCCCCTGCAGTTCAAGGACGGCGTCACCCGCGCCGACCTGAAGCTGGACGGGTCGGAGCGTTTCGACATCGACGGGATCGAACAGGATCTGCGTCCGCACAAGGACGTCACCCTGACCCTGACCCGTGCCGACGGCAAGACGGAGACATACCCGCTGCTGCTGCGCATCGATACGCTGGACGAGGTGGAGTATTACCGGAACGGCGGCGTGCTGAACTTCGTGCTGCGCAATCTCGCGACGTAAAGCTGCCTGAGATCGGATGAGGAAAGGGCCG
>NZ_BADK01000443.1 GCF_000333595.1 Azospirillum sp. B506
GCCGGGACACGTTGATGACGTCGTCGACGCGNCCCGTGATCCAGTAATAGCCGTCGGCGTCGCGGCGGCAGCCGTCACCGTGAAAGTACTTGCCCGGAAAGGTCGAGAAGTAGGTCTGGACGAAGCGCTCATGGTCACCATAGACCGTGCGCATCATGCCGGGCCAGGCATCGGCGATGCAGAGGTTGCCCTCGGTCTCGCCCTCCAGGATCTGGCCTTCATTGTCGACGACGACCGGCTGGACACCGAAGAAGGGCTTGGTCGCCGACCCCGGCTTCTGGCCGATGGCGCCGACCAGCGGGGTGATCAGGATGCCGCCGGTCTCGGTCTGCCACCAGGTGTCGACGATCGGGCAGCGGGCGTCGCCGACCACATTGTAGTACCAAAGCCACGCTTCCGGATTGATCGGCTCGCCGACCGACCCGAGCACACGGAGCGAAGCGCGCGAGGTCTTCTTCACCGGCCCCTCGCCTTCGCGCATCAGCGACCGGATGGCAGTCGGCGCGGTGTAGAAGATGTTGACCTTGTGCTTGTCGATCACCTGCCAGAAGCGCGAGACGTCCGGGTAGGTCGGGATGCCTTCGAACATCAGCGTGGTGGCGCCATTGGCGAGCGGGCCATAGACGATGTAGCTGTGGCCGGTGACCCAGCCCACGTCGGCGGTGCACCAGTAAACCTCGCCGTCCTTGTAGTCGAAGACATACTGGTGGGTGATCGACGCATAGACGAGATAGCCGCCGGTGGTGTGCAGCACGCCCTTCGGCTTGCCGGTCGAGCCGGAGGTGTAGAGGATGAACAGCGGATCCTCGGCGCTCATCTCCTCCGGCGGGCAGTCGGCGGAGACGCTCTCCATCTCCTCATGGAACCAGAGGTCGCGGCCTTCGGTCCAGGCGACGTCGCCGCCGGTGTGCTTGACCACCAGCACATGCTTGACCATCGGCGCGCCGGCCACCGCCTTGTCGGCGTTGGCCTTCAGCGGCACCTTGCGGCCGCCGCGCAGGCCCTCGTCGGAGGTGATGACGAAGTGGCTGTCGCAGTCGACGATGCGGTCCTTCAGGCTGTCGGGCGAGAAGCCGCCGAAGACGATGGAGTGGATGGCGCCGATGCGGGTGCAGGCCAGCATCGCATAGGCGGCCTCCGGGATCATCGGCAGGTAGATGGTGACGCGGTCGCCCTTCTTGACGCCGTTCTTCTTCAGCACGTTGGCGAGGCGCGAGACCTTCTCGTGCAGTTCCTTGTAGGTGATGGCCTTGGAAACGCCGGGGTCGTCGCCCTCGAACAGGATCGCGGTCTGGTCGCCGCGGGTCGCCAGATGGCGGTCGATGCAGTTGGCCGACACGTTCAGCGTGCCGTCCTGGAACCAGCGGATGTGGACGTCGTCGTTGAAGTTGACGTCCTTCACCGTGCTGTAGGGCTTGATCCAGTCGAGCCGCTTGCCCTGCTCGCCCCAGAACGCCTCGGGGTCCTTGACCGACTGCTCGTACATGCGGGCGTAGGCTTCCGCATTCACGTGGGCGGTCGCCGCGATCTCGGGCTTCACCGGAAAGAAGCTGTTGTCGGTCATGGATGCGATTCCCCCGTGGTGCTTCCGAATTGGCCGGAAGATGATTGGAGGGCGGCGGGCCGCCGCCCGGAATTGAGCGGCATTATCCACACAAGTTGCGGGACGAACAAGCAAATCGGCCCCGGCTGGCCCCCCGACCAAAGGAGGATTGTGTCGCTGATTTTGCAGCGCGAGACTGTTTCTTCCCCAAGCATACCAACGCATACGAATTGCGCCGCCGGTCAGGCCCGGAGGACGGCGACCGCGTGCCGCGACCATCCGCCGCGACAGTCGATCGTTCCGCCGCGCCGCATGGAGCGATGTCGATCCTGTAACGGACGATCCCCCGCTTAACCCGACCTTAACCGGCCGCCCGCTATAGAGTTGCTGCATCACGGTAACGATCATCGGCGGCAAGGATCGCAATGCCCAGAATCACGAACGCGGACGATCTTCCGGATACCGGCGACCGCAGCGACCGCCTCGCCGGATTGGCCGACCGCACCAGCCTGATGGCCATCGACGCCACGCTGCACCTGCTCGGCAGCCCGGCCGGGTCCACCTCCGCTGCCGGCGTGGCGGACATCGCCCGGCGCATGATGCAGGCGACCGGCGACTTCCGCGCGACGATGCAGGACGCGGCGGAGTAAGCTTTTCGTCGCGTGCGCGGCGATGGGGCAAGGGTCACCTCACCCCACACATCCGTCAGGCCGGCACCGCAACCCCCGCCAGATCGCACACCCGCGCCCATTCCCCGTCGCTGACCGGGCAGACCGACAGGCGGGACTGGCGAACCAGAGCCATCGACTGCAACAGCGGATCGGCCTTGATCTGCTTCAGCGTGACAGGCGTCTTCACCGGCATCACCGGGGCGACGTCGACCATGCCGAAGCGGCCGGACTCGTCGCTCGGGTCCGGGTAATAGGTGCGGACGATCTCGACGATGCCGACGATCTCCAGCCCTTCGTTGGAGTGATAGAAGAAGGCGCGGTCGCCCACCTCCATCGCCTTCAGATTGTTGGACGCCTGGTAATTGCGCACGCCGTCCCAATGGGTCCGGCCGTCGGCGACCATGCGGTCCCAGGAATATTTGAACGGCTCGGATTTCACCAGCCAGTAGGCCATCGCCGACGCTCTCCCGCTCAGGCCTTGGGATAGACGCGGCGCCAGGGCCGGATCGTCACGCTTTCGAACAGGCCGGCCTTGGCATAGGGGTCGCCGGCAGCGAAATCCTGGGCGGCGGCGGCATCGGCGCACTCGACGATCAGCAGGCTGCCGACCATGCCGCCCTGGTCGTCCGTCAGCAGCGGACCGGCGGCGAAGAGGCGGTCGGCGTTGGCCTCCAGATAGGCCAGATGCTCGGCGCGGTTGGCGGTGCGGACATCGGCGGCACCGGCCTTGTCGACGCAATGGAACATGAACAGCATGCGGTTCGCTCCTTCATACGGTGGAGCGGGAGCCTAGATCGGATCGCGAAAAATCGGAATCGATTTGAAGCGTGAAGCCGATCGCAAAAATTTGAACGCAGGGGAAGCCGGCGGGAAAGCGCCGGCTGACGCCACCCCGTCACGCCACCCCATTGTCACGCCCCCCCCCCATTGTCACGCCACAACGCGCGGACGCCGGGGCGGTGCCTTGCCGCCCTTGCAGGGGCTGTAACCGCCCGGAGCGATACGGCCGGGATTGATCCCGGTGCGATGGATCTCGCCGAAGCCGCGCAGCCCCATCTCCTGCGCCGCGGCCAGCGCGATGCGGCCGCAGGCCTCGGCGTCGCTGCCGGCATGGTGATGGTCCAGCGCGATGCCCAGGAAATCGGCCAGGTGGTTCAGTTTGTGCGCGGTCAGCGTCGGCCAGGCCCGGCGCGCCATCACGACGGTGCAGAGATAGTCGCAGGCCGGCCAGTCCAGCCCATAGTCGGTCAGCGTATGGCGCAGAACGCTGATGTCGAAGGCGGCGTTGTGGGCCAGGATCAGCCGGCCCTGCACCCGCTCGCGCAATGCCGCCCACACCTCCGGAAATTTGGGTTGCTCGCCCCCGTCAGTTCTGCGCAGCTTGAAGCCATCAAGGTTCCGGCCAACCTGCGCGACCCGGACGGGGCTTGGTGGGGCCTGTCCAGCCGCGCCCGCGTCATCGTCTATGCCCGTGACCGGGTGAAGCCGGAGCAGCTCAAGGATTATGAGGATCTCGCCGCGCCGGAGTGGAAGCACCGCGTCCTGACCCGCAGCGGCACCCATCCCTACAGCCTGGCCCTGACCGCTTCTATGATTGAAACGCTGGGCGAGGAGAAGACCGAGGAGTGGGTGAAGGGGCTTGTCGCCAACCTCGCCCGTCCGCCGCAGGGCGGTGACACCGACCATATCAAGGCGGTCCCGGTGGGCGAGGGCGACTTGCCATCGCCAACAC
>NZ_BADK01000442.1 GCF_000333595.1 Azospirillum sp. B506
GTCCATTTTCGGCATTTTCCAGTCCATCAGCACCAGATCATAGGCCCGGCGGGCGACGGCGGCACGCTCCAGCTCGGCAATGGCGCCCTGTCCGTCGCCACAGACGGAAACTGTCCAGCCGAAGGCGGTGGCGATATCGCCCAGGATCTCGCGGGCGGTGGGGTTGTCGTCGACCACCAGCACCGACAGGTCGCGGGGAACCGGCCGCGGAAGGGGGGCCACAGCATCGGTGGTCCCATTCCCCGCCTTGCAGGGGTGGCGGGCGAACTCCGCCTGGAACCGGAAGATGCTGCCCTTGCCGGGTTCGCTCTCCACCTCGATGGCGCCATTCATCAGCCGGACCAGCCGGGCGCAGATCGCCAGCCCCAGACCGGTGCCGCCGAAGCGCCGCGTGGTGGAGTTGTCGCCCTGGCTGAATGCCTGGAACAGCCTCTCGCGCTGGTCCGGGGCGATGCCGATGCCGGTGTCGCGGACGGCGAACTCCAGCACGGCGCCGTCGTCGGCCAGCGAGCGGACCCGGACCGACACCACCACCTCGCCGGACTCGGTGAACTTGATGGCGTTGCCCGCAAGATTGATCAGGACCTGCTGCAGGCGCAGCGGATCGCCGATCAGGTCCAACGGCACGTCCGGCGCAACCGAGAACAGGACGTCGATGTCCTTCTCCTGAGCCGCCGACCCGATGATCACCGCCAGAGTCTGCAACAGGTCGTCCAGCCGGAAATCGGCGCGCTCCAGCTCCAGCTTGCCGGCCTCCACCTTGGAGAAGTCGAGGATGTCGTTCAGGATGCCCAGCAGCGACTGCGCCGACACCCGCACCTTCTGGACATAGTCCGCCTGCCGGCCCGTCAGATCCGTCTGCTGCAGCAGATGGATCAGCCCGAGGATCGCGTTCATCGGCGTGCGGATCTCGTGGCTCATGTTGGCCAGGAATTCGCTCTTGGCGCGGCTCGCCGCCTCCGCCGCCAGACGGGCGCGCTGCATCACCGCCTCCGCCCGCTTGCGCTCGGCGATCTCGTGGAAGACCACCACGGCGCCTTCGACCCTGCCATCCGCCAGCATGGGCGAGGCGGTGTATTCGACCAGGAACGCCGCTCCCGCCTTGCTCCAATAGGTGTCCTCCAACCCGCGGCGGCTCTCACCGCTCAGCAGCACCTCGGTCACCGGGCATTCCAGCGCCGGGAAATGGCTGCCGTCGGCGCGGCGGGAATGGATCAGCGCATGCAGGCTGCCGCCCAGCAGTTCCTCGTTGGAATAGCCGGTCAGCGCCGAGGTGGCGGGGTTGGCAAAGGTGATCAGCCCGTCGCGGTCGACACCGCAGATGCTGTCGGATGCCGAATGCAGGATCAGGTTCAGGCGGCGGTTGGCGCTGGCGAATGCCTCGTTGGCGGTTTCCAGCTCGCGCTTCTTGGTGTCCAGCTCGGCATTGGTGTCGGCGAGCCGGCGACGGCCGGCCACCTCGCGCTCCAGGCTGCGCAGGGCGGCATAGGCCAGACCGGCGCAGCCAAGCACCGCCAGCCCGACAAAGATGCTGCCGCGCACCGTGCGCTCCCGCCACGCCGCCAGCTCCGTCCGCTCCGACAAGGCGACGAAGACAACCAGCGGCAGGGTCGGCACCCGCTGATAGGACAGGATGCGCCTGCCTCCCGGCACCGGACCGTCGATCTCGAACACTTCGGTCGCCGCCTCCTCTGCGCGGCGCAGCACCGTCTGGCCGTCAGGACCGTCGAGCGGTTCGGTGGCGGGGAAGCGCAGCACCGGCTTGCCGTCGGTGCGGTAGAGGGCGATGGCCGATCCGGGACCGAGATCCAGACCTTCGTAAAGCTGACGGTAAAAATCGAAGTCGATGTTGGCGTGGACGACCCCCTGGAAGCGGCCTTCACGGATGATCGAGCGGCTGACGGTGAAGAACTCCGTGCCTGTGATCCTGCCGGTGATGCGCTCGCCGACATGGAATTCGGAGCCGTCGAGATGCGCCTTGAAAAAGCTGCGGTCCGCGGCGTTGACCTGCGGTGTCGGGAACTGCCGGCTGCTCANGACGGCATCGCCGGTCGGACCGTCGACCCACAACGCTGCGATCTCCGGCAGGGCATCGACCATGTCGCGGATGGTGATCCAGGCCTCGCGGTTGGCTTCCAGGCCGGCCAGCCCGTGATACCGGATGAGATCCTGCGTGCGGCCGATGGCGAGGTCGGCGGTTGCAACCGTTCGCCGCACATGCTCCTGCAGCAGACGGGCGGTGGCCTGGGCCTGTTCCCGGCCGTGGCGCAGCGTTTCTTCCCGGTCGACCCAGACGACGGAGCCCCAGAAACCCGCGCCCAGCAGCGCGATCAGCGTGAAGGCGGCGGCCAGCAGCAGACGGGTTCGCGAGGGCGAAAGCGTGAGAGCCGCAGCGTCGATCGGATGTCTGTCCATCATTGCCGAGTTGTCGCCGCACCCTCGCCGGCAGCCGGCGCCGGCCGCCGGCTCTTCCGCCTACAACGGTCGGAGTATGGGCTGGCGCCGGCTGCGACCGCAAGCAACTTGATGGGCGCAACGGCAACGTTCGCGACACCCGGCGCTTGCGGGGAACCCCTCCGGTACAGCCCCCCTTGCACCGCCTGCCTTCGTCTCCCGGCTGCGGCATCGTCCCCATATCCGTGCCCGATATTTGTCGTGACCGCCCTGCCCCCGCCGTGAAAGCGCCCATCCGATGGCCGACCGCCGCACCCTGTCGCTCAAGCCCCTCATGACCGGCCTGTTCGCCGGCCTGCTCGCCGCCGGCCTGCTTTCTCCGGCGGGCGGCCGCGCCCTGGCCCAAGCGGCGCTGACCGGACCGGTGCGGTCCGATCCGATGCAGACGGTCGGCGCGGAGGTCCATGTGCGGATCGAAACCCTGCCCAAGCCTTACGCCACTCCCGCCGTCGCCAACGAGGCGGTGATGGTGCCGCGGCCCGGCGACCAGCCGCTGCGCGCGCCGCGCGGCTTCACCGTGACCCTGTTCCGCGATCATGTGGAGAATGCACGCAACCTGCTGGTCCTGCCCAACGGCGACGTGCTGGTGGCGCAGCAGCGGCCGGGCACCCTGACCCTGCTGCGCGATGCCGACGGCGACGGCCGGGCGGAAATGGCCCAGGTCTGGGCCGAGGGCTTCGACCAGCCGTTCGGCCTCGCCTTCCAGGACGGGGCGGTGCTGGTCGGCGATCTGAACGGGGTCTGGCGGCTGCCCTGGACCGCCGGGACCGTCCAGGCGGGCGAGCGGCGGCGGCTGACGCCGGAGGGCGCCTTCGGCCGGCGCGGCGGCCATGCCACGCGCTCCATCGCGCTGGCGCCGGACGGGCGGCACTTCTATGTCGGCATCGGATCGGAAGGGAACATCGGGGTGGAGGCGGAGCCGCGCGCCACCATCCAGGAATTCCGCAGCGACGGCAGCGGCCAGCGCACCTATGCCGCCGGCCTGCGCAACCCGGTCGGCCTCGCCTTCAAACCCGGCACCGGCGACCTCTATGCTGTCGTGAACGAGCGCGACGGGCTGGGCGACCAGCTGGTGCCCGATTTCCTGACGGCGGTGAAGCCGGGCGGCTTCTACGGCTGGCCCTATTCCTACATCGGCGACAACCCGCAGCCGGACCTTGCCGGGCGGCGCCCCGATCTGGTCAAGGCGGCACTGGTGCCGGGCCTGCTGTTCCAGGCCCATTCGGCGCCGATCGGGCTGGTGTTCGGCGACGCCACCCATTTCCCGGAGCGCTACCGCATGGGCGCCTTCGTCTCGCTGCACGGATCCTGGAACCGCTCGCGCCCGACCGGCTACGCCATCGCCTTCGTGCCGTTCGACACCGCCCCCTTCGACAGGAGCAAGGCGACCGGCACCTACGAGACCTTCGTCACCGGCTTCCGCGTGACCGGCCCCGCCGGGACCGCAATGGGCAGTGCTGCGGAGGGCGACGAGACCCCGAAGGTCTGGGGCCGGCCGAGCGGGCTGGCGGTGACCGCCGACGGCGCCCTGCTGATCGCCGAGGATGCCTCCGGGACGGTCTGGCGCGTCGCCTACGCCGCCGCCGACAAGGAGACGGAGAAGGAGCCGGCTCCCGGGGCAGCGCCCAGGCCGTGAGGTGTCAGCAGCACTCGTCCTCCAGCTGGCGCAGCATCGCCAGCCCGTCCTCGTCGTCATGCTCCTCGAACAGGTCGGCGATGTAATAGATGTTGGCGCAAAGCAGGCACAGCCCGTCGGCCTGCCGTTTCATCGGGTCCTCGGCCACCGCCAGCTTGGCGCGGAAGCGCTCCCAGAAGGCGTTGGTCTTGGCGGGATCGTCGATGTGCATGTAAAGCCGTTCGATGATGCGGCGGCCATTGCCTTCGCAGTCGATTCCCTTGAACGAGACATAGCGGTCGGGTGCGTCGATGCTGTCCACGGAAGCGGTCTCCTCTTGACGGTTGCCGGAGGCGGGGAA
This sequence comes from Azospirillum sp. B506, assembly GCF_000333595.1. GTDB lineage: Bacteria > Pseudomonadota > Alphaproteobacteria > Azospirillales > Azospirillaceae > Azospirillum. Next base: position 4,431 of record NZ_BADK01000442.1, read on the forward strand.
CATTGCGCCGATGTTTTCCCACCCGCGACCCCACCATCAAGCCGCCCTGCACCAGCGGCAGTCCGCCCGCGCGAACGGCGGAATCGCTGCATGAACGGAAGCGGTTACAACGCCAGCCGCTTCTTCAGCGCATCGGCACGGTTGCGGCTGACCGGCACCCGGGGCGCGCCGGGGGCCGCCATGACGAAGGCGGCACGGCCGTCCTGGCGTTCCACCGCGCGGGCATGGCGCAGGTTGACGATGTAGCCGCGATGGGTCCGCACGAAGGAGCGGGCGTCGAGCCGCGCCTCCAGCTCCGACAGGGGCAGGCCGCAGAAGAAGGCGCCATCGGCGGTGTGGACCGTGGTGTAATGGCCATCGGCCTGCAGATAGACGGCGTCGGCCGGGTCGAGCAGCACGATCCCCTGCCCCTTCTCCACCGGCAGCTTGACCAGCGGTTCGGCCGGAGACCCGGCGGGCGGCTGTCCTGGCGGCGGACCCGGTACGGCCGGCGCATCGGCCGAAGCCGGCCGCGCCGCCTCCATCAGCATCAGGGCGGTGACGGCACTCCCCTCCGCCAGCGCCGCGGCGGGCGCCAGCGCCGTCGCCTTCACCACCAGCACCCGGCCGGGCAGCGCCACCATCATCGAGCAGGCCGAAGCGGGCGCCGATGGATCGCCGGCCGCAGCCAGCAGCAATTCCACCTTGGCGCGGTGCGAGGGCGGGTGCAGGTCGTGCAGATAGGCGCCGACCAGCCCGGCCGCGCGATCCCCGAGCAGCCGCACCGCCGCCGGATTCAGGGCCAGCACCCGCCGCGCCCCGTCCAGCAGCACCAGCCCGACGTCCATGTTCTGCAACGCATAGTCCATGGACGCCCACTATAACGGTAAATCCTGCCTCAGTTCTCGCCTTTCCGACGGCTGCCCTGGATCAGCGCGGCGACGACGCCGTGGAAGGTGCGCACCTCCTGCTCGGTCATCTCCATCCGCTCGAAGGCGTTGCGCAGCGTGCGCACCATCGAGGGCCGCTTTTCCTCGCTGGTGAAGAAGCCGGTGCGGTCAAGCGCCGCCTCCAGCCGCTCGAAGAAGTTCACCCGCTCCGCCATCGTCGCCGGGCGGGTCTGGCCGGTGTGCAGGAAGCGGTCGGGCGTGCGGTCGCCGGCCTGGAACCATTCGTAACCGATCAGCAGCACCGCCTGTGCCAGGTTGAGCGAGGAGAAGGCCGGGTTCAGCGGCACCGTCACCAGCGTCTGGGCGAGGGTCAGGTCGTCGTTGAACAGCCCGGTGCGCTCCGGCCCGAACATCACGCCGACCTTCTGGCCGGCGGCATAACGCTCCCGCATCTCACCCGCCGCGACGCGCGGGGTGACGAAGCGCTGGATCATGTCGCGGGTGCGCACCGTGGTGGCATAGACCGCTTCAAGATCGGCGACCGCCTCGGCCGTCGTCTCGAAGATCCGCGCATTGTCGATGACGAGATCGGCGCCCGAGGCGGCGGCATTCGCCTTCGGGTTCGGCCAGCCGTCGCGCGGCTTGACGAGGCGCAGGTCGGTCAGCCCGCAATTCAGCATCGCGCGCGCGCAGGCGCCGATGTTCTCGCCGAGCTGCGGCTGCACCAGGATGACGGCCGGGCCGCCAAGGATGGACTCACGGGTGGGGTTCTGGCCGGAGGTCATGGGAATGTTTGTGGTTGAACGATGACGGGCGAAGACGGCCGGACCGCCGCCTATTCCTGCTGTTCCGCCGGCTCCGCCTCGACCTTCGCCGGCCCGCCGTCGATGGCGGTCAGGCGCTTCTTCAGGTCGGAGACGTCGGCGTACAGGCGCTTCAGGCGGGCGAGGCCCTTGTATTGCTCGAAGGCGCGGGCGCGCGGCACGGCGGGATAGCCCATCCACACCGACTTCGGAGGAATGTCCATGCCGACGCCGGAGTTGGCGGCCACCACGGCGTCGCTGCCGATCTTCACATGGTCGGCGACGCCGACCTTGCCGGCCAGAACCACGCGGTCGCCGATCACCGTGCTGCCGGCGATGCCGACATGGCCGCACAGCATGCAGTTGGTGCCGACCTGGACGTTGTGGCCGATCTGGACGAGGTTGTCGATCTTGGTGCCGTTGCCGATGCGGGTGGCCGTCACCGTGCCGCGGTCGATGGTGGCCCCGGCGCCGACCTCGACATCGTCGCCCAGGATCACCGTGCCGATGGAGTTCACCCGGCGGATCAGCACGTTGGTGCCGACGACGCGACCGGTGGTCTTGGCCGATTCGACGCTGCCCGGTTCCGGCGTGACAAAGCTGAAGCCGTCATTGCCGATGGCGGCGTTGGGATGGACGATGCAGCGCGCGCCCATCTTCACCCGTTCGCCGATGCGGGCACCGGGATGCAGCAGGCTGCCCTCGCCGATCGCCGCGTCGGCACCGACCGTGACATGCGGCAGGATGACCACCCCGGCACCGATGCGGGCGCGCGGGCCGACATAGGCGAAGGGGGCGATGGAGGCGTCGGGCGCCACCACGGCGTCGGGCGCCACATAGGCCTGCGGCGACACGCCCGGCTCGGCATGGACCGGCTTCTCGAACAGATCCAGCATCCCGGCCATGGCGTAGCGCGGGCGCTTCACCACGACGCGGCCCTTGATCGTGTCGGGAACCTCGACCCCTTCGGCGACCACGGCGGCGACCGCCTTGCTTGCGGGCAGCAGGGCCAGCAGGTCCTTGTCCATCGCCAGCGCCAGATCCTCCGGCCCCTCCGCTTCCGACGGATGGACGGCGCGGCGGATGGTGAGGGAGCCGTCGCCTTCGACCGCCGCGCCCAGCGCTTCGGCGATCTCGGTGAGGGTAAGGGGGGCCTGGGTCATGGAGCGCACCAGTATCAGAGTCTTGCACGGGAACCGTCCCGTCGGACGGCGCGGCGGACCCTAACACGGGCGTCCGGCGGATGGCGAGGCATCAGAACGCGGTGCCGGGCTGCGCCGTCGCCGCCGGCCCGCCCTTGGTGCCCCCATTCCCCTGATCGGGCCGCAACCAGCCCTTCACCCGCGCCTTCATCCGGCGCAGCAGCGGCTGGCGCGCCTGGACCGCATAGTATTTGCGCACCGTCTCCAGGATCTCCCAGGTGCCGGTGAAGCCCATCGGCAGCACCAGCGCGTCGCCCGCCTTGTACTCCCGCGCGGTTCCACCGTCCGGCGTGATGATGACCCGGCCCGACAGCAGAATGCAGAACTCGTGGTACGGCCAGTCCTTCATCGCCACCAGACCCGGCGTGCATTGCCACACCCCCGACCGGAAGCGGCTGTAATCCCCTTCGAAAATGTTGCGGTGTATCTCCAGCGGCTCGCCCGACAGGATGGTGCCGAAAACCGCCGGCTTGCCGACCTCGTCGTCGGCGATGCGGTGGCTGTCGATGGGGATGGGGGTGTGGTCCTGCATCGGCTCTCCCAGTCGGAGGTTGGAGGGTCGGCGCACGGCGGTCCTGCCACATAGACCGAGCCCGCCGACGCGCAAGCGCAACACCCCACACCGCCAAAGGTTCCCGCCGGCTTCAAAAAACCTCATCCCCCCAGATTGACGATCTCCACCCGCCGGTTGGCCGCCGCCTTCGGCTGGTCGGGCAGCAGCAGCTCCCGCGCGCCCATGCCCGACGCCTCCAACCGGTCGGTGTGGATGTGGTGGTGCGACACCAGATACTCGACCACCGCCGCCGCCCGCCGCTTGGACAGGGCAAGGTTGGCCGCGTCACCGCCGACCGCGTCGGTATGGCCGACGATGCGGAAGCGGGTGGTGCCGGCCGCTCCCATCACCGCCGCGACCTTGTCCAGGATCGGCCGCGAGTCCGGCCGGATGACGGCGGAGTTGAAATCGAATTCGACCCGGAAGGCGGCGCGCAGTTCCGGCGCCTGCATCGCGGTCGGCCCCGGCAGCGGCGGCAATGTCACCGCCCCCGGCCGGTTCGGCAAGGGGGTGGCCGGCGGTGGGGCGGCCGGCCGCTGCATCGCCACCGGCGGGCAGTTGGGGCCGGTGGTGCCGAGAAGTGCCGCCTCGATCTCGCATTCGCTGGGATTCGGCCCCATCGGGGTCACCGGACCGGGCAGTCCCTGGGCAAACCCCGCCACCGGCAGAGCCAGCCAGACGCAAGCGCCGAGCGTCAGGCCCAGCCGCATGGTCGCGATGCGGCCGCGCAGCATGGTCGTAATGCGGCTGGGCCGCATGGCCGCATTGTTCGGACCGCGGACGGTCGCTTCAAATTGCGCGTGGAACAGTCCTGCGTCCATCTGTAGGATCCCGGTCCGTATCTTTCGTATAGGGCGCTTGGGAGGAAACAAGCATGAAATCGCTGAAGGCTCTGCTCGCCGGCTTCGCGCTGGCCGCGCTGACGGTTCCGGCTCTGGTTGCCGGCGCGGCGGACGCTGCCGACTACAAGGCGGAGTACAAGCTTTCCACCGTTCTGGGCAAGCCCTTCCCCTGGGGCATCGGCGGCGACCGCTGGGCCGAGCTGGTCAAGGAAAAGACCGGCGGGCGCATCACCATCAAGATGTATCCCGGCACCTCGCTGGTGAATGGCGACCAGACCAAGGAATTCACCGCACTCCGCCAGGGCACCATCGACATGGCGGTCGGCTCCACCATCAACTGGTCGCCGCAGGTGAAGGAACTGAATCTCTTCTCCCTGCCCTTCCTGATGCCGGACCACAAGGCGCTGGACGCCCTGACCCAGGGCGAGGTCGGCAAAAAGCTGTTCGACCTGCTGTCCACGAAGGATGTGGTGCCGCTGGCCTGGGGCGAGAACGGCTTCCGCGAGATCTCCAACTCCAAGCACCCGATCCGGACGCCGGCCGACCTGAAGGGGCTGAAGATCCGCGTCGTCGGCTCGCCGCTCTATCTCGACACCTTCACGGCGCTCGGCGCCAACCCGACGCAGATGAGCTGGGCCGACGCGCAGCCGGCGCTGTCGACCGGCGCCGTCGACGGGCAGGAAAACCCGCTGGCGATCTTCGTCGCCGCCAAGCTCGCCACGCTGGGCCAGAAGAACCTGACGCTGTGGGGCTATGTCGCCGACCCGCTGATCTTCGTGGTCAACAAGGAGGTGTGGGCCAGCTGGTCGAAGGAAGACCAGGAGGCAGTGCGCGCCGCCGCCGTCCAGGCCGCCACGGAAGAGGTCGCGATCTCCCGCAAGGGCATCACCGCCGAGGACGACAGCCTGCTGAAGGACATCACCGCCCAGGGTGTCGAGGTGGTGCGCCTGACGCCGGAGGAGCAGAAGGCCTTCCAGACCGCCACCCAGCCGGTCTTCGACAAGTGGAGCAAGCAGATCGGCCCCGATCTGGTGAAGGCGGCCCAGACCGCCATCGCCGCGCGGAAGTGATCCTCCGTTCGCCCGGCTGACGAATGACGGCGCCTTTCGGGGCGCCGTTCTTTCGAGCCGGCAGGACGCTTGCTTGTGATGCGTGTCCGCGGGAATTGCGCTACAACTGCCAGACCTTGCGGGATGGTTTGCGGAGCGGGCGCACATGACGTCGGAGATGCTGCTGGCGCTGTTCTGCATCGGCGCCACCCTGCTGTTCCTGGGCATCCGCCGCGGCATGATCCTGCGGGCCGACCGGGAAATCCGCCGCTGCGGCACGACCTTGGCCGCCGAACGCGATGCGCTGGAACTCCAGGCCAACGAGTTGGAGGCCATGCAGGCGGACATCGCGGCGATGCAGGCCCGCCTGGCGGAACTGTCGACCGACAAGCTGGTCCTCAGCCGGCGCAGCGGCAAGCGCACCGCCGCCACCCGGCGCTTCATCCACGAGATCGGCCGGCCGGAACCGGGACGCAACCGATTCGTCTTCCGGCTGGCGATGGCCCCCGGCTTCACCGCCCGGCCGGACGCCAAGGCGGTCGTCCACCCCGCCATCTGGCGTTTCGAGAACGAGGCGCAGGTCTGGGCCTCCGACTTCGCCGCCGCCCAGATGCTGACCCGCAACATCTTCCACGACGGGGTGGGCGTCACCGTCTCCGGCGAGGATGCGGAAGAGGCTGCCGCAGCGGGGGCAGGAGCCGGAGTGGCGGCGCCATGAGCATCGTGTGGATTTTCGGGTCGGTCACCAGCCTGCTGATCGGCCTGCTGGGCGAACGGATCCTCGGCATCCGCGCCCGCCGCCGGTCGGAGAAGCTGGCTGCGCTGAGGGAACGGCTGGACGTCTACGCCAATTACGCCAAGCTCGCTTCCGTCCGCCGGCTGGAGACCGAGGAACTGCTGGCCGGCCTGCGCCGCGAGGCGGCGGAGGTGGAGGGCGAGATCCTGTCGCTGCAATCGGCCGTCACCGACGATGCCGCCCTGACGCCGATGGAGTTCCATTGCGTCGATCGCGTCGCCCGTTCCGACGGCCCCTTGTGGTATGTCGCGGTGGAGGCATTGGACACCGCCGCACCCTGGACCGGCATCCGCACCTATGCCGTCGCCGCCGACAGTGCGGAGGAGGCACGCAAGCGGATCACCGAACGTCATCCCTCCCCGACATCCTTCGCCATCTCCCCCGCCGCACAGCTGGTGCTGCCGGAGCGCTGAGAGAAGCCGACAACTCCGCAAGAAAAAGGGGGCGCCCCACCGGACCGCCCCCTTTTTCATCAACCGTCGAACCGCCCGCCGATCAGGCGTTGTTCATGCGGT
>NZ_BADK01000441.1 GCF_000333595.1 Azospirillum sp. B506
GGCGTTCATGCCGTCGACCAGCTTTTCCCGGTGCATCAGCACCGCGCGGGTCTCCGACAACTCCTCCTCCTCGCCGGCCTTGGGGGCGAGCGCGTCCAGCTCGGCCACGGCGTGGCGCAGATACTCCTCTTCGGAGCGGGCACGGGCGATGTCGGCGGCGGCGGAATGGCGCGCGTCCTCGACCTGTCTCCAGGCGCGGTGGGCGGCGGCGACCTGTGCCGCCTGGGCCGACAGGCCGGCATAGGCGTCGAGCACGCCGCGGTGCGTCTGCGGGTTCAGCAGGCCATGGGTGTCGAACTGCCCATGCACCTCGACCAGTTCGGCGCCGAGCGTCTTGAGCAGGCCGACGCCGACCGGCTGGTCGTTGACCCAGGCGCGGCTGCGCCCGTCGGTGTTGACGGTGCGGCGGATCACCAGCGTTCCATCGCCGGAATCGCCGTCGAGCCCCTGTTCCTTCAGGATGGCAAAGGCCGGATGGTCGCCCGACAGCTCGAATTCCGCGGTAACGGAGGCCTGATCGGCGCCATGGCGCACCAGTCCCGAATCCGCACGCGCGCCAAGGGACAGCCCCAGCGCGTCGAGCAGGATCGATTTGCCGGCACCGGTCTCGCCGGTCAGGGCGCACAGGCCCTTGCGGAAGGACAGGCTCAGCCGCTCGATCAGGACGACGTCCCGGATCGTCAGCGACACGAGCATGGAGCGTCCTAGAACAGGGAGTTCCAGGCTCGATTGAGCCACGACTTCTCGTTTCGCTCGGGACGCAGGTTGGCGTCCACCAGCAGTGCGTAGCTGTCCGTGTACCATTCGCTGCCGGGGAAGTTGTGGCCGAGCACGGCCGCGGCGGCCTTCGCCTCGTCGGTCACGCCCAGCGCCAGATAGCACTCCACCAACCGGTGCAGCGCCTCAGGCACATGGGACGTGGTCTGGTAATTTTCAACGACGGTGCGGAACCGGTTGATCGCGGCGGTATACTGGTGCTGACGCAGATAGAAGCGCCCGACCTCCATCTCCTTGCCGGCAAGGTGATCGTTGGTCAGGTCGATCTTCAGCTTCGCGTCGCGGGCGTATTTGCTGTCGGGGAAGCGGCGGACCACCTCCTGCAGCGCATCGAGCGCCTGCCGCGTCATCTTCTGATCGCGGCGCACATCGGTGATCTGCTCGTAATAGCACAGCGCCCGCATGTAATAGGCGTAATCGACGTCCTGGCTGCCCGGATGAAGCTGGATGAAGCGGTCGAGCGCCAGGATGGCGTCGTCGTACTTCAGATCCTGGTATTGGGCATAGGCGGCAAGAAGCTGCGCCTTGCTGGCCGCATCGGCATAGGGATGCTGGCGCTCCACCTCGTCGTAGAGCTTTGCGGCCTTCTTGTAGGACTCCTCGCGCATCGCCGCGTCGGCTTCCGACATGAGCTGGTCGGCCGGGCGTTCGACATAGGCGTCCTCCTTGGTGGAGGAGCAGGCGGACAGAGCGGCGGACAGGAGGATGGCCGTCAGCGGCAGGCGGTACGGGCGAGGAAGCATCGTCGTCTTGGGCGCTTTCGAAGTTGCCCCTGTATAGCACGCCGGGGTAAGGGCGCCGCAAGCGGTAACGCGGGGGTGGACGATACGCCCCTCCCCGCGTCTGGCAAAAAATGGATGGAAAGCGCCTCAGCCGAACAGCGCGTCGATGTCGGCCTGGCTGATGTTGCCGCTGTCGGGCGTGGCCTCGGCCGGACCGTGCAGGTCCAGATTCTCGTCCTTCTTGGTGACGGACGGCGGCAGCGGCATCGCCTCGAACTCGCGCTTGTTCCACAGGCCCATCATCGCGTCGACGCGCTCTTCGATGAAGGACATGGCACGGACGACCTTGGTGATGCGCTGGCCGGTCAGATCCTGGAAGTTGCAGGCTTCATAGATGCGGACGATGACGTCGACCATGTCGTTGACGCGGTCGTTGTGATAGCCCTCCGGCAGCGACGACTTCAGTTCCGACACCACCTCTTCCAGCTCTTCGGCGCAGGCCATGATGGTGTTGGTCGCGGCCTCCGTTGCGGCGACGACGGCACTCAGCTCCTGGCTGGCCTGCTCGAACTTGTCGTCACCGGCCAGCGGGTGGCGGATGGCCGCCATTTCCACCTTGGTCGCCTTGATGCGGCCGGAAATGTCGGCGATCTCAACCTGGATCTGGTCGATCTGCGCCGCATCCATCGCCAGGAAGCGGTCGAGCTTGGCGCCCAGGTCGCTGACGGCCCTCAGCACTTCGGTGTTGTCGGCCTGCACCACCTGGGTCGGCGCCGGCAGGGCCGCCGCGGCGGCGCCGTCTTCGATCAACGCCTGGAACGGGTGCCCGGACTTGCGGGCCTTTTGAAGCTCGGCCATGAAGGGCTTGGTCATCTGCTTCATCCTCGGTCCCGCCTCTCGGAAACGGCCGGCTGTGGCCTGTGGTGATGGATGTCTGGTCGCGCTTGTCTGTGTTCTGCGTTTTGATCGGCTGACCGCACCCATCCGGCCATCGCCGGGCGGGGCGGGTCAATCCGGGGAAACCTGAGTGCTCTTCGGCAGGCCTGCCGGCGTCGGCCCCGTCCTTATCCGAACAGGGCGTCGATGGCGGCCTGGTCCAGCGGCGTCGGCGGTTCCGCCGCTGCAGGGGGCGGCGGCGGGGCGGCGGGCTTGGGAGCGGCCTTGGCCTTCGTTGCGGCGCCTGCGGGCTTCGGCACCGGCTTCTTCGCCGGCGCGGGGGCCGGTGCGGGCGCCGGGGCATCGAACATGCTGTCGATGTCGGACTGGCTCGCCACTGCAGGCGCCGCAGGGGGTGGCGGCGAATCGAACATGCTGTCGATGTCCGCCTGGCTGGACTGGACCGGAGCGGACGCCGGAGCATCGAACATGCTGTCGATGTCGGCCTGACTGGCTTTGGCCGGAGCCGGAGCA
>NZ_BADK01000440.1 GCF_000333595.1 Azospirillum sp. B506
CGCGCAGCGATGCCGGTCCCCAATTGTCTGCGGTGATCTGGTCATGGGCGCGGGCCAGCGCCTCGATGCGGCCGGCGACGATGGCGGCGAACTGCTGCACCGTCTCCGCCCCGCTCTCGCTTTGCCGCACCAGGGCGCGGACGAGGCTGAGGATGTTGCGCACGCGATGGTTCAGTTCGGCGATCAGCAGCTCCTGCCGTTCGGTCGCCTCCTTGCGGGTGCGGCCGGCGACGTCGGCCAGCCGCAGAACCACCTCCAGCAGGGTCACCCGCAGCGATTCGGCATTGCGCTCGTCCAGCTCGGTCCAGGGCTTGGACTGGCCGCGCACGGTCTCCTTCCAGGCTTCGAAGCTCTTGCGCGGGGTCAGGCGCGGGCCGTTGGGACCATACTGCGCCGGCTTGGTCGGGTCGCCGCCCCAGGTGACGGTGCGGACCAGCTCCTTGCGGAAGAAGACCAGGAAGTCGCGCGGCGTGCGCGACACCGGGATCGCCAGCAGCCCGCAGGCCCGTTCGGTGAAATCGCGAGCCGGCGGATGGACTTCGCTCAACTGATCGGTCAGATAGACCCTGCTGGGCGGCACCCGGTGCAGGAACCGCAAGATGCCGCGCGTCTCCTCACCCGTCGGCGTCTCGCCCTCCAGATGCAGGTGGCCGCCGATGCAGCAGGCGAAGCCGTCACACTCGATCAACGTGCGCAGCTCCGTCGCGAAGCCGACCAGACTGTCGAGCGGCGATTCGCTGTCCGCCAGCATCGACATGATGCGGAGATGGGTGCGGCGGGCCTCGGCCTCCTGCTGGCTTTCCTGCTCGCGTTCCCGCCCCTCCAGCAGAAAGGAGACCATCTGGGCCGACAGTTCGGCGGTGGTCCCGCGCTCNAAGGAAAGCGAGCGGCCGTGGCGATGGTGCCAGCAAACAGGCCCCACACTTGCCGTGCCGCAAGATCGACACCGACAGCGAGCATTCACCCCCATGTTGGGCAGATACTCGACATGGATCAGCGACACGCTGCGCAGCAGGCTGAGCGACAGGTCGAGCGGTTCGCCCAGCGGATCGACCGCCGGCACCACCGGAACCGGCGGCGCGTTCACATCGCCGATGCAGCGCAGCCAGCTGCGCTCATAGAGGAGCCGGGCCTGCTGCGGGATGTCCGACGCCGGATAACGCTGGCCGAGGAAGCTGCCGATGCCATGCACCGCCGATTCCGCGATCACCTCCCCCGCCCCGTCGGGGGCGAAGCGGTAGACCATCACCCGGTCGAACCCGGTCAGCGCCCGCATCTGACGCGCCGCCTCGCGGCAGAAGGCCTCGAAGCCGCGGGTGTTCTGGACCCGCGCGATCATCGAGCGCAGCAGCGACCCGGAATCCTGCGGTCCCTCCCCCTCGCTCGGTTCCGCCTCGATCACGATGGTCGAGCCGGACAGATGGACCGCTACATCGCAGACCGGGGCGACGTCCGATAGATGGAGGCCGAAAGCGCGCTCGACGCTGCCGTTGATGTGGGCCACCTGCAAGCGGCCACGGATGGTGTGCAGCGCCTCACCGGTGATCACGTCGGCCAGCAGATGCCCCAACAGGTCGTCGGGCTCCACCCCCAGCCAGCGTCCGATGTTGGCGGAGACATGGACGACGATCCAATCGGCCGTGACGGCGATCAGAAAGCCGGTGGGCTGGATAAGGCCCAGCTGGTGGATGGGCTCCCGGTCGCAATCGGTGAGGTCGACAGACCCCGAAGGAACCGGGCCGCTCATCGAACGAAGACTTCGGACAAACGCGACCTCTAGCGGAAGCTGGACCGGCGTCGTTCGTCACGCACAGCCAAGGGATTTCATCGACAATTTAGGCAGGCCGATGGATCGCTGCAACGCTCCAAAATGGCTATTCCTTTGTTCTGATTAAGCTGCGTTAACTTAACATAGGATAAGATTTGGACGTTGGTGAGGTATGATTATGCCCGGCAGGCTTGGGCTGGGCAGGACATCTCATCATTACGACGCATCTCTTCCTCAACTGGAAATAAGGATTGGAGCCGGAGGCCGGCAGCACCCCCAAGATTCCGCACATGGTCCCTTCATCCCTGGCAGGCTGCCCGAAATTCCGCCCTGGCGCAGAGTGACAGTCATTCCATGACCACCGGGAATCGCCATGACGCTCCTTTCGCCCACCACCATTTCCATTGCCGAGGACGAGCGCATCCGCATCCGCGACGTCACGCTGCTGTCCGACGACTGGTATGTGCTGAAGAAGACCGTTTTCGATTACCGCCGCCGCGACGGCAGTTGGCAAACACTCAGCCGGGAGACCTATGACCGCGGCAATGGGGCGGCCCTGCTGCTGTACGATCCGACCCGCGGCACCGTCCTGCTGACCCGGCAGTTCCGCTTTCCCGCCTACGTCAACGGCCATGCCGAACCGCTGCTGGAGGTGTGCGCCGGGCTGCTCGACGACCGCAGCCCAGAGGAGGCGATCCGGGCCGAGGCGGAGGAGGAGCTGGGCGTGACGGTCCAGGCGCCGCGCCGGGTGTTCGACGCCTTCATGAGCCCCGGTTCGGTGACCGAACGGCTGGCCTTCTTCGTCGCCGAATACCGCGCCGCAGACCGCAAGGAGGGTGGCGGGGTTGCTGAGGAGGGCGAGGACATCGAGGTGGTCGAGTTGACCTTCGCCGACGCCCTTGCCATGGTCGGCAGCGGGGCGATCCTGGACGGCAAGACCATCATGCTGTTGCAGCACGCCGCCCTTCATGGCCTGCTGCCGCGGTGACGGCGTCCGCCCTCCCCGCCGGACCAGGAGATTGGAAGCCGGGCGATTCCGACGGGGACTGGATGATCGATGATGGGGAACTCGACTGGGAGGACATCCGCGCCTTCCTGGCCACGGCCCGCAGCGGCAGCCTGACGGCGGCGGCGCAACGGCTGCGGCTGAGCCAGCCCACCCTTGGCCGCCGGCTGAAACGGCTGGAGGAGGCGCTGGGCGGCCCGCTGTTCGACAGGTTGCCCAACCGGCTGGAACTGACGGCGCTCGGCCGCTCGGTGCTGGACAGCGCCGCCGCCATGGGCGACGCCGCCGCGGCCTTCGCCCGCAACGCCGACCGGCTGGCGGCCACGGCCCAGCCGGTGCGGGTGACGGCGACGACGTCGGTCTCCGCCTTCCTCACCCTGCATCTGTCCGACCTGCTGGCGGAGACCGGGGCAGATACTGGTACGGGCCTGACCATCCTCAGCACCCGCACCGCCCTGAATCTCGCCCAGCGCGAGGCCGACATCGCGCTGCGCATGGACCGGGTGCCGGCCGAAGGCGATCTGGTCACCCGACGGTTGGGGAGGTTCGGGTTCACACTCTATGCGAGGCGGGACCTGCGCGACGACTGGTCCGGCCGCTGGGACGGAACCCCGGTGGTCGGCCTGCCGGAAACGCGGCGGCGGCCGTCGCAATCGGGGTGGGTGGACGACATCGTGCAAGGACGCGGCGCCCGCATCGTGGCGCGGCTCAGCGAATTGCCGATGCGGCTCGACGCCGCCCGGCGCGGGATGGGGATGACGCTGCTGCCCTGCGTGCTGGGCGATGCCGAGCCAGCGCTGGTCCGGGCGATCGAGCCGCCGGCCGCCCTATGCGAGGATGTGCATCTGCTGGTCCACCGTGACCGGCGCGACTCACCGGCCGTCTCCGCGGTGGTCGATGCCCTGGTCCGCCTGTTCCACCGCCATGCCGAGGCGCTGGCGGGAGAATAGCTGTACTCTCACCCCCGGCCGGCGATCAGGCTGTCGGCGGCGGCGCGGGCTTCGGCGGTGACCGTGGCGCCGGACAGCATGCGGGCGATCTCCTCGCGCCGCTCGTCGCCGTCCAGTTCGGCGACGCCGGTGGTGACCTGTTCGCCCGTCTGCGACTTCTGCACCTTCAGATGGACGGCGCCCCGCGCCGCGACCTGCGGGCTGTGGGTGACGACCAGCACCTGCAGGCCGTGACCCAGCGTTTCCAGCCGCTCGCCCACCGCGGCGGCGACGGCGCCGCCGATGCCGGTGTCCACCTCGTCGAACACCAGCGTGCCGACGGTGGAGGTCTGGGCCAGCACCACCTTCAGCGCCAGCATGAAGCGCGCCAGCTCACCGCCGGAGGCGATCTTGTTCAGCGCCCCCGGCGGCGAGCCAGGGTTGGTGGCGACCTGGAAGGCGACACGGTCGATACCCGACGCAGCCCATTCCGACTCGTCGAGCGGTTCGACCAGCGTGCGGAACTTGGCCTTTTCCATCTTCAGCGGCGCCAGTTCACCGGCCACCGCGACGTCCAGGCGGCCGGCGGCTTCGCGGCGGGCGGCACTCAGCGCCTCGGCCGCCTTGTGGAAGGCGGCGCGGGCCTGTTCGGCCTCCTTCGCCAGCTTGGCCAGCAGATCGCCCTGATCCTCGATCAGCAGCAGGCGGCCGGCCATCTCCTCGCGCAGGGCGGCCAGCGCATCGACATCGACGCCATGCTTGCGGGCGGCGGCACGGAGCGCGAACAGCCGCTCCTCCAGCTTCTCCAGGGCGCGCGGATCCATGTCCACGCCGCTGGAGACGGCCTGCAGGGCGGCAATGGCCTCTCCCGCCTCGGTCGCGGCGCGGTCGAGGGCGGCGATCACCGGGTCAGCGTGCCGCCGGCCCGGTC
>NZ_BADK01000439.1 GCF_000333595.1 Azospirillum sp. B506
TCTTCGCCGACCATTTCGCCGCCTACCCCGCCCATTTCCATGTGAATGTCCGGCCGGGATGGCGGGAGCATGGTCTGGGACGCCGGCTGGTCGACCGCTTCGCCGAGGATTGCCGGGTCGACGGCCTGCCCGGCCTGCATCTGGTCACCGCCGCCTTCGCCCGCAATGTCGAGTTCTACCACCGTGCCGGCTTCACCGACGCCTGCCAGCGCGGGCCGTTGCTGTTTCTCGGCCGGCGCCTGTGCTAGGCAGGGGCATCCCCCCACCGGAAAGCCCGTTGCCATGACCCGCCCGCCCCTGCTGATCGAAAGCCCGCAGAATCCGCAGTTCAAGCTGTGGGAATCGGCGCTGGAAAGCCGCGGGCTGAAGAAGAACGGCAAGTTCCTGCTCGCCGGCCTGAAGACGGTGCCGGAGGCGCTGCGCCAGCATCCCGAGCGGTTCGAGCGGCTGCTGTTCACCGACCCCGCCCAGATCGCCGGCTGGCGCCTGCCCCCGGGGGTGGATCCGGTGCAGTTGGCCCCCGCCCTGTTCCGGACGCTCGACGTGTCGGGCACCGGCTTCCCGCTGTTGGTCGGAGGGGTGCCCAAGATGCCGGCCATCGACCTGTCGCAGCCGCCGCAAGGGCTGGAACTGCTGTGCGCGCTGGGCGACCCCAGCAACCTGGGCGCCCTGCTGCGCAGTGCCGCCGCCTTCGGCGTGTCGCGGATCGTCCTGCTGGAGGGGGCCGCGCATCCCTTCCACCCCAAATGCCTGCGCGCGGCGTCCAACGCGCAGTTCGCCCTGACCCTGCTGCGCGGGCCGCGCTGGGCGACGGTCAACGAGGCGGCCGGACCACTCTATGCCCTGGACGGCGGGGGCGAGGATCTGACCCGCTTCGACTGGCCGGCCGACATGCGGCTGATCCTGGGCGAGGAGGGGCAGGGCGTGCCGGCGGACTGTCCAGCGACACGGCTGTCGGTGCCGACGACAGGGGCCGTGGAGTCGCTGAACGCCACGGTCGCGGTCAGCGTGGCTCTGTTCGCGCGCTATGCGGCCGTCAAGGGGTAGGCCCCCCTACCCCATTACCGACGCCAGCACCCGCACCACCTGATCCGAGCCATAGGGCTTCTTCAGCACCGGTACATCGGCGAACCGTTCCGGCACCGCGGCGCTCTCGCCATATCCCGTCGCGAACACGAACGGGATCCCCAGCTCGCGCAGCCGCTCGGCCACCGCGAGCGAGGTCTCGTTGCCCAGGTTGATGTCGAGCATGCCGACCACCGGCGGGTCCTCGTCGATCAGGCGCAAGGCATGGCGGACGCCGGCTGCGGTGTTGACGCGGCTGGCGTCGAAGCTCATCAGCACGTCCTCCGTCGCCATGGCGATGATCATGTTGTCCTCCAGCAGCAGCACCGGGCCGCCGATGGAGAAATCCGCCGCCGGCACCGGCAGGCTGCTCCGGCCACCGCCCGGCAGGCTGGCGGCGACGGTGACGAAGCGGGCCGGGATCATGAACCGCGCCCGCAGGCCCGACAGGGCATAGGTCACCTCCGCCTCGCCCTGCAGATCGTGGGGGACCGAGCGCTCGATCACCGTGGTGCCGAAGCCGGTGCGGGCCGGCGCCCGCACCGGCGGAACGCCATTCTCCTGCCAGTCGATCAGCAGCCGCCCGCCCTCATCGATCGCCCAGGCGGCCTCGACCCAGCCGCTGCTGTC
>NZ_BADK01000438.1 GCF_000333595.1 Azospirillum sp. B506
CCGATGCTGCCACCAGCGAGTTGCGCGTCTGCGACCGGTAGGTGAAGCCGACAGGCTGTTGTCCTCGCTGAATCCTTCAACCTCGACATGTTGGTAACGCAGCCCCAGCAGCGGGCCATGGGTCAACCCGCCGGTCGTGAACTCATAGCCGCCCTCGGCGCCGATGGAGGCGTTGATGCCCTCGGTGTTGCCGCCGGTGGAATGGTCGGTGCCGTTGATGGTCACGCCGCGCCGCAGGTCGTAATCGGTGAAGCCGATGGACCCGACACCGTTCACGAAGGCGCCGCCCATCCGGAAGACGCCATAGCCGCTCAGTACATACTCCCGCTGCTTGTAGTCGCCGCCGGTGGAGAAGCTGCCGCGGTAATGCGACGCCGTACCCGCGACGCCGAGCAGGAGGTTCTCGGTGAAGCGCTTGTCAATGCCGACGCTGACCGACAGCGGCGTGCCGCGCACCTCCGCCTGTCCACCGGCGCCGGGATCGCCGGTGCTGTCGCTGGTCAGCCGGCCGACTCCGCCGCTGATCCAGGCACCGGTCGTGCCCGGCTTGCGGCTCCACAGGCTGGTCGCCGCCTGGGCGAGGATGGTGGAGGTCAGGCGGTCACGGGTGTGGATCGGCGATTCGGCGAGCTGCGCGACATTGCCGGGGGCGGTCAGAGCGTTCAGCACGAAGTCCGACACAGCACGGTGCCCGGCGGTGGTCGGATGGACGCCGTCGGCGAACAGGTAAGTCTGCGCCGCATTCGGCGTCACCAGCGTTCCGGAGGTGCAGAGCAGCGAACTGCTGGTGGTGCAGGCAGTGCCGGTCACATTGATGAAGCCGAAGGAAGACGGATTCGCCACCGCGGCCCGCAGCAGCGAATAGGTGTCGATTGGAATGACCGAAACGCCGGCATTCGCCAGCCCCAGCGTGACGAGCTGGTTATAGCCGCTGACCAGCTGGGTGATCTGGGCCGCCGCGGAAGCGCCCTGGGCCAGCCCAAACGGCGTCGATCCGATGTCCGGCACCGTCGGCACCAGGATCGTGCGTGCCCCGGCCGCACGCAGCCGCGCCACCTGCGTCACCAGATCGCCGGCGGCCTGAGTCACCGTCGCCTGGGCGGTGGCGGGGTTGTTGAGCGCTGTGAAGATGTCGTTGGCACCGCCCCAGACGGTGTAGAGCGCATTGGGATCGGCCCGGCCGCCGCTGGAGGCCAGATAGCCGGAAATCTGCGTCGCCACGCTGGGGGCGAGCGCGGTCGGACTGGTTGCGGGGAAGCCGACCGGACTGTTCACTCGCGCCCCGCCAACCGCATAGTCAGTGCCACCACGCGCCGCCGTGGTGGCGGAGGTGCCGAGCGCCCCGGCGAGGTTTTCCGCCCACACTGGACCGGGATTGGTGGTGAACTTGCCGCCGACCGGCAGCAGCGATTGGAAAGCGCCGCTGTCGGTCAGGCTGTCGCCGAAGAAGATGGTGGAGGAATAGTCCGCCGCCGCAGCCGGAACCGCAGCGAGCGCGGTAAGGCAGGCAGCGAGCGCAGCAGTCCTGACGCGATTCATGATCCTTCCCCATCCAGATTGTTTGGTTGTGCGATTTTCTAAGGATCGTGGCACAAGGGTGTCGGGCACGCAAGGAAGGTGACCTATTGGGAAGGTTACGGAAATGAGAAAGCCCCGCCATTTAGGGCGGGGCTTTCTCGGGGATCGCTGTCGACGCTGGGGAGCCGACCTTGCTCCCGGTGGCTCAGACCAACCGGCTCTGGTCGATGGCCGCCTTGATGAAGGCGGTGAACAGCGGGTGCGGGTCGAACGGCTTGGACTTCAGTTCCGGGTGGAACTGCACGCCGATGAACCAGGGATGGTCTGGGATCTCGACGATCTCCGGCAGTTCCCCATCGGGCGACAGGCCGCTGAACTTCATGCCGCAGCTCTCCAGACGCTCCTTGTAGTACACGTTCACCTCATAGCGGTGACGGTGCCGTTCGGAGATGCTGGCCGTGCCATAGACCTCTGCGACCTTGCTGCCTTCCAGCAGCTTGGCCGGATAGGCGCCCAGACGCATGGTGCCGCCCAGGTCGCCGGCCTCGGCACGGCGCTCCAGCGTGTTGCCGCGCATCCACTCGGTCATCAGGCCGACGACCGGGTTGCCCGGTTTGCCCAGCTCGGTGGAGCCGGCATCCTCGATCTTCGCCATGTTGCGGGCGGCTTCGATCACCGCCATCTGCATGCCGAAGCAGATGCCGAAATAGGGCACCTTCCGCTCACGGGCGAACTTGGCCGCGCGGATCTTGCCTTCCGTGCCACGCGAGCCGAAGCCGCCCGGCACCAGGATGCCGTGGACATTCTCCAGCCGCTTCACCGCCGCGTCGTCGTCCTCGAAGATCTCCGAATCGATCCAGTCGAGGTTGACCTTGACGTTGTTGGCGATGCCGCCATGGGTCAGCGCCTCGGCCAGCGATTTGTAGCTGTCGAGCAGGCTGATGTACTTGCCGACCACGGCGATGGTGACTTCGCCCTGCGGCTTGCGCACCCGGTCCATGATGCGGGTCCAGCGCGACAGGTCCGGCTCCTTGTCGGTCGGCAGGCCGAAATAGCTCAGAACCTGGGTGTCGAAGCCTTCCTCGTGGTAGCTGATCGGCACCTGATAGATCGACTCGACGTCCAGCGCCGCGATCACCCGCTCCGGACGGATGTTGCAGAACAGCGCGATCTTCTTGCGCTCGTTCTCCGGAATCGGGCGGTCGGCGCGGCAGAGCAGGATGTTGGCCTGGATGCCGACGCTCAGCAGCTCCTTCACCGAATGCTGCGTCGGCTTGGTCTTCAGCTCGCCGGCGGTCGGGATGTAGGGCAGCAGGGTCAGGTGGATGTAGAGGACATTCTCCTGGCCGACCTCGTTGCCGAACTGGCGGATCGCCTCCAGGAAGGGCAGCGACTCGATGTCGCCCACCGTGCCGCCGATCTCGATCAGGACGAAGTCCTCGTCGGTGGCGTCGGCTCGGATGAACTCCTTGATCTCGTCGGTGATGTGCGGAATGACCTGGACGGTACCGCCCAGGTAATCGCCGCGACGCTCCTTCGCGATCACGGTGGAGTAGATGCGGCCGGTGGTGATGTTGTCGCCCTTGCGGGCCGAAACGCCGGTGAAGCGCTCGTAATGGCCCAGGTCAAGGTCCGTCTCCGCCCCGTCGTCGGTCACGAAGACCTCGCCGTGCTGGTACGGGCTCATCGTGCCGGGATCGACGTTCAGGTACGGATCCAGCTTGCGCAGCCGCACCTTGTAACCGCGCGTTTGGAGAAGCGCCCCAAGCGCCGCCGACGCCAGACCTTTGCCCAGCGAAGAAACGACGCCACCGGTGATGAAGATGTAGCGAGTCATGTCCGTCCGAAGAGCTTGAGAGCTGTTCCATGTCCCCAGAGGGAACGGATTTTCCATCCCCCCATAGGGAGGAGCTGTTCAACGTCCCCCGAAGGGTCGGCGCCGAAACTCCTGTCGCGGTCGTCGGCCCTCAAAAGAAAGAGGCGGCTTCGGGGAGGCCGCCTCGCTGTCCGCTTCGTACCCGTGCGCTGGTAACTGCCCCGTTACTGGGACACCGGCGGCGCGGGTTGGGCCGGAGCGGCCGGCTGAGCGGGAGCCGCCGGGCTGGCCGGCAGCGTGTCGATGATCGACGCCGGGCGCGAATGTCCGCCGGCCAGGATCGCCAGCACGATGCTGGTGGCGAAGAAGCAGCCCGCCAGAATGCCGGTGGTCCGCGTCAGCAGATTGGCGGTGCCACGGGTGCTCATCATGCCGCCCATGGTTCCACCGCCGATGCCGAGCCCGCCGCCTTCCGACCGATGGATCAGGATCACACCGACCAGCCCGAGGGCGATCAGCAGGTGAATGACCAGAATCACCGATTCCATGCGATGCTCCCCCCACACCATCCCAAAAATCGAATAGCGCGCCACAGGCCGTCTTAAGGGCCCGTGGCGCGCGCCCATTGTTGTACCGCGCCAGGACGCGATATGCCAGCGCCAAAATACCCATGCCATATCCATTGGCGGCATGGCTGACACCAGCGTGGCGTATCAGCGGCAGGCGGTGGCGATGGCCCAGAAATCGTCCGCCTTCAGCGCAGCACCACCGACCAGCGCGCCGTCGACATTCTCTACAGCCATCAGTTCCGCCGCGTTGCCCGGCTTGACCGAGCCGCCATAGAGAATGCGGACCTTGGCGGCTTCGGCGATCCTGCCGTCCAGCTCGGCGCGGATGTGGGCGTGCATCGCCCGCACGTCGTCCGGAGTCGCGGTCTTGCCGGTGCCGATGGCCCAGACCGGTTCATAGGCGATGACGGTGTTCTCCGCCGTCGCACCGGCCGGGATGGAGCCGGCCAACTGATCCGACACCACGGCGTTGGCCTGGCCGGCGTCGCGCTGCGCCTCGGTCTCGCCGACGCAGATGATGGCAACCAGACCCTCCTTGTGGGCGGCCACCGCCTTGGCGTTCACCACGGCGTCGCTCTCGCCATGATCGGCACGGCGCTCCGAATGGCCGAGGATGACGAAGCGGCAGCCGGCATCCTTCAGCATGGTCGGCGCCACGTCGCCGGTGTGGGCGCCGGAGGTCTTCGGCGCGCAATCCTGGCCGCCCAGCGCCAGCGGGCTGTCGGCAATGGCCTCGCCCACCGGGAAGAGCAGCGGGAAGGGCGGGCAGACCAGCATGTCGAAGACGACCGGACCGGCGCCCTTCAGCCGCCCGGCGAGGTCGGACGCAAGATCCAGCCCGTCGGCCTTCAACCCGTTCATCTTCCAGTTTCCGGCGATCAGCTTCCGGTTGGCGGTCATGGTCGTTTCCTTCTTATCTCGGCATTATGGGGGAACTTGTGGAACGTTCTTGGCCTCTCGTGACCGAAGCCCATAGCAAGCCCGCAGGCGAATTTCCACTCACCCAACCGGCGCACCGGCCCCCGGCAGCCATAAGAGACATCTTGTAGCAGGTCCCCGGCCAAGGCCGGTCATCCACCGGGATGGTCCACATCAGACGAAGTGCCATGTTGCGGATGCCCCTTTCCGGAATAGCATCATTCGCAACGCACCATTCCCACGCGGCGAAGGCCTGACCCCATGAAGAACTTCTCGGATTTGACGGAAAAGGAGCTGCTGGCGCTCGCCATCGCCCTGGAGGAAGAGGACAGCCGCATCTATGACGAGTTCGCCCACGGGCTGACCGACAATTACCCCGACACGGCAAAGATGTTCCGTGCCATGGCGTCAGAGGAAAACGGGCACCGCCACCGGCTGCTGGAACTGTTCCGCGCCCGCTTCGGCGACCACATTCCCCTGATCCGCCGCCAGGACGTGAAGGGATTCGTGGAGCGCAAGCCGGTCTGGCTCACCCGCCCGCTGGGGCTCGACACCGTCCGCCGGCAGGCCGAACTGATGGAGGCGGAGACCAAGCGCTTCTACACGCGCGCCGCCGAGAGGTCGCAGGACGCCGCCATCCGCCAGCTGCTGGGCGATCTGGCGGAGGAGGAGCGCCGGCACGAGGCCAAGGCCGAGCGGCTGGAGGCGAAATACGTGTCTCCCCGCGTGCGCGAGCAGGAGCACGAATCGGAACGCCGCCTGTTCCTTCTGCAGATCGTCCAGCCGGGTCTGGCCGGGCTGATGGACGGGTCGGTGTCCACCCTGGCGCCATTGTTTGCCGCCGCCTTCGCCACCCAGGACAGCCACGAGACCTTTCTGGTCGGTCTGGCCGCCTCCATCGGTGCCGGCATCTCCATGGGCTTCGCCGAGGCGCTGTCCGATAACGGATCGCTGACCGGGCGCGGCAGCCCGTGGCTGCGCGGACTGGTTTGCGGCGCCATGACCACATTGGGCGGTCTCGGCCACGCCCTGCCCTACCTGATCCCGCACTTCTGGACGGCGACCGCCATCGCCATCGCCGTGGTGGCGGTGGAACTGGCCGTCATCGCCTGGATCCGCAACCGCTACATGGACACGCCGCTGCTGTCGGCGGCCTTTCAAGTGGTGGTCGGCGGGCTGCTGGTTTTCGGCACCGGCATCCTGATCGGCAGCGCCTGATCGGCGGTGGAAAAGCCGGTTGCCGGAACGAGCTTGTCCTTGTAACCGGGCACGCGATTGTTTATGTCTGTGCTGCTGTCCTAATTAGAATAAATCGAACCAATCGCGTCGCCATGGCTGACCTTAAAGCGGGCGTGAACCAGCTCTTTCTCCGCGAGGAGGAACTCCGCACCGGAATGGAGCTGCTTTTCTACGCCTATCGCGAATTCACCGCCGAACCGGATGAGATTCTGGCGGAGATCGGCTTCGGCCGCGCGCATCATCGCGTGATTTACTTCGTGGGCCGTTATCCCAGGATCACGGTGTCGGAACTGCTGGCGATCCTGAAGATCACCAAGCAGAGCCTGTCGCGCGTGCTGGGCGAACTGGTGCGCCAGGGCTTCATCGACCAGCAGACCGGTGCCCGCGACCGGCGGCAGCGCCTGCTGGAGCTGACGGAAAAGGGCGTGGAGCTGGAACGCCAGCTGTCCGAAACCCAGCGCCAGCGCATCGCCCGCGCCTATCGCATGGCAGGCGCCGAGGCGGTGGAAGGGTTCCGCAAGGTGATGATGGGCATGCTGGACGAGGAGGACCGGGCGAAGTTCGCTCCGCCCGTTCCCCCTGCCCGTCTTGCCGTAAAGCGCTGATCCGGAAAAGCTGGACCGGATCAGCCGGCTTTCGATTCGGTTTGTGCCGGCGCTGCGGCGGTCGTGTCGGCCGGCTTCTCCGCGGTCGTCTTGGCGTCGTTGGGAGTGCGGCGGCGGAAGCCGCCCTTGCGATACACCACGTTCTCGGAAGCGCCCGGTGGACATTGGACTATGTTCCCGCCCTTTGCCAGGAAGGCGCGGGTCATTTCGGCGAGGTCTTGGGCGTCCAGGTCCCTGGGGTCGTTGGACCTGTGGTCATAGGCCATCGTGATCGCTCCTCGTGTCTCTCGGCCCTCAGCGGAGGGCATATGGAGACTAACACGGATCGGGGACGAAACGGCCAAGCCCTTACACGTCTGCCCGCCATGCATATCCAGGAAATCTCCCGCAAGGCCACCCTAGGTCGATTGCGTGGACCCGCGTTATAGTCCGGCCATGACCGAAGATCAGCCCCACATCCTGGTCGTCGACGACGACACCCGCCTGCGCGAACTCCTGCGCAAATATCTCGCCAGCAACGGTTTTCTGGTCAGCACCGCCCGTGACGCCGCCGATGCGCGGGGACAGCTGGGCGGGCTGGCCTTCGACCTGCTGGTGCTCGACATCATGATGCCGGGCGAATCGGGCCTGTCGCTGACCGAATCGCTGCGGCGCGAGCGCGACCTGCCGATCCTGCTGCTGACCGCCCGCGACGAACCGGACGACCGCATCGCCGGACTTGAGGCCGGGGCCGACGACTATCTCGCCAAGCCATTCAACCCGCGCGAGCTTCTGCTGCGCATCAACTCAATCCTGCGCCGGCAGGCCGCCCGCCCGCCCGAGCCGGCGGCTCCGCTGGCCGCGCCGGTGCGGCTCGGCCCCCTCACCTACCTGCCCGACCGCGACGAGCTGCGGCAAGGGGACGAGGTGATCCGCCTGACCACGGCTGAGGCCAGTCTGCTGCGCATCCTTGCCACCTCCCCCGGCGTAACCTTTACCCGTGACGAGCTGACCGAACGCAGCAAGGTCGCCGGCAATGCCCGCACCGTCGATGTCCAGGTCACCCGCCTGCGCCGCAAGATCGAGGCCGACCCGCGCGAGCCGCGCTATCTCCACACGGTCCGTGGCGAGGGCTATGTGCTGAGGCCCGATCCGTGACGGCGAGCGGACAGGCCGGAGCGGACGATGCCGCCGCCGGGCGGGCGGCGGTCCGCCGGGCCGAACGGCGGCGGCGCACGCCGTTTCTGAAGCGCTTTCTGCCACGCACGCTGTTCGGGCGGTCCCTGCTGATCATCGTCACCCCGGTGATCCTTGCCCAGGCGGTGGCGACCTGGATCTTCTACGATCGCCACTGGGATACGGTGACCAACCGGCTGGCCTACGCGGTCGCCGGCGATATCGCCACCGTGATCGCCATGCTGGAGCGCGACCCGTCGCAGGACGGGCGCGACTGGACGCTCGCCACGGCCGCCCGCACCACCGACCTGATCGTCACGCTGGAGCCGGACCAGACCCTGCCGGACAAGCGCCGCGCGTTGAGCGGCCTGCTGGAACGCACGCTGGGCAAGGCACTGGACGACCGGGTCGGCCGACCCTTCACCATCAACACCCGCGTCGCCCATGAATGGTACGAGATCCGGGTGCAGATGGCTGACGGGGTGCTGTCGGTGATGTCGCCGGAACGCCGGCTGTTCTCACCCACCAGCTACATCTTCATCCTGTGGATGGTCGGGTCGGCCATCGTGCTGTTCGCGGTCGCCATTCTGTTCATGCGCAACCAGATCCGGCCGATCAAGCGGCTGGCCATCGCCGCCGACGCGCTCGGCAAGGGCCGCGACGTCTCCAACTTCAAGATGGAGGGGGCGACGGAGGTGCGGCAGGCGGCCTCCGCCTTTCTGCTGATGCGCGAGCGCATCCAGCGCCAGATCAACCAGCGCACCGAGATGCTGGCCGGCGTCAGTCACGACCTGCGCACGCCGCTGACGCGGATGAAGCTGGCGCTCGACATGATCGGCGATCCCGACCTCGATCCCGAGGTGGAGGAACTGAAGGCCGACGTCGCCGAGATGGAGGAGATGAT
>NZ_BADK01000437.1 GCF_000333595.1 Azospirillum sp. B506
CCGGGTCCCTGGTCGATCTTGCCGCCGTCCTCGATGATCTCGATCTGGCGGCGGGCCTCATACTCGATCGCCTGCATGACGAAACGGATCGAGTTGACGTTCTTGATCTCGCAGCGGGTGCCGAAGGGATCGCCCGGCTTGCGCACCGACACGTTGACGTCGCAGCGCATGGAGCCTTCCTCCATGTTGCCGTCGCAGGTGCCGAGATAGCGCAGGATGGAGCGCAGCTTGCGCACATAGGCGCCGGCCTCCTCCGAGCTGCGCATGTCGGGTTCCGACACGATCTCCATCAGCGCCACGCCCGACCGGTTCAGGTCGATGTAGGTCTTGGACGGGTGCTGGTCATGCAGCGACTTGCCGGCATCCTGCTCCAGATGCAGGCGGGTGACGCCGACGGTGCGGCTGGTGCCGTCCGGCAGATCCAGCACGATCTCGCCCTTGCCGACGATCGGCTGCAGGAACTGGCTGATCTGATAGCCCTGCGGCAGATCGGCGTAGAAGTAGTTCTTGCGGTCGAAGACCGAGTGCAGGTTGATCTGCGCCTTCAGACCCAGACCGGTGCGCACCGCCTGTTCGACGCAATATTCGTTGATGACGGGCAGCATGCCGGGGAACGCAGCGTCGACGAAGCTGACCTGGCTGTTCGGCGCGGCCCCGAATTCGGTGGCGGAGCCGGAAAACAGCTTCGCGTTCGAAATCACCTGGGCATGGACCTCAAGCCCGATCACGACTTCCCAATCGCCCGTTTCACCCTGGATGTACGACATCGTTCCGCTCTTCGACGTTCACGGCACGGGACGGGACGGGCGCCGCCCTTGGAAAGGACGCCCCGGCCATACCCTTGGAATCCTGTTTCTTCTAGCGCCCTTTGCGCCCGCGCGCACGCTTTATCGCGCCGCCGCCGATCGAGCCGCGCCATACCCCCATTGTGCGCCCCGCCACAGACAGGCCGTTAACCCTCGGGCAAGCTTTGATCGCCACGCTGAACGGATCGAGCGCGGGAGGGTTTGATGTCGGTGCCAAAGCTGCTGCGGAAGGTCGGGTTCGGTGCCGCCCTGGGCGCGCTGATGATCGCGGGTGCGGCCCTCGGCCATGCCGCCACCCAGCCGGACGGCCTGTCACTCAGTCCCGCCGGCGCCTCCCCTGGCGCCATCACTCCGATCACAGTCAACCCGGCGCCGGCGGCCCAGGCCTCCTCCGAGTTTTCCGACGCGGCCATGTCGCGCAACGACCAGGGCGACTTCACGTCCTGCGCTGGACGGCATCATCACGCCAGGGGC
>NZ_BADK01000436.1 GCF_000333595.1 Azospirillum sp. B506
ACATGTCTTCCTGCCCGGCTGGGAGGAGGGCGTGTTCCCCAACCAGCGCGCGCTCGACGAGACCGGGATCGCCGGGCTGGAGGAAGAGCGGCGTCTGGCCTATGTCGGCCTGACCCGGGCGCGCCGCCGCGCCTATGTCAGCCATGCCGCCAACCGCCGGCTTTACGGCAATTGGGTCAGCGCCCTGCCGTCCCGCTTCGTCGACGAGATCCCGCAGGACAATGTCGAGGCCGAGGCGGCCAACGGCCTGTTCGCGGGCAGCGGCGGCCGCGGGAGTTTCGGCGGTGGGTTCGGAGGCTATGGCGGGGGCGGGGGCGGAGCCGGCGGTTTCCAGTTCCGCGGCTCGACCCGGCAGGCGCCGGCACCCAAGACCATCACGCTGGACCAGGGCGCCTATGCGGTGGCGCCGCGGTCCCGGCCCGAGGCCCCCTTCGCCAGGGGGGCGCGGGTTTTCCACCAGAAGTTCGGCTACGGCACTGTCGTCGGCGTGTCGGAGGACAAGCTGGAGATCGACTTCGACCATTCCGGCAGCAAGAAGGTGATGGACAGCTTCGTCGTGCCCGCCGACAAGGCGGGCTGAAGCAAAAGGCGTGCCCGCCGACAAGGCGGGCTGAATCGGAAAGGCCTCCCGGTGGGCGAGGGGGGCTGACGGGTTGCCGCACTGTGACGGCCGTCACAGCCGCAGCGGCCGTTGCCGCCCAAGATTGCATCATTGCAACGGAGCCGGAGGCCATCCGCCGTGTTCGGAACGGGCAGCGTCAGTTACGAGGTGCAGAGCCGCCGTGAGGGCCGTTGGCGCATCGAGGGGGCCTATACCGATCAGGAATCCGCACTGTCGGCCGCCCGCTCGCAGCTGGCGGCCTCCGGTGTGGAGGAGGCGAAGGTGGTGAAGTTCCGCACCGTCGCCGGCCTGTCGCTGGAAACCGTGATCCTGCACAAGACCGTTCCCCAGACCCAGCGCAAGGGCCTGACCCTGGGCGGCACCGCGGAGGGTGCGCCCATCTGCCGCACGCCCGACGACCTCCGCGGCTTCGAGAGCCGGGTGGTGATCGGCCGGCTGCTGCGCCCCTATCTCGATGCCCAGCGCATCACCCCGACCGAGCTGCTGCATTCCTGGCCACTGTTCCGCCGGCTGGAGGAGCAGGGAGCGCTGTTGGGCGCCGCCATCCACGCCGTCGCCCGCCACCATGCCGACCTCCATGGCGTTTCCCATGCCGCCCGCGCCCGCGAGCTGCGCCAGCTGGTGGAGGCGGTCAGCGGCGCGGCCCGCGACATGCTGGCCGAACGGCGCCGGCTGCCGCGCTTCGATGCCGCCGACCTGCCGGGCACCAGCCGCCTGATCGACGAGGCGGTGGGGCCGGACGGCCATGACGCCCTGTTCCTGCTGCTGCTGTCCCAGCATCTGGAGGCCGGCGGGACGCTGGCCGGAAAGCTGGATCTGCTGCTGGCGATGATGGGCGATGAGGCCGAACCGCGCCATCTGGCCCTGCTCGATGGGGTGGTCGCCGACATCATGGGCTCGGCCGACACGATGAAGGAGCTGCTGGGGGCGCAGCCCAGCCTTTATGCCGGGCTCTGCGTCCTGGCCGATGCCCTGTTCGACCGCGATCAGGATCCGGCGCTGGCGCCGATGGCCGCCCCGCTGCGCCGGGTCTGCCGCCTCGCCTGGCAGGGGTGGGCGCCGCAGAGCCGCACCGTCCTGCAGGAGCGCCTGCGCCAGAGCATCGCCGGGGACCAGCCGCTCGACCGCCGCGACGCCAAGGTGGAAGCGGTGCTGACCCGTGACCTTGCCGACCGGCTGAAGGGGGCGGACGGCGCGCTGTTCGGTGGCGCGGCGATGGAGAAGGCGCTGGAGCGCCGGCTGCTGCGCCACCGCCAGTCGGTGCTGCGCGCCCAAGGCATGCATGACATCGCCGACCGGCTGAGCGGGCGGTAGGGGTTTTCCCCAGCCCCTCGCCATCGAGGCCCTGCCGCCTCCGGAATCCTTGGTCTCTTTCCGGCTTGATGCTAAAAACGCCGCTTCTGTTCTCGCGTCGTCGTCGGAAAGCCCCTGTCATGTCGCAAACCCCGCTCTGGCGCATTGCGCTGGTCGTTCCCGAAGCCCATGTGCCCGCCTTCGCCGAGGCGGTGGGCGACCATGCCGATGCGGTGTCGACCTTCGAACTGGAGGAAGGCGGCGACTGGCTGGTCGAGGCGACCCTGTATGGCGCACCGGACGAGGCGCGGCTGCAGTCCCGCGTCGCCGTGCTGGCCAAGGCCCTGGGCATCGAGGAGCCGCGGCTGGCGATCGAGAACCTGCCGCCGATCGACTGGGTGTCGCACAGCTACCAGGGCTTCCCGCCGATTCGCGCCGGGCGCTTCTTCGTGCATGGCTCCCACCATGAGGGCATCGTGCCGGCGGGCAGCATCCCGCTGCTGGTCGATGCCGCCACCGCCTTCGGCACGGGGGAGCATGGATCGACCAACGGCTGCCTCCAGGCGCTCGACCGGCTGTCGCGCCATCTGAAGCTGCCGCGTGGCGGCCGGCGCGGCGCGCTGGACATGGGCTGCGGCTCCGGCATCCTGGCATTGGCGGTGGCCAAGCGCTGGCGCGTGCCGGTGACCGCCGTCGACATCGACCCGGAGGCGGTGCGCGTCACCCGCATCAACGCGGTGCTGAACGGACAGAAGGGCATGATCCGCGCCCAGGGCGGCGACGGCTACCACACCCGTATCGTCGGGCGGCACAAGCCGTACACGTTGATCACCGCCAACATCCTGGCCCGCCCGCTGTCGCGGATGGCCCCGCAACTGCGCCGCCACCTGAAGAAGGGCGGCTATGCCGTGCTGGCCGGCCTGCTGAACCGGCAGGAGCGCCATGTCATCCAGGCCCACCGCAACCAGGGCCTGCGGCTGGTCGCGCGCATCCCGGTCGGGGAATGGACCACTCTTGTGGTGAAGCGTTGAAACCAAAGGGCCGGGTTGCGACTTCCCCTGGGGACGATGTTTCGACAGTCACCTGGGGAGCCACCATGCTGAACCGCATCCGGTCCTTGTTCGCAGGCGATGACGACGGCGCCGAGCCGGGCGAGGACGCCCTGCAGGCCGCTGCCGCCGCCCTGATGGTCGAGGCCGCGCGCACCGACGACACCATTTCCGAGGCAGAGCGCGACCGCATCCTGTCGGTCGCCCGCCGCCACTTCAAGCTGAGCGAGGAAGAGGCGCAGGACCTGCTGTCCGCCGCGGTGTTCGACACCGAGGACGTCTCGCCCTATCTCCGCTATGTCAGCGTCATCATGGACCGCTGCCCACCCGGCCAGCGCCTCTGGATCATCGAGATGCTGTGGGAGGTCGCTTACGCCGACGGCGTGCTGAACGATCTGGAATCGAGCCTGCTGCGGCGGATCGGCGGGTTGCTGCATATTTCCGATGTGGAGCGCGGCGAGGCCCGCAAGCGCGTGCTGGCCCGGCTGGGGCTGCCGGACGATGCGGGGCTGCCGGTCTGAAGGCGGCTTCGGTTGGCCGGTACCCACCCCAACCGGCCCTCCAACCGGCATAATCACCACCCCGCCGCTTGCGCCCGGCCGGCGGGGTGCCTAGCCTGTGTCCACAGGATTCACTCTTCCGAGGAACAGGTTCCGTGCCCAGCGCGATTCCCTCCGCTGCCTATCGTGGCGACGACGCCCTTGCGACCCTGTTGACCGAGGCCGGGACCGGCCGGTCTCCCGCCGATGTCCGCGCGCTGCTGGCCGGCGTGCTGGCGGCGCCGGAGGGGGAGGAACCCGACGCCTGGATGGTGCTGGTGGGCGAGACCCTCCCGCCGGCCCTGGCCGAACAGCTTCAGGCACTGAAGGCGCTGCTGGCCGTGGAGGCGCCGACGGTCAGGCCCGGCCCGGCCCAGCGGCTGGCCGATCTGCGTGCCGCGTTGAAGCGTCGCGATCTCGACGGCTTCATCGTGCCGCGCGGCGATGAGCATCAGGGCGAGTATGTGCCGCCGCGCGCGCAGCGTCTGGGCTGGCTGACCGGCTTCACCGGGTCCGCCGGCAACGCGGTGGTTACCGCCCGGCACGCCGCGATCTTCGTCGACGGCCGCTACACCCTCCAGGTCCGCAGCGAGGTGCCGGCGGATCTCTACGAGTACAAGCATCTGGTCGAGGATCCGCTGACCGACTGGATCGTCACGGCGCTGCCCGAAGGCGGCCGCTTCGGCTTCGATCCCTGGCTGCACACCATCGGCTGGGTGGAGAAGACCCGTGCCACGCTGGAACGCGCCGGCATCCTGCTGGTGGCCTGCGAGGACAACCCGCTCGATTCGGTATGGCAGGACCAGCCGCCGGCCCCGCTGACCCCCGCCGTGCCGCAGGATGAGGCCTTCGCCGGCGAAAGCTCCGCCGACAAGCGGGCCCGGCTGGCCGACGAGCTGGGGCAGAAGGGCATCGCCGCCGCCGTGCTGACCCAGCCGGACAGCATCGCCTGGCTGCTGAACATCCGCGGCGCCGATGTGCCCTGCACCCCGCTGCCGCTGTCCTTCGCCATCCTGTCCGCCGATGCGTCGGTGGAGCTGTTCCTCGACCCGCGCAAGCTGGCGCCGCAGGCCCGCGCCCATCTGGGCAACCAGGTGCGGGTGCGGCCGGTGGAGGAGTTCGGGCCGGCGCTGGACGCCGCCGCCCGCGGTTCCGCCCGTGTGCTGGCCGATCCGGCCTGCACCTCGGCCTGGATCGTCGACCGCCTGCATCTGGCCGGCGCCAGGGTGGAACGCGACGCCGACCCCTGCGCCTTGCCCAAGGCCTGCAAGAACGCGGCGGAGCTGGCCGGCACCCGCGCCGCCCATGTCCGCGACGGCGCCGCCCTCGTCCGCTTCCTGCACTGGTTCTCGGAAGAGGCGCCGACGGGCACGCTGACCGAACTGGCGGTGGTGGAGCGGCTGCTGGCCTGCCGGCGGGAGAATGAGCGGTTCCGCGGCGTCAGCTTCGACACCATCGCCGGGGCCGGACCGAACGGCGCCATCGTCCATTACCGCGTCACCCCGGAGACCGACCGCCGGCTGGAGCCGGGCAGCCTGTTCCTCCTGGACAGCGGCGCGCAGTATCTGGACGGCACCACCGACGTCACCCGCACGCTGGCGGTCGGCGATCCCGATCCGGCGATGGCGGCGGAGATGTGCGACCGCTTCACCCGTGTGCTGAAGGGCCATATCGCGCTGTCCTCCGTGCGCTTCCCGCGCGGCACCACGGGGTCGCAGCTGGACGTGCTGGCGCGGCTGCCGCTGTGGCGGGCCGGGCTGGACTATGACCATGGCACCGGCCACGGCGTCGGCAGCTTCCTGTCGGTGCATGAAGGGCCGCAGCGGGTTTCGAAGGTGGGCAATGCGGTGGCCTTGCAGCCGGGCATGATCTTGTCCAACGAGCCCGGCTACTACAAGACCGGCGCCTACGGCATCCGCATCGAGAACCTGATCGTCGTCCGGCCGGTGGAGCCGGACGGCGAAGGAACAGGCGAACTGTCGGGGGCGGAACGCCCGGTCCTGGAGTTCGAGCCGCTGACCCTGGTGCCCATCGACCGGACGCTGATCGAGCGGGCGCTGCTGGACGATGCCGAGGCAGCCTGGATCGACGCCTATCATACGCGGGTGCGCGAGTCGCTGTCGCCGCTGCTGGACGAGGCACCCCGCCGCTGGCTGGCGCGGGCGACAGCCCCCCTGTGAGCCAGGGGGAGCGGGTGTATCATTTTGGGGGCGGGGGTGGGAACACCCCTGATTCCGCAAGATGATGCTGTCCGTGGTAACACGTTCTTTACCCAGCTGCTGCAGTGTGACCCAAGGGGATGACTTTTGGCGGCAGTTAGGGCACTACAGTCGGCATCACTTCCCGGATTACGGCGCAGCCCCCGCGCCGGGTGGGCGTAACGGCCGGTCAGACACCGGCAACGGATTATTGCGGAGACGTCTAGATGAAGATCCTCGTCGTCGATGATTACGCCACCATGCGGCGCATCGTGCGGAACCTGTTGACCCAGATCGGCTACACCGACATCGACGAGGCCGGCGACGGCGTGTCGGCGCTGGCGAAGCTGCGTGAGAGCAAGTTCGGCCTCATCATCTCCGACTGGAACATGGAGCCGATGACCGGCTTGCAGCTCCTGAAGGAAATCCGTGCGGATGCCAAGCTGGCGGCGACGCCCTTCATCATGGTCACCGCGGAAAGCAAGACCGAGAACGTCATCGCCGCCAAGCAGGCCGGCGTGAACAACTACATCGTCAAGCCCTTCAACGCCGACACGCTGAAGCAGAAGATCCAGGCCGTCATCGGCGGCTGATCTTCCGGTTCTTTCAGAGGGTGGGGCGGTCGATCCGGCCCAGGTGATCGGGGTCGCGCGGTCAGGTTCGGGCGGAAGGGCGGCAGACGCCGTCCGACGTCCGGTTCAGACGCCCGGCTCACCGGTGCTGCCGGCGAATCCAGTTTGGGGAGTGGACGGTTTGGAGCAGCTTCCGCAGCTGTCCGATGAAGAGTTCGAGCAGATCGAGGACGCCATCGCCCGGTCGGCGAAGGGCAGGGCGTTCCTGCGGCGGCTCCACCGGCGGTCCCTTGGGGCCGCGACGGAGGAAGTGCGCGCCATGCTGCAGGAGTTCCGTGACTCCTGGAGCCGGCAGAACGAGGCGGTTGAGGCCGGCAAGCATGTCGGTGTCCTGCGCCGCGAACTGATGGAAATGGCCGCCTCGATCGAGCAGGCGAGGCGGGAAGTGGCGGCGCTGCGGCCCCCCGACGGCTCCGGCGACAAGATTCTGTCCGCCACCAACGAGCTGGACGCCATCGTCATCTCGACCGAACGCGCGTCCTTCGAGATCCTGAACGCCGCGGAGCGGCTGATGGATCTGGCGGGCAAGCTGCGGGCCAGCGGCGCCGATCCCGCGATGTGCGGCGAGATCGACACCCAGGTGAACGACATCTTCACCGCCTGCTCCTTCCAGGATCTGACCGGCCAGCGCACCAGCAAGGTCGTCAACGCGCTCCGCTATATCGAGCAGCGCGTGAT
>NZ_BADK01000435.1 GCF_000333595.1 Azospirillum sp. B506
TGCCTTCCATTCCGGCGGGCATTCCGGCGAAGTCCGCATCCTCGGCCTGCCGTCGATGCGTGAGCTGATGCGCATTCCGGTGTTCAACCGCTGCTCCGCCACCGGCTGGGGCATGACCAACGAGAGCCGGAAGATCCTGACCGAGCACATGCTGCCGGAAACCAGGAAGTTCCTGGAGACGCGCGGCGGCATCTATCTGAACGGCGACGCCCACCACCCGCACATGTCCTTTACCGACGGCACCTATGACGGCCGTTACATCTTCATCAACGACAAGGCCAACACCCGTGTCGCGCGCATCCGCTGCGACATCATGAAGACCGACACCATCATCGAAATCCCCAACGCCGCCGCCATCCACGGCCTGCGCCCGCAGCGCTTCCCGCGCACCGGCTATGTCTTCGCCAACGGCGAACAGCGCGTGCCAACCCCCAATGACGGCCGCGACCTGACCAACCCGAAGGCCTACAAGTCGCACTTCACCGCCATCGACGGCGACACGATGAAGATCGCCTGGCAGGTCTGGGTCGACGGCAACCTCGACAACACCGACGCCGACTACCAGGGCAAATACGCCTTCTCCACCTGCTACGATTCCGAAGAGGGCGTCACTGCGGCGGAGATGACCAGCGCCGAGCAGGACTGGATCGTCGTCTTCAACCTGAAGCGCATCGACGAAGCCGTGAAGGCCGGCAAGGTCCCGTTGGTGAACGGCGTGCCGGTGGTCGATGGCCGCCACGGCAGCGCCTTCACCCGCTACATCCCGGTGCCCGCCAATCCGCACGGCATCAACGCCGCCCCCGACGGCATCCACGTCACCGTCAATGGCAAGCTGTCGCCGACCGTCACCGTCTTCGACGTGCGCCTGCTCGACGACCTGTTCGACGACAAGATCAAGCCGCGCGACGTGGTGGTCGCCGAACCGCAGCTCGGCCTCGGGGCG
>NZ_BADK01000434.1 GCF_000333595.1 Azospirillum sp. B506
CCTCTGCCTGATTGCGGCGGTGCTGGTGCCGATGATCGGCAGCCGTTCCAAGCCGGCAGCGGCGAAATGATACGATCGGGCGCATGGCCTGACACGTCAGGCATTGCGCTCGCGCGCAATCGGCGAGTGCGGCCTTCCGTCGAGTGTAAGTCAGGACTTACACTCGACGGAGTGACCTGGCTTTGACAGCATGCGGAAAACGGGCCTGGCGGAACAGCCCCTCGCTGCGTTCATCCGAGCCCCGTCTCGTGCCCTCGCCGGCCGCATTCTCCACGACCCGGGAGAATAACGACCGAACGGCCGGGAGCAGCCTTTTCCCGTGTCCTCTTAGAGTTGCGTCTTGCCGTTGATGGGCTGGGCATCTCCTTTGAGCGGCGCCCCGAGCGTCTGGCGGAACCAAGCCGTCACCCGGTCAATCACTGGCGTCTGAAACCAGTGAATGTCTCCGTGCCCGGCACCTTCCAAAAGGTCATATTCGGCCGAGGTGCCGCCCTTGCGCAGTGCCTCGTAAAGCTGTGCGCTCTGGCGCGGCGAGACCAGTGTGTCCGCACTGCCATGCATGATCAGGAAGGGCGGTTTTTGACCAGCAATGTGTCCCATCGGGCTTGCCGCCAGTGCTTCTGCAAGATCGCTCTGAATGGTTGCGCCGGGAAAGTTGCGGAAGGCGGGGCCATGGAGCAGCAACGCCTCTGTGACGGCAGGGGAGGCGTGCACGTCCTGCACCGCTTCAGGGAAACCCTCGCCGATGTTGCGCAGGTCGGAGAGCCCGTAGAGCGTGACCACGGCCTGCACGTCGGAGGACTGGTCTAGGAAGTCTCCCGTGTCGAATTTCTTCTCGCCGTTGGTGGTGCCCAACATTTGCGCGAGATAGCCGCCGGCAGAATCGCCGAGCACGCCGATCCGCGCCGGATCGATGCCGTAGTCTTTGGCATGTGCCCGCAGATAGCGCACCGCGGCCTTGCCATCCTCGACGGGAGCCGGAAATTTGTCGGGCACCACGCGATATTCTGCCGAGGCCACCACGAAGCCAGCCTTCGCCAGCGCCATACGCATCTCGATGAATTTCCCGTAGTCGGCGGAGGTGAAGCCCCCGCCGGGGAAATAGACGATGGCCGGCTTGCGGTCCGCATTGCGCGGCACCAGCAGGTCCAGCCGCAATTGACGCACCGATCGCAGCTGGTTGACCTGCGCGTATATGATGCCATTGAGCGTGTCGAGCTGCCCGCCGGTGACGGGCACCTCGATGACTTTGGCACCCTCGGTATAACCGGGCAGCGGGGTGCTGGTCGCGGCCATGACGGGCTGGCTCAGCAGAGCCATTGCCATTGCTCCCGGCAACAACAGTTCCGACCACGACATGATCAGTTTCCGCCGTTTCTGCGGTTGGCGTAACCTGCCGGCAACTCGGAGGGCGCGCAGGCGATCACCTCCTGATTATCCGGGCCGCAATTTTCCAGGAATGTGATCGGGGCGAATTCGTCGATCACCAGGCGCGGATAGGTCGGACCCGCGTCGCGCAAGGATCGCATCTCGTCGAGATGCTCGTTCTGGAAACAGACCGTTTTCTCGGGCGCCTCGGCGACCCAGCGGGGGAAGAAGATCACCCCATGCACCCGGCGGGCCTCCAGATTGAAGGCAAGGCTGACGGCGGTGCCTGTCGGTTCGTCCCAGGACACCTTGAAGACCTGGGGGGCGAGGCGGACGATATGCGCGATCTGATCGCGCACCCAGCGTCCGCCGACCATGCCGCTATGGATACGGTAGTCTACGGTGCGGTCGTTCTTGACATAGAACTCGTACTGCCAGCCGTTGTCATAGGTGTAGATGAAGTGACGGCCGATGAAATCGGTCAATTCCTCGGGCTTGGTCGATTCGAAGGGGTCGGACATGGGGGACTCTCCCGGTTGGACTCGGGAAGAAAATTCGCATCCAAATATCCGAATAAAAAGCGCTCTTTTCGGCGCATAATAATCGGAATATCGAATAGGATCATATTCCTTAATTGAGGTTCCCATGGATCACCTGCCGCATTCGACCATAGAGCAATGGGGCGTATTGCGGGCTGTCGTCGAGCATGGCGGCTTCGCCCAGGCCGCCACTGCGCTGCACCGCAGCCAGTCCTCGGTGAGCTATGCCGTGGCGCGCCTGCAGGAAACGCTCGGGGTGGCGTTGCTGGTGCCGCAGGGACGGCGGGCGGTGCTCACCGAGGCCGGAGCTGCGCTGCTGGCGGACGCGATGCCGCTGATCGATGAACTCGCCCGGCTGGAGGAGCGTGGGCGTGCCATCGCCGGAGGCGGGAGCGTGCGGCTTCGGGTCTTGGTGGACACGCTGTTCCCCAAACCACGTCTGTTCGATGCGCTGGAGGCATTCGCCTCGCGATATCCGCAGGTCGAGGTCTCCTTGTGCGAGGTGGTGCACCGGACATTGCAGGAGACCCCCGACGAAGAGTACGACCTTGCCGTGCTGCTGGCCGAGCCCGGGGCGCGCTGGACCACGCTGATCGCCGATATGCCGTTGCTGGCCGTGGCGGCGCCGGTACATGCGCTCGCGCAAGCCCAGCACACGCTGACACGCATCATGCTCTCAAGCCATTTGCGGGTGGAGATGCGCGAGGCGGAGGCTGCCATTGTCCCGAACGCCAATTCGCATTGGGAAGAGGGGCGTGTCTGGCGCATGAACTCGGTGGAAACGGCGATCGAGGCGGTACGCCGGGGGCTTTGTTATGGCTGGTTGCCGCATCACATGATCGAGGCGGATCTTGACGCGGGCCGGCTGGTGCGGCTGCAGCTCGCCACGGGCGCTGTGCGGCACATTCCACTCGGTCTGCGCTTCGACAGCGATAGCGCTGGCTTTATTCCCGCCATAGGTGCCTTGGCCGCGCTGCTTGCCGCAAAGGAAAAATGAGCATTCCGGGTTGGTCTTCCGAGATCATCGAACGACTGGAAGGAGAGCTGAAAATCGGGAGCGACCGCGTCTTCCTATGGCAGACGTGGTTGCGACCCTGCAGTCTTTCCTCCGTGAAGGCGTCCAATGGCCGGCCCTTCCGCAGACACAGCCGCCGGCTTGTGAAAGCGCCTTTTATTCTCGCAGATGGTCTAGTGGCAGGGCGGTGCGATAGCGCACCTGCTTCAAGGCGAAGCTGGAGCGTATGCTGGCAACGCCGGGAATGCGGGTCAGGTGCTCCTTCAGGAACCGTTCATAGCTGGCAAGGTCCGGCACCACCACCCGCAGCAGGTAATCGGCATCGCCGGTCATCAGGTAGCATTCCAACACCTCCGGGCGCGCCATTACCGCCGCCTCGAACCCGTCGAGCCGCGCCTCCACCTGCCGTTCCAGACTGACATTGACGAAGATGTTGACCGGCAGGTCGACGGAGGCCGGATCGACCAGAGCAACATAGCGGGCGATCACCCCTGCTTCTTCCAGTGCCTTGACCCGGCGCAGGCAGGGAGAGGGCGACAGGCCGACCCGTTCGGCCAATTCGTTGTTGGGCAGCCGACCGTCCTGCTGCAAGGCGGCCAGGATCTTGCGGTCGATGCGATCGAGAGGTTGTTTTGGCATTGAATGCCGTTTCTGCTGCTTAGCTGGCATCGGATGCTAAAGCGGAACCGCGATCGGCGCCACTTCGCAAGCAACTGCCGTGTGGCGAATGATAGGCTGTACCAATCATAAACCTCCGTTCGGGAGCCAACCGATGACCGCGATCCAGCCATCCTCCGCCGATCTCGCCTGTCTGGCAGAGCTGGAGCGCAAGGTACTCTGGCTCGCCTCCTGGACCATCCACAACGCCAATCATGTCCGCCCCAATCTGGACGGGCTGAAGATCGGTGGGCATCAGGCTTCCAGCGCCTCGATGTCGACCATCCTGACGGCGCTCTATTTCTCGGCCCTGCGACCTGAGGACCGGGTGGCGGTGAAGCCCCATGCCAGCCCGATCTTCCATGCCATCCAGTATCTGCTGGGCAACCAGACGCGGGAGAAGCTGGAGAGTTTCCGTGGCTACAAGGGCGCCCAATCCTACCCATCCCGCACCAAGGACGTGGACGACGTCGATTTCTCCACCGGTTCGGTCGGTCTGGGGGTGGCGCAGACCCTCTTCGCCTCGCTGGTCCAGGATTACCTGAAGGCCAAGGGCTGGGCCGCCGGCCTGCCGGAAGGCCGCATGGTCTCGCTGGTCGGCGATGCCGAGATGGACGAGGGCAACATCTTTGAAGCCTTGCAGGAAGGCTGGAAGCATGGCGTGCGCAACAGCTGGTGGATCGTCGACTACAACCGCCAGAGCCTGGACGCGGTGATCCGCGAAGGGCTGTGGGAGCGGCTGGAGAACATCTTCCGCGCCTTCGGTTGGGACGTGGTGATCCTGAAATACGGCACCCTGATGCAGGAGGCGTTCAAGGAACCCGGCGGCGAGCGGCTGCGCCACTGGATCGACACCTGTCCGAACCAGCTTTATTCGGCCCTGACCTACCAGGGCGGAGCGGCATGGCGCCGCCGCCTGATGGACGATCTGGGCGACCAGGGCGACGTCACCCGGCTGATCGAGCGCCGCAGCGACGAGGAACTGGCCCGGTTGATGGGCAATCTCGGCGGCCATGACCTGCCCTCGCTGCTGGAGGCATTCGCCCAGGCCCGCACCCATGACCGGCCGGTCTGCTTCATCGCCTACACGGTCAAGGGCTTCGGCCTGCCGCTGGCCGGCCACAAGGACAACCATTCCGGCCTGCTGACGCGGGAGCAGATGGACGGCTTCCGCGCCGCCAACAAGGTCCGCCCCGGCCATGAGTGGGACCGGTTCGAGGGGCTTTCCTTGGCGGACTCCGCCTTGGAGGACTTCCTGCGCCGGGTTCCCTTCGCGCAAAAGGGTCGCCGCCGCTACGAGGCGCCGGCGGTGACCGTGCCGGCCGCGCTGGCTGTGCCGACGCAGAAGACCCTGTCGACCCAGGCCGCTTTCGGCCTGATCCTGAACGAGATCGGTCGGGAGCGTACGCCGCTGGCAGAACGCATCGTCACCACGGCACCCGACGTCACCGTCTCCACCAACCTGGGCGCCTGGGTGAACCGCCGTGGCCTGTTCGCCAAGAGTGAACTCGCCGACCTCTTCAAGAAGGAACGCATCCCCTCCACCTACAGTTGGGAATTCTCGCCCAAGGGACAGCATCTGGAATTGGGCATCGCGGAATCCAACCTGTTCATCCTGCTGTCGGCCCTGGGCCTGTCGCATAGCCTGTTCGGGGAGCGGCTGCTGCCGATCGGCACTGTTTACGACCCCTTCATCATGCGCGGTGCCGACCAGCTGAACTATGCCTGCTACCAGGATGCCCGCTTCATGCTGGTGGCGACACCATCCGGAATCTCGCTGGCGCCGGAGGGGGGAGCGCACCAGTCGATCGCCACCCCGTTGTCGGCATGGCCCAGGATGGGTG
>NZ_BADK01000433.1 GCF_000333595.1 Azospirillum sp. B506
CCCGCGCGGCTGAACCGTCAGGGTCGGCGTGTCGGTCACCGGATCGACCGTCACATGCAGCGTCTGCGTCGTCGCCGCCACCGCCGCACTGCCGTCCTTGGCCGTCGCCATCACAGTCAGATCGAAGTCCACGTCGCTGTTCAACGGCGGCGTGATCTTCAAGCCGGCAAGCTGCGCCGGTGTGAGGGTGACCGAGCCGTTGCTGATCGTCAGGGCAGTGCCGGCATCATTGCTGAGATGCGCACCGTCGGGGATGCCGCTGATGGTGATCGTCAGCGCCTCGGACCCGTCGGTGTCGGTCAGCGCCGGAGTGATCGTCAGCGCAATGGCGGTGTCTTCATCGCCCCGCGCGGCTGAAACCGACAGGGTCGGCGTGTCGGTCACCGGATCGACCGTCACATGCAGCGTCTGCGTCGTCGTCGCAACCGCCGCACTGCCGTCCTTGGCCGTCGCCGTCACAGTCAGATCGAAGTCCACGTCGCTGTTCAACGGCGGCGTGATCTTCAGACCGGCAAGCTGGCTTGGCGTCAGCGTGATCGAGCCGTTGCTGATCGTCAGGGCAGTGCCGGCATCATTGCTGAGATGCGCACCATCGGGGATGCCGCTGATGGTGATCGTCAGCGCTTCGGACCCGTCGGTGTCGGTCAGCGCCGGGGTGATCGTCAGCGCAATGGCGGTGTCCTCATCGCCACGCGCAGCAGCCACCGACAGGGTCGGCATGTCGGTCACCGGATCGACCGTCACATGCAGCGTCTGCGTCGTCGTCGCAACCGCCGCACTGCCGTCCTTGGCCGTCGCCGTCACGGTCAGATCGAAGTCCACGTCGCTGTTCAACGGCGGCGTGATCTTCAAGCCGGCAAGCTGCGCCGGTGTGAGGGTGACCGAGCCGTTGCTGATCGTCAGGGCAGTGCCGGCATCATTGCTGAGATGCGCACCGTCGGGGATGCCGCTGATGGTGATCGTCAGCGCCTCGGACCCGTCGGTGTCGGTCAGCGCCGGAGTGATCGTCAGCGCAATGGCGGTGTCTTCATCGCCCCGCGCGGCTGAAACCGTCAGGGTCGGCGTGTCGGTCACCGGATCGACCGTCACATGCAGCGTCTGCGTCGTCGTCGCAACCGCCGCACTGCCGTCCTTGGCCGTCGCCGTCACGGTCAGATCGAAGTCCACGTCGC
>NZ_BADK01000432.1 GCF_000333595.1 Azospirillum sp. B506
GGCCGTCGCCGTTACGGTCAAAGTGAAATCATCGTCGCTGTTCAACGGCGGCGTGATCTTCAGACCGGCAAGCTGGCTTGGCGTCAGCGTGATCGAGCCGTTGCTGATCGTCAGGGCAGTGCCGGCATCATTGCTGAGATGCGCACCATCGGGGATGCCGCTGATGGTGATCGTCAGCGCTTCGGACCCGTCGGTGTCGGTCAGCGCCGGGGTGATCGTCAGCGCAATGGCGGTGTCTTCATCGCCACGCGCAGCAGCCACCGACAGGGTCGGCGTGTCGGTCACCGGATCGACCGTCACATGCAGCGTCTGCGTCGTCGTCGCAACCGCCGCACTGCCGTCCTTGGCCGTCGCCGTCACGGTCAGATCGAAGTCCACGTCGCTGTTCAACGGCGGCGTGATCTTCAAGCCGGCAAGCTGCGCCGGTGTGAGGGTGACCGAGCCGTTGCTGATCGTCAGGGCAGTGCCGGCATCATTGCTGAGATGCGCACCGTCGGGGATGCCGCTGATGGTGATCGTCAGCGCCTCGGACCCGTCGGTGTCGGTCAGGGCCGGGGTGATCGTCAGCGCAATGGCGGTGTCCTCGTCACCCCGCGCGGCTGAAACCGCCAGGGTCGGCGTGTCCGACACCGGATCGACCGTAACCACCAGTGATTCGCTGACGCTGACCGGAGCGGCACT
The DNA here is from genome assembly GCF_000333595.1 of Azospirillum sp. B506. GTDB lineage: Bacteria > Pseudomonadota > Alphaproteobacteria > Azospirillales > Azospirillaceae > Azospirillum. Next base: position 682 of record NZ_BADK01000432.1, read on the forward strand.
GCCGTCCTTGGCCGTCGCCGTTACGGTCAAAGTGAAATCATCGTCGCTGTTCAGCGGCGGCGTGATCTTCAGACCGGCCAACTGGCTTGGCGTCAGCGTGATCGAGCCGCCGGAAATCGTCAGCACGTCACCAGCAACGTTGCTGAAATGGGCACCGTCGGGGATGCCGCTGATGGTGATCGTCAGCGCCTCGGACCCGTCGGTGTCGGTCAGCGCCGGGGTGATCGTCAGCGCAATGGCGGTGTCCTCATCGCCCCGCGCGGCTGAAACC
>NZ_BADK01000431.1 GCF_000333595.1 Azospirillum sp. B506
GCCGGCATCATTGCTGAGATGCGCACCATCGGGGATACCGCTGATGGTGATCGTCAGCGCTTCGGACCCGTCGGTGTCGGTCAGCGCCGGGGTGATCGTCAGCGCAATGGCGGTGTCTTCATCGCCCCGCGCGGCTGAAACCGTCAGGGTCGGCGTGTCGGTCACCGGATCGACCGTCACATGCAGCGTCTGCGTCGTCGCCGCCACCGCCGCACTGCCGTCCTTGGCCGTCGCCGTCACAGTCAGATCGAAGTCCACGTCGCTGTTCAACGGCGGCGTGATCTTCAAGCCGGCAAGCTGCGCCGGTGTGAGGGTGACCGAGCCGTTGCTGATCGTCAGGGCAGTGCCCGCATCATTGCTGAAATGGGCACCGTCGGGGATGCCGCTGATGGTGATCGTCAGCGCCTCCGACCCGTCGGTGTCGGTCAGCGCCGGGGTGATCGTCAGCGCAATGGCGGTGTCCTCGTCACCCCGCGCGGCCGAAACCGCCAGGGTCGGTGTGTCCGACACCGGATCGACCGTAACCACCAGTGATTCGCTGACGCTGACCGGAGCGGCGCTGCCGTCCTTGGCCGTCGCGGTGACCGTCAGGGTGAAATCATCGTCGCTGTTCAACGGCGGCGTGATCTTCAGACCGGCAAGCTGGCTTGGCGTCAGCGTGATCGAGCCGTTGCTGATCGTCAGGGCAGTGCCGGCATCATTGCTGAGATGCGCACCATCGGGGATGCCGCTGATGGTGATCGTCAGCGCTTCGGACCCGTCGGTGTCGGTCAGCGCCGGGGTGATCGTCAGCGCAATGGCGGTGTCCTCATCGCCCCGCGCGGCTGAAACCGTCAGGGTCGGCGTGTCGGTCACCGGATCGACCGTCACATGCAGCGTCTGCGTCGTCGCCGCCACCGCCGCACTGCCGTCCTTGGCCGTCGCCATCACAGTCAGATCGAAGTCCACGTCGCTGTTCAACGGCGGCGTGATCTTCAAGCCGGCAAGCTGCGCCGGTGTGAGGGTGACCGAGCCGTTGCTGATCGTCAGGGCAGTGCCGGCATCATTGCTGAGATGCGCACCGTCGGGGATGCCGCTGATGGTGATCGTCAGCGCCTCGGACCCGTCGGTGTCGGTCAGCGCCGGAGTGATCGTCAGCGCAATGGCGGTGTCTTCATCGCCCCGCGCGGCTGAAACCGACAGGGTCGGCGTGTCGGTCACCGGATCGACCGTCACATGCAGCGTCTGCGTCGTCGTCGCAACCGCCGCACTGCCGTCCTTGGCCGTCGCCGTCACAGTCAGATCGAAGTCCACGTCGCTGTTCAACGGCGGCGTGATCTTCAGACCGGCAAGCTGGCTTGGCGTCAGCGTGATCGAGCCGTTGCTGATCGTCAGGGCAGTGCCGGCATCATTGCTGAGATGCGCACCGTCGGGGATGCCGCTGATGGTGATTGTCAGCGCCTCGGACCCGTCGGTGTCGGTCAGCGCCGGAGTGATCGTCAGCGCAATGGCGGTGTCTTCATCGCCACGCGCGGCTGAAACCGACAGGGTCGGCGTGTCGGTCACCGGATCGACCGTCACATGCAGCGTCTGCGTCGTCGTCGCAACCGCCGCACTGCCGTCCTTGGCCGTCGCCGTTACGGTCAAAGTGAAATCATCGTCGCTGTCAACGGCGG
>NZ_BADK01000430.1 GCF_000333595.1 Azospirillum sp. B506
CCTGCTGCGGACGATTTCCTCGCATTGGCGTTGGTGCACAAGACCTGAGCGCCACGCGAATTGCGTGCCCTGGCGCGGGGCGAGAGCAAAGGGCGGGTGGCGGCGCGGATGTTCGCCATCGCCCATGCTCTGGACGGGGGGAGCCGGGCGGAAGCGGCGCGGCGGGCTGGCATGGATCGCCAAGCCCTGCGAGACGCTGTGGTGCCTCCGCTTCACGAAAAAGCCGGAGAAATCCATTGCCGAGAACCTTGCCCTCGGCAAAGGTTATCGGGATGAGCGGCGGTACCGTGCCGCACCCGAACTGCACCGGACGCCAATCAGCAGATGCGCTGGTCGCCGCGTGGCGCTCACCGCATGCCGAAGCTTCGCATCGCAGTGACGAACGTGACGTTCGCAGCGGATCACACCGCCGTCGAGCCATACGCACGCCGCCCCTTCCGTCCCGCGGTGTGAAGGCCCCCAGATTTGCGACGGCCTCCAGAGGAAACGCGGGACGGAACGGGTCCGTCAAAAGGAAACCAGTATCCTGGCCTGAGCGGTCAGGGTGCCGCGGCTGGTTTCCGGCCCATCGGTCAGCGCCATGCCGACACTCATGCCGGCCTGCAGGGGCTGCCCGAGTGAACCGCTCCGGGAATCCCGGAGCGGTTCAAGGCGAGGTTCTCCCCGGTGGCGGGCATGGGGGATCTGATCTTGCCCTGCTTCGGTGGACACCACAGCTAAGCTCCGAGTGGAGCGGGAAGGTATCTGATGACGAAGACGAGGCGATCCTTCACGGACGAGTTCAAGCGTGAGGCCGTTGCCCTTCTGGAAGGGAGCGGCCGGCCACTGGAGCATGTGGCGCGGGAGTTGGGCCTCCAGGCCTCGGTGCTGCGGAACTGGCGGCGGGTAGCCCAAGGGCACCCGCCGCGCTCACGGTCTGGCGCCCCTGCCGTATCCGGCACCGCCATTCCGGCCAAGCCGGA
>NZ_BADK01000429.1 GCF_000333595.1 Azospirillum sp. B506
CCTCGCCGTAAGCATGGCAGCAGCTTTGTCGCCGGACAGGCGCAGTATGCCGACGTGAATGGTGACGGCAAAGCCGACCTGATCATGCAGGGCAACGACAACAGCTTCTATCTATCTCTTTCCACCGGCACCGGCTTTGCCGCACCGATTCTTGCGGCCAAGCATGGAGGCAGCTTTGTTGCCGGGCAAGCGCAGTATCGGGATGTTAATGGCGACGGCAAATCCGATTTGATCATGGAGGGCAGCGACAATCTGTTCTGGGTGTCGCAGTCAACCGGCAGTGGCTTTGATGGCGCCAATTTCGCAATGAAGCATGGAGCGAGCTTCGTTCGCGGCCAAGCACAGTATGGTGACATGAATGGTGATGGCAAAGCCGATCTGATCTTCCAGACCACCGACAACATCTTTTACGTCTCCACCGCGGACGCGGCAACGCCGGGCCTGAAGCCGGCAACGCAGGTTCTCCAGCAGTCCGGTACGTTTGCGCGAGGGCAAGTGCGCTATGCTGATGTGAATGGCGATGGTAAAGCCGATGTCGTCTACCAGGACAACAGCAATCGGTTCTGGCTGTCGCTGTCTGACGGCAGCGCGTTCAGCAGTTTCACCCCTGCGTCGCAACAGACCGGAAGCTTTGCGGCAGGCCAAGCGCAATACGCCGACGTGAATGGTGACGGCAAGGCGGACCTGATTTTCCAAGGCAATGACAACAGCTTCAAGCTGTCGCTGGCGAACGGAAGCGGCTTCGATGCATCGGTAACGGTAGCGCAGCAAAGTGGCAGCTTTGCCGAAGGACAAGCGCAATATGCCGATGTAAACGGGGATGGAAAATTTGACCTGATCTTCCAGGCGCGGAATACAGTTTCAAGTTGTCGCTGTCGAATGGAAGTGGGTTCGATGCCCCGGTATCAGTGCTGCAACAGGGCGGCAACTTTATCCGCGGGCAGGCACAATATGCCGATGTAAATGGGGATGGTAGGGCTGACCTGATCTTTCAGGGGAATGACAATAGCTTCAAGCTGTCGCTGTCGAATGGAAGTGGGTTTGATACGCCAGTATCCGTCCTGCAGGAAGGGGGTAGCTTCGTTCGTGGACAGGCGCAGTATGCCGACATGAATGGTGATGGCAAAGCTGATCTGATCTTTCAGGGTAATGACAACACCTTCAACGTTGCTTTGTCCACGGGTACCGGCTTCGCAAGCCCGTTCGTTGCCATGGCGCACGGCGGCGGCACGACGTTCGTCGAAGGTCAGGCTCGCTATGCCGACGTGAATGCAGACGGCCGAGCCGATCTGATTTTCCAGGATAACGACAACACCTTCTGGGTTTCCGTATCCGATGGAGCGTCCTTCGCAGGAATGACCAAGACCTTTGCCGCGCTGGATCACGGGGGTAGCTTCGTGCTTGGGCAAGCCGGTTTTGCCGATTTCAATGGAGATGGACGTAGCGACTTGATGTTCCAGAGCACCGACAACCGGTTCTGGCTGTCGTCAGGCTATGCTTGAAAACAGAGTCCCATTCCATTCAGGAGGAAGCCACTTCGGCCAGACGCCAAGATAGCGCCTCGCTGCCCGTTGTCCGTCAAAGGGTGGGAAAGCGGACAGTCGGGCAGCGTGGCTCCGTGACAAGCGGTCCTGCGTTCGTTCATAACCCTCCCCCGTCATGTGCCAGCCTCGGGGGCTGGCGCCGGCTGGAGAGGGAGATGGCGTGCCGCGACATCGTTTGTTGCCCGACACGGAGTTACGGCAGCTTCTTGGTATTCCCGCGGATCGGGATGCTTTGGCGCGTCGCTTCACGCTCACCCCGTCGGATCAGGATCTCGTTCTGACACGGCGGGGCGCGGCCAACCGGCTGGGCTTTGCCGTGCAACTGGCGCTGCTTCGGCATTCCGGCCGCGCGCTTGCCCAGATCGAGGAACCGCTCGACGCTCTGGTCGCCTGGATCGCCACCCAGATCCATGTGCCGGCGCACCTGTTCACCGATTATGCGCGCCGACCCCAGACGATGACCGATCATGCCCGGCAACTGGCCGCCATGCTCGGGTTGCGGCCATCGACCAATCTCGATCTTCCCTTCATGATCGAAGCGGCCGCCCAGGCCGCCTGGACCACGAACAGGCCGGAACCGATCGTCACAGCCATCGTCTCCACCCTCCGCTCCCAAAACTTCATCCTGCCGGCATTGCCGGTGATCGAGCGCACCGGCGCCGCTGGGCGCGCCCGTGCCCGCAAGCGGGCGGTGGATGCTCTGCTTGCCGGCCTCACTGACGAGCAACTGGCCGAACTCGACCGTCTGCCGGTGGTCGATCCTGACCTCGGCGGAACTCCTCTCGCCTGGTTGAAGACGATGCCGAGCGCACCAAAGGCCGGGCACGTCCGCGACCTGCTCAGCAAGCTTCAGGCCGTCCGTGCCGTCGGGATCCCGTCCGACCTCGCGTCGCGCCTTCCCGAAATCCGGTTCCGCCAGTTCGTCCGGGAGGGACAAGCGTCGCCCGCCTATCTGCTCGGCCGCTACACTGCCCATCGGCGGCGCGCGACCCTGGTCGCCGTGCTGTTCGACCTGGAATCCCGGCTGACCGATGCTGTGCTCGACATGGCCGACCGGCTGATCGGCGGGGCCTTCACGCGGGGCAAGCATGCCAAGGAGAAGACCTACGCCGCCACGACGCGCGATGTCGGCCGCCTGATGCGGCTGTTCCACGACACGATCGAGGCGCTCGTCGCGGCCCAGGAC
>NZ_BADK01000428.1 GCF_000333595.1 Azospirillum sp. B506
CGGGCTGCCCAACGATCTGGCGGAACTGGTGCTGCCGCTGTCGACCGATGCGCTGACGCTGACCAGCATCTCCAACCGCTCGCAGCGGGTCTGGCCGGACGGCAATGCCGACGTGTTCTGCACCGACCATTGGCGCTGCCGCTTCCTGTCGCAGCATGGTCCGGTGCAGCATGGCGCCATCGTCGAGCTGCTGGGCCGGCTTGCCGCGGCGGGGATCGACTTCACCCAGACCGAGAATCTCAGCAATTTCGACGGCAAGGCCGGCTTTTCCTCGCCCGGGCTTTGATGTGACCGGCGGTGTTGGAATAAAGCGGCAGGGCAGGGCGTCATGACCGGTGACGACGCCAGCCCCGGACCCGACATGAGCCTGCCCGACATCGACGACCGCGCCATCGCCGCTCATGTGCCGCGGCTCCGGCGTTATGCCACCGCGCTGGTGGGCAACCGGTCGGATGCCGACGATCTGGTGCAGGACTGCGTGGAAAAGGCGCTGGCCAACCGCCACGCGCTGCGCGACCCGTCGAAAATTGGCGGATGGCTGATGACGATCCTGCACAACCTGCACATCTCCACCCAGCGCAGCCGCCGCCGCCGCGGGGCGGAGGTTCCGGTTGAGGATCTGGCCGACGATCTGGCGCTGAGTGCTCCGCCGGCCGACCGCGGTGCGGTGCGCGACTTCGTCCGCGCCTTCGCCCAGCTGACCGACGAACATCGCACCATCCTGCTGCTGACGGGAATGGAGGGGTTGTCCTACCGCGAAGTGGCGGAGGTGTTGGAGTTGCCGATCGGGACGGTGATGTCGCGGCTGGCCCGGGCGCGCGAAAAATTGAGGGTCCTGCTGGACGGTGGAACCCAGCAGGTCGTCAGGAGGATCAAGTGATGAGCGGCACCCGCGATCCCGTGACCGAGGCCGAGCTGCATGCCTGGCTCGACGGCGAATTGCCGGAGGAACGGCTTGCCGAGGTCGAGAGCCACCTCGCCGACAATCCCGAGGTCGCCCAGCGCTTCGAACGCTACCGTGCCCAGCGCTCCCTGCTGGGACAGAGCTTCGGCCCGCTGATCGACCAGCCGCTGCCCGACTGCCTGACTCCCCCTTCACGGCGCGCGATCCTTTGGAAAAACCGGCTCTTGCCCGTGGCGGGGTGCCTGGTGGGGAATGGCGATTGCTGCTTCCCTCCTGGTGTTCGTGGCCGGGCGGACCAGCGGCTGGCTGCTGC
>NZ_BADK01000427.1 GCF_000333595.1 Azospirillum sp. B506
TGGCCCGGACACCGGCCTCGGCATTCTGCAGCGCGCGGCGGGTTCGCGATTTCGATGGTGCCGCTTGGCGCGCTGATCTTCGGGCTGCTGGGCGCCCGCCGCTGCTTCGCCGCTCTGGCGACGGGCCGTATCTTCGCGCCGCGGTCGACCGGTGGGCTGCAAGCCTTTTCGCTGGGCGTCGCCGCCTCGGCGGTCCTGAAACCGCTGGCCGGGGCGGCCCTGTCTGTGCTGTTGAGCTGGGACGGTCCGGAAAAGGCAAAGACCCTGGTGCTGACCGTCGGTTCGGACACCCTCATCTCCCTGCTTTTCGCCGGGATCGTCGCCGTTTTCGCTTGGATCATGGCCGAAGCGGTGGAGATCTCCGACGAAAACGACCAGTTCGTCTAGGCCGGCCGAATGCCGATCCGGGTTCGATTGGGCGTCATGCTCGCGGAACGCAACGTCACGTCGCGCGATCTGGCGGATTATGTCGGAATCACCGAAGCCAACCTGTCGCTGCTCAAGCGCGGCAAGGTGAAGGGCGTTCGCTTCGATACGCTTGAGCGGATATGCGCCTTTCTGAACTGCCAGCCGGGCGATCTCCTCAGCTATGAGCCAGGCGCCCCGGACGATCCTGGCGACGGGACGGACGAATAGGGGGAAATCCTGAACATGCGTGCGTTCCCGCTCGCCATGCTGGTGCTGGTGCAAACGCTGGCGGGCTGCTCGTCGCAACAGCTCCAGCACACAGGGGCCGCATGGGGCAGGAGCCTCTGCGACAAGACCATGGGCGATGATCGGAAACGCTGCGAAGCGGACGCCAAACCTCTTCAACCCGAAGATCGGCAATCGGCCGGCGGCCGGTAAGAGGCCGCTCCGCTTCGGTGTGGCGCTCCCACGCATCCCAGCAATGCCCCACCATTTCGTGTGACCTTTCACGCATGCCCTTGACGTGCGTCTCCCTTTGCCCACATAAGCCCATACGAAACATCCGATCCCAGCCGTCCGACGGCAGCCGCATGGCGCCTCCGGCCGGGTTCCTTCCACCCACGAGATCCGCATCGACGAGCGATGCACGCCCGTCCGGCAGCGTCGAATGCCGGCTTATGTGAGACGTACGACAGAGGCATGACGTTTGATTCAAAGCGGCGCCGGATGGCGCCGAGCAACCGCGCACGCAACCGCAACCCGCGTCCGCGTGATGATTTCGACGGCTCCCGCCCGCCGGCCACTCCGGTCCATGGCGGCGGCCCCACCGGCCCGGTTCCGGGCAAGGACGAGATCCTGTTCCTTCCGCTGGGCGGCTGTTCCCGCATCGGCATGAACATGGCGCTCTACGGCCATGCCGGCAAATGGCTGATCGTCGACGCCGGCGTCGCCTTCGTCGGCGACGAGATGCCGGGCATCGACAGCCTGATGGCCGATCCGGCCTTCATCGAGGAGCGGATGCAGGATGTCGTCGGGCTGGTGGTGACCCACGCGCACGAGGACCATATCGGCGCGATCCACCATCTGTGGCCGCGCCTGCGCTGCCCGATCTATGCCAGCCCCTTCGCCTCCCACATCATCCGGGACCGGCTGAAGGAAAAGGGCGCGCATCGCGCCGCCAAGGTGCAGACCTTCGAGATCGGCGACACGCTGACCATCGGTCCCTTCCGGGTCGAGACCATCGCCGTCACCCATTCGATCCCCGAACCGATGTCGCTGGCGATCCGCACGGCGGCCGGCACGGTGCTGCACACCGGCGACTGGAAGTTCGATCCCGATCCGCTGATCGGCCGGACCACCGACTTCGCCGCGCTGAAGCGCCTGGGCGACGAGGGGCTGCTCGCCATGATGTGCGACAGCACCAACGCCGACGTGCCCGGTTCGACCGGATCGGAGGCCGACGCCCGTGCCGGCCTGATCGGCGCCTTCGCCAACCGCTCGGGCGCCATCGCGGTGACCGGCTTTGCCTCCAACGTCGCCCGCATGACGGCGGTGGCCGAAGCGGCGGCGGCGGTCGGACGCAAGGTGGTGCTGGTCGGCCGCTCCATGCTGCGCATGGAAAAGGCGGCGCAGGCCTGCGGCTATCTCGACCATGTGCCGGACTTCATGGATGTCCGCGAGGCGTCCTGGACCCCGCGCGAGAACCTCGTGTTCCTGTGCACCGGCAGCCAGGGCGAGGAGCGGGCGGCACTGAGCCGTCTGGCCCGCAACGAGCACCGCGAGCTGTGGCTGGAAGAGGGCGACACCGTCATCTTCTCCGCCCGCGCCATCCCCGGCAACGAGGAGGCGCTGGCCGAAATCCACGAGCATCTGCGCGGCATGGGTGTCGAGATCGTCACCCCCGCCGACGCGCCGGTCCATGTCTCCGGCCACCCGAAGCGCGACGACCTCGCCCGCATGTACGGGCTGGTCCGCCCCCGCTTCGCCGTGCCGGTCCATGGCACCATCCAGCATATGGAAGCCCACGCCCGCCTCGCCCGCAGCTGCGGTGTCGAACGCGCCCTGGTTCCGGAGGACGGCGACATCCTGCGCATCGCCAGGGAAGGCACCCGCGTGATCGGCCATATCGAGCCGAAGCGCCTCGCCAACACCGGGCGGGAGTTGGTCGCCTGGATCCCGCCGGTGGCGGTGGATGCTGAGGAGGAGCGCGTCGCGGCCTGACCGCGGCCAGTCCTCCCTTACCAAACGGACAAAAGCGAACGGGTCCTGTGGAGTGTTCCACAGGACCCGTTCGCTTTTCACGACACTTGAACCGTCATTCGGCCGGGGTGGCGACCATCGGAACCTCGATGGCGCGGGTCTGGAGCAGCTCCTTCCACTTGCGGAAGGCGGCGATCAGGATGATGAAGCCCAGCACCAGCATGATGATCGAGATGCCGGCGTTGAAGGGGTTGTAGCCCTTGGCCGCCTTGTTCAGATAGACGTTGGCGATCATCCAGTAGCCGGCGACGTTCACCGTGACGAACAGGTAGGCCAGCGGGATCAGGCAGGTCAGCATGTAGATCCGCTTCTGGGCCAGCCGCAGGATGATGGTGGCGCCGATGATCAGACCGACAGAGGCCATCAGCTGGTTCGACACGCCGAACAGGGCCCAGACCGAGTTGATGTCGCCCGACGTCAGCAGATACCCCCAGGCCAAGCAGGCGATGACGCTGGCGATGATCGAACCGGGAACCCAGTCCAGCCGCTTCATCGGGGCATAGATGTCGCCCAACAGGTCCTGGATCAGGTAACGGGCCACCCGGGTGCCGCTGTCCACGGCGGTCAGGATGAACACCGCCTCGAACATCACGACGAACTGGAAGAAGTAGGAGGCGAGGTTGCCGAACCACGGAACGCGGGTGAAGATTTCGGTCATGCCGACCGCCAGCGTCACCGCACCGCCGGTCCGGCCGTAGAGGTCGAGACCGATCTCCTGGCTAAGCCGCGGCAGATCCACCACGTTCATGCCCAGGGCCTTGAAGGCGGCCGGCGCGGAGTTGATGGCGAAATAGTCGGCCGGATGCAGGGCGGTGGCGGCGATCAGCGCCATGACGCCGACCAGGCATTCCGCCAGCATGCCGCCGAAGGCCACCGGACGGATGTCGCTCCACTTGTCGATCAGCTTGGGCGTGGTGCCCGACCCGATGAAGGCATGGAAGCCCGAGATGGCGCCGCAGGCGATGGTGATCGAGATGAAGGGCCAGACCGGGCCGTTCAGCACCGGGCCGCCGCCATGGATGAAATCGGTCAGGGCGGGGAAGCGGATTTCCGGGTTGATGAAGACGACGCCGACAACCAGCGCGCCGAAGACGCCGATCTTCATGAAGCTCGACAGGTAGCCGCGCGGGGTCAGCAGCATCCACACCGGCAGGGCGGTGGCGAAGAAGGCATAGACCGGCAGGATGATGGCGACCGTCTCGGCATGCAGCGTCAGCCATTCGCCCAGCAGCGTGCCCTGGATGTAGGGGCCGGCGAAGACCGAGGCGGCGATGGCGGCGATGCCGACCTGGGTGGCGCCCTTGGACGAGCCGGTGATCTTTTCGTAGAGGCCGAGCGCGATGGCGATCGGGATCGTCATGAACACCGCGAAGGCGCCCCAGGCGTTGCGTTCCAGCGCATGGACGACGACCATCGACAGGCCGGCCATGGTGATGGTGATGATGAACAGCATCGCCAGACCGGTGCACCAGCCGGCCACCGGGCCGAGTTCAGCCTTGGCGACCTCGGACAGCGACTGGCCCTTGTGCTTCATCGAGGCGAACAGCACGACGGTGTCATGCACCGCACCGCCGACGACACAGCCGATCAGCAGCCACAGGAAGCTCGGCAGATAGCCGAACTGGGCGGCCAACACCGGACCGACCAGCGGGCCGGCGGCGGCGATGGCGGCGAAATGCTGGCCGGCATTCACCCATTTCTTGGTGGGCACATAATTCTTCCCGTCCGCCAGGATGTGGGACGGGGTGACTTCCGAATCGTCGGCACGGAGAACCTTGCGCACGAAGAACACGCCGTAGAAGCGGTAGCAGAGCGCAAGAATGCAGAGTGTCGCGATCACAAATGTTAGGGCGTGATCCATGACGGTTCTCCTGAAAAGGATATGCCGCCGGTGTACGCCGTCCCTTCATGCCCGTGGGGTGGAATGCCGCGAGCGGCAGCCGGGACGTGCCGAGCGGCAGCCGGCAGGGGGCGAGCGGCGGCGCTCAAGGCTCCGGGCGGGCAATGGAAAAGGCCGGGAGCTTTGGCACTCGCCGGCCTTCGAGGCGGGTCCCGTGGTTGGTTGAGCCTGCATCCGGCATTGCCACACCCGAAAATTCGCAGAACCCATCTGCGATCCAGACCGGCAGGGTTCCCACCACCACCGCTCAAGTCCCGGAATGTGCCGCTCAAGCGGTCAAACCGCCGCTCGCCGGAAACCGGCTTCGTGCCTGCCGCAACGGCGCTAAGGTGGGACGTCCCACACTGCCGGCTTCCGCCCCACCTTCCGCCCCACCTTCCGCCAGAGATCTCCGATGACCGCTCCCTGCCCCCGCACGCCCCTGCGCAAGGCCCTCGCCAACCTGCGCCGCCTGTTCAACGACGATTCCTACGAGCGCTACCGTGAGGCCCAGGCCCGCCTCGCCCCGGCGGAGGAACCGCTCGACCGCCAGGCCTTCAAGGCCCGGCAGATCCTGATGACTCTGGGACGCGGCTGCTGCGGCCGGTAGCCGCCGCGGCCGGACCGGGGCCTGCCTCCGGCTTCAGGCCGGGCAGCCGCGCCCGGCTGCCGCTGCGTTCGGAATAGGCGCGGGTCATCTCCGCCCCGAACAGGAAGATGACCGCCGAATAATAGACCCACAGCAGGATCAGCACGAAGGAGCCGGCCGCGCCATAGACCGACACCACCCCGCTGGTGGCGATGTAGAAGCCGATCAGGAACTTGCCAACCGCGAACAGGAAGGCGTTCACCGCCGCCCCCAGCCAGACGTCGGTCCAGCGGATGTAGGTGTCGGGCAGGATGCGGTAGATCAGCGCGAACAGCCCGGTCAGAACCGCCCAGGAGGTCACCATGTCGAACAGCCACAGCAGCGACGGCATCGCCGGCAGATAGGCCGACGCCCAGCGGCCGGCCGCCGCCAGGGCGGCGCTGACCACCAGCGACACGATCAGCAGGAAGCCGATGGCGGCGATCAGCGCCAGCGCCTTCAACCGAACCCGCACCAGCCAGGTGATGGTCGATTCCTGCGGTGCCGCCACCCGCCAGATGCGGTTCAGCCCGGCCTGCAGCTCGACGAAGACGGTGGTGGCGCCGACCAGGATGGTGCCGATGCCGATGACGCTGGCGACGACCCCGGTTTCCCGCGCGCCGGCCCGTGCGATCAGGTCCTGCAGGGTCTGTCCGGCATCGTGCCCGACCAGCGCCGTCAACTGGTCGACCAGGGCGCCGCGCGCCGCCTCGTCGCCGAACACCAGCCCGGCCAGCGCGATCACCAGGATCGCCAGCGGCGCCAGCGAGAAGATGGTGTAGAAGGCGATGGACGCCGCCATGCTCATCGCGTCGTCGTTCATCCAGCCATACGCCGCATCGACGACAATTCCCCACCACCGCCGCACGCTTCCCATCGCCGCCCTCCCCTCCCGGACCGTCGTTCAGGTAACACCGGCGACAGGCGTTCCATCCCGCCCTACCCGCCTCCCTGGTCTCGTGTTAGGAAGAAAGCGTCAGCGGCCGGACTCCGCCGGCTGGCCGCGGTTGAACGGTGAACAGCACGCCGGAAACCGTTTCACGACGTTCCAAACGTTCCATCCCCATAGTCCATCCACGCAAGGCAGGAGACGCGCCCGGTGTCGCAGAAGGTGATCGGCCTGATCGGGGGCATGAGCTGGGAAAGCTCCGCCGAATATTACCGCATCGTCAACGAAGGCGTCCGCGACCGGCTGGGCGGTCTGCGCTCGGCCCGCTGCCTGATGTGGTCCTTCGACTTCGCCGAGGTCGAGGCGTTGCAGCATGCCGGCCGCTGGGACGACGCCACCGCCCTGATGATCGACGCCGCCCGCCGGCTGGAGCGCGGCGGCGCCGACTTCCTGCTGATCTGCACCAACACCATGCACCGCATGGCCGCCGAGGTGCAGGCCGCCGTCGCCATCCCGCTGCTGCACATCGCCGACCCCACGGCCAAGCGCATCCGTGCCGCCGGCCACCGCCGCGTCGGACTGCTCGGCACCGCCTTCACCATGGAGCAGGACTTCTACAAGGGCCGGCTGACCGGGCACCACGGGCTGGAGGTGCTGACCCCCGACGAGTCCGACCGCGCCATTGTCCATCGCATCATCTACGAGGAGCTGGTCCAGGGCCGGGTCGAGTCGGCGTCCCGCCAGGCCTACCGCGCGGTGATCGCCCGGCTGGTCGAGCGCGGCGCCGAGGCCATCATCCTCGGCTGCACCGAGATCATGCTGCTGGTGAAGCCGGAGGACAGCGCCGTCCCCCTGTTCGACACCACCGCCATCCATGCCGAAGCGGCGGTGGAGATGGCCATCGCCGGCTTCACCCCATCCCCAGCCGTTCCTTGAGCGCGCCCAGGAAGCGCCGGCTGACCGGCACCACATGGCCGCCGGTGGTCTGAATCTCCGCCAGCCCGCCGTCGACGAAGCGGATTTCCCGGATGCGCTCCGGGTTGACCAGATGCTGGCGGTGGCAGCGGAACAGCTGGCTCTTCTCCTGGATGGTGTGGAGCGTCAGCTCGGTGAAGCGCTCCTGCCCGTCCTCCCCCACCACATAGACGCCGGCGGGGCGGGAGACGACATACTCGACATCGGCCAGCTTCATCAGGGTGATGCGGTTGACCCCGGTGCAGGGGATGTGGCGCAGCTCCGCCGCCCCCGGCAGAACCGACAGCTCCTGCGGCGCATGCTGCCGGCGCAGCCGCTGCAGGGTCTTCGCCAGCCGCGCCGGATCGGCCGGCTTCAGCAGATAGTCGAAGGCATGCTCCTCGAAGGCCTGGACGGCATACTCGTCATGGGCGGTCAGGAAGACGATGCGCGGCATCCGCTCGGGATCGAGCATGCTGAGCATCTCCAGCCCGCTGACCCGCGGCATCTGGATGTCGAGGAAGACCACGTCGGGTGCCTGCCGGTTGATGGCGCCGATGGCCTCGATGGCGTTGGCGCATTCGCCGACGATGCGGATGTCGGAGAATTCCTCCAGCATCCGGCGCAGCTCCTCGCGCGCCAGCGGCTCGTCATCGACGATCAGGACGTTCATGATGGCCGTCATGCAGGCACGGTTTCCTCAAGAGGCAGGCGCAGGGTGACGCGGGTGGAGGCATCCGGATCGCAGGCGACCGAGACGCCGTAAGCCTCACCGTAGCGGTTGCGGATGCGGCGGTCGACGATGGTCATCCCCAACCCGTCGCCGCCCGGCTTCGCCTCGTACAGCCCGGCATTGTCCTCCACCGACAGCAGCAGGTCGCCGGCCTGCCGCCGGGCCGCGATGCGCACCCGGCCGTCGCCCAGAAGCTGGGCGGTGCCATGCTTGATCGCGTTCTCCACCAGCGGCTGGAGCGAGAAGGCCGGCAGCCGGGCATGGCGAAGCTCCTCCGGCACCTCGATCTCCACCGCCAGCCGCCCGGTGAAGCGGGCCAGCTCGATCTGGAGATAGGCGCTGACATGCTCGACCTCGTCGGCCAGCGTCGCCATCTGGCTCGGCCGCTTCAGGTTCTTGCGGAAGAAGGTCGACAGGTTCTGCACCAGCTGCCGCGCCCGCTCCGGATCGTTGCGGATGACGGCGGAGATGGTGTTCAGCGCGTTGAACAGGAAATGGGGGTTGACCTGGGCATGCAGCAGCTTGATCTCCGACTGCGCCAGCAGCGCCTTCTGCTGCTCGTAGCGGCCGGCCAGGATCTGGTTGGACAGCAGGCGCGCCACGCCTTCGCCCAGCGTGCGGTTGATGGTGGAGAAGATCTTGGTCTTCGGCTCGTACAGCTTGATGGTGCCGATCACCCCGCCATCCTCGCCGACCAGCGGGATCACCAGCGCCGCCCCCAGCCGGCAGGTCGGGCTGATCGAGCAGCGATAGGCCACCTCGTTGCCGTCGGCATAGATGACCTGGTTGTTGGCGATGGCCTGATGGGTCTGCGGCGAGCTGATCGGCGTACCCGGCAGATGGTGGTCGTCGCCCATGCCGATGAAGGCCAGCAGCTTGTCCCGGTCGGTGATGGCGACGGCGCCGACGCCGGTCTCCTCGAAGATGATGCGGGCAACGCGGGTGCTGTTCTCGCTGTTGAAGCCGCCCCGCAGCACCCCGTCGCAGCGCGCGGCGATCTTCAGCGCCTTGGCCGAGAAGGCGCTGGACTGCTTCTCGTCCAGAACCCGCCGCTCCAGCAGGATGCGCATGAACAGCGCTGCCCCCAGCGTGTTGGCGACGATCATCGGGGCCGCCACCACCTCGACCAGATGCATCGCCGCCTCGAAGGGCCGGGCCACCGCCAGGATGATCAGCATCTGCACCACCTCGGCGACGAAGGTGACGGCGCCGACGCGCAGCGGGTTGAACAGCGGCTCGATCCGGCCCTGGCGCACCATGTGGCGGTGGACCAGCCCGCCGATCAGCCCCTCG
>NZ_BADK01000426.1 GCF_000333595.1 Azospirillum sp. B506
GGGCGCCGGCGGCGAAGCCGAGGCGGTGTCGCCGCCGGCCACCGAGAAGGCCAGCGGGAAGTTCGACGCGCCGAACACCGCGACCGGCCCCAGCGCGATGTGGCGCTGGCGGATGTCGGCACGCGGCAGCGGCGTACGGGCAGGCAGGGCCGGGTCGATGCGGGCCTCGATCCAGCTGCCCTCGCGCACCACCTGGGCGAACAGGCGCAGCTGGCCGACGGTGCGGCCGCGCTCGCCCTCCAGCCGGGCGCGCGGCAGGCCGCTCTCGGCCATGGCGCGGGCGATCAGGTCGTCGCCGATGTCGAGGATGTTCTGGGCGACCGTCTCCAGGAAGGCGGCACGCTGCTCCAGCCCGGTCTCGCGGAAGGCGTCGAAGGCGGCCCAGGCGAGCGCGCAGGCGCGCTCGACCTCAGGGGCACCGCCGCCGCCGAAGACGGGTTCCAGCGCTTCGCCGCTGGCGGGGTCGAAGGCGCGGAACTCGCCCTGGCTGCCGCGATGCGCCGTGGCGCCGATCAGCATCTCGCCGGTGATGGTCATGTAATGTGTCTCCTTAACTCGAACGCCGCTCAGCGCGCCCAGCGCAGCACCAGCGGATCGAGCCGCTTCGCGGCGTCCAGCAGGCCGTCGCGGCTGATCGGGTGCGGGTTGGCCGTCGGGTGGCGCATCGCGTCGGACGCGATGATGCCGCCCTCCTTCATCAGGATCTTAGCGGTGGCGATGCCGCACTGGCGGTTCTCGTGGTTGATCAGCGGCAGCCAGCGCCCATAGGCCGCCACCGCCGCCTCGCGGTCACCCGCCAGATAGGGATCGACGATCTGCCGGATGCCGTCCGGATAGCCGCCACCGGTCATCGCGCCCGTCGCCCCGGCGTCGAGGTCGGCCAGCAGGGTGATCGCCTCCTCGCCGTCCCACGGCCCCTCGATGGCGTCGCCCCCCAGCTCGATCAGGGTGCGCAGCTTGGCCGCCGCCTGCGGCACCTCGATCTTGAAGTAGGAGACGTTGGCGATCTCGCGCGCCATCCGCGCCAGCAGCGGGGCCGGCAACGGCGTGCCGCTGACCGGCGCGTCCTGGATCATGATCGGGATGTCGATGGCGTCGGACACGCGCTGGAAGAACTCGACGATGCCCGCCTCCGGCACGCGGATGGTGGCGCCATGGTAGGGCGGCATCACCATCACCATCGCCGCCCCCAGATCCTGGGCGCGGCGACTGCGCTCGGCGCAGGCACGGGTGCTGAAATGGGTGGTGGTGACGATCACCGGTACCCGGCCGGCGACATGGGCCAGCATCGTCTCCATCAGCACCGCGCGCTCGTCGTCGGTCAGCACGAACTGTTCGGAGAAGTTCGCCAGGATGCACAAACCGGTGGAGCCGGCATCGATCATGAAATCGACGCAGTGCTTCTGGCCATCGAGGTCCAGGTCTCCCGATTCGGTGAAGATGGTGGGGACGACGGGGAAGACGCCACGATAGGGGCGGGCGCTGGACGACATGGCAGTAGGGTCCTTCCTCGGAATCAAATCACAAATCAACGCACTGGCTCACGAGCGCGGGCTTCCGAACCCGCAGGGCGGCAGGCCGCGCACGCCGGGATCGCACTCGAACAGCGATCCAGCCAGCGGCTCCTCCTCCCGGCCATGCGCCGCGGTGGTGATGAACAGCCGGTCCAGATCCGGACCGGCGAAGACACAGGAGGTGACGCGCGACACCGGCAGCGCGAGGACGCGGTCCAGCCTGCCGTCGGGGTGGAACCGGCTGACGCGGGCGCCGTCCCAATGGGCGATCCACAGCCCGCCCTCGGCGTCGCAGGTCATGCCGTCGGGATAGCCGTCGTCCTCGCCGAAGCGGATATGGACGCGCTTGCCCGACAGGCTGCCGTCCGCGCCGATGTCGAAGGCATAGACCGTCCGCGCCGCGCTGTCGGTGTGGTAGATCGTCCGGCCGTCCGGCGACAGCGCCGGCCCGTTGGCGACGGTATAGCCCCCATCGACCCGCGTGACCGCGCCGTCAGAGTCGATCCGGTAGAAGCTGCCGGCCGGCGCCTCCTCCGAATCGTCCATGCTGCCGACCCACAGCCGGCCTTGCACATCGGCCTTGCCGTCGTTGAGGCGGTTGCCGGGCCTGTCGGACTCGATCCGGGCGATCTCCGCGACTATGACTGCCGTCTGCCCCGGCTCCAGCCGCAGCCGGACCACACGGCGCGACCGTAGCCCGGCGATGAAGCCGTCGCCGTCCGCGCTCTCCACCAGCCAGCAGGCGGCATCGTCCAGCTCCCACACCCCCTGCGAGGCATCGGACAGGCCGTGGCGCAGGATGCGCGATCCGCGGATGTCGACGAAATAGACGGCATCCTGCCGCGGGGACCAGAGCGGACCCTCCCCCAGCAGCGCCCGGGCCTGCCAGACGCAACGCGCTTCCTGCGCCATGCCGCTTTACTCCCCCATCGCCCCGTTCGGCCGCTCCCGACAGCGGCTTTTTTAAATTTTGTTGACGGCCCAAACGATAAGGGGCCTCTTGATAATCGTCCAATACGAAGATCGGCGCTTGCGATACCAAATATCGTATCTCGACATCCACCATCATGTCGTATCACGACATTGGCCATCCAGGCGCTTCCGCCCCATCGGAGGCAACCGCCCGTGACGTCCCAACGTTTCCCGCCGAACTGGTTCCAGAAGGCACGGCTGAAGCTGCGCCATCTCCAGCTGTTCGCTGCGCTCGACGAACACCGCAACCTGCACCGCGCCGCCGCCAGCCTGAACATGTCGCAGCCCGCCGCCTCCAAACTGCTGGGCGACCTGGAGGAGACGCTGGGAATCGAGCTGTTCGACCGCCATGGCCGCGGCATCGAACCGAACTGGTACGGCAGCCTGATGATCCGCCACGCCCGGATGATCCTCAGCGAGCTGCAGGAAACCGGGGAGGAGCTGAACACCCTGCTCGCCGGCCACAGCGGCCGGGTGTCGATCGGCACGGTGATGGCCCCGGCGGTGGAGCTGATGGTGCCGGTCATCAGCAGCCTGACCCGCGACCATCCCAACCTGAAGATCGCCGTGGCGGTGGAGACCAGCGACGTGCTGGCCGACCGGGTGCGCCAGGGGGTGATGGATTTCGCCATCGGCCGCCTGCCCGGCCATTTCGATCCCACCGCCTTCGAATATCAGGAGATCAGCAGCGAGGAGCTGTGCTTCATCTGCCGCGAGGGTAACCCGCTGCTGCGGCTCGGCCGCCCGCTGGTGGCGGCGGACCTGTCCGACACCACCTGGATCCTCCAGCCCGTCGGCACGCTGCTGCGCGACCGGGTGGAGGCGCTGTTCCGGGGCGAAGGCGCCCGCCTGCCGCACAGGGTGATCGAAAGCGCCTCGCCGGTCATCTCCATGGCGATGGTGGCGGAAACCGATTCGGTGACGGTGTTCGCCCGCGCGCTGGCGCAGGTGTTCTCGCCCAGCGGTTGCTGCGCCATCATGCCCTTCCACAAGCGCTTCAGTGTCGAGCCCTACGGCATCTTCTGGCTGAAGGACCGGCCGCTGTCGCCGGGGGCCCGCACCGTGCTGTCGGCCGTGCGTGCGGCGTCGGAACGCAAGATGCGCCAGAAGGGATCCCCTGCCACGGCGATGGCCGATACCGAATTGCATATCGATTTGCCGAATAATCGTATTTGACAGTTATGGGAAAAGGGAGGATTGCTAGGAACACCAACCATCGCGTCGAACGCCATCCGCGCCACAGAACGCGGGGGCGGCGTATCGCGTGCCGTAGTAACGGGGAGGATTCCGGTCCATGTCGTTC
Source organism: Azospirillum sp. B506 (assembly GCF_000333595.1). Classification (GTDB taxonomy): domain Bacteria; phylum Pseudomonadota; class Alphaproteobacteria; order Azospirillales; family Azospirillaceae; genus Azospirillum. The sequence continues at coordinate 3,790 of NZ_BADK01000426.1, forward strand.
GCCAAGCGCATTTCCATCACCTCCAAATTCGCCGGCCTCGCCGTCGGCCTGCTGGTGGCCACCGGCGCCGGGGTTCCGGCCATGGCCCAGACCAAGCCGACCGTCGGCATTTCCATGCCGACCAAGTCGTCGGCGCGCTGGATCGACGACGGCAACAATATGGTCAAGTATTTCCAGGAAAAGGGATATAAGACCGACCTGCAATATGCAGAGGACGACATCCCCAACCAGCTTGCCCAGATCGAGAACATGGTCACCAAGAACGAAAAGGTTCTGGTGATCGCCGCCATCGACGGGACGACCCTGACCGACGTGCTGCAGAAGGCGGCGGAACAGGGCGTGAAGGTCATCGCCTACGACCGCCTGATCCGCGGTTCGGCCAATGTCGACTATTACGCCACCTTCGACAACTTCCAGGTCGGCGTCCTCCAGGCCTCCTACATCGAGAAGGCGCTGGGCCTCAAGGACGGCAAGGGGCCGTTCAACATCGAGCTGTTCGGCGGCTCGCCCGACGACAATAACGCCTACTTCTTCTACAACGGCGCCATGTCGGTGCTGCAGCCCTACATCGACAGCGGCAAGCTGAAGGTCGGCAGCGGCCAGGTCGGCATGGACAAGGTGTCGACCCTGCGCTGGGACGGCGCCGTCGCCCAGGCCCGCATGGACAACCTGCTGAGCGCCTATTACGGCAACAAGCGGGTGGACGCCGTCCTGTCGCCCTATGACGGTCTCAGCATCGGCATCATCTCGTCGCTGAAGGGCGTCGGCTACGGCACGGCCTCGCAGCCGATGCCGGTGGTCACCGGCCAGGATGCGGAGGTGCAGTCGGTCAAGTCGATCCTGGCGGGCGAGCAGCGCTCCACCGTCTTCAAGGACACCCGCGAACTGGCGAAGGTCACGGTGGGCATGGTCGACGACCTGCTGGCCGGCCGCACCCCGCAGGTCAACGACACCAAGACCTACGACAACGGCAAGAAGGTCGTCCCGTCCTATCTGCTGAAGCCGGTGCTGGTCGACGCCACCAACTGGAAGCAGATCCTGGTGGACGGCGGCTACTACAAGGAATCGCAGATCAAGTGAGTGAACGGTGCTGGAGCGGGGACCAACCGGACCCCGCTCCGGCGCCACGCCCAGCGGCAAGTCGAACCGTACAGTCGGGCGACCGGGGATTCATCCATGAACAGCATTCTTGAGATGCGCGGCATCACCAAGACGTTTCCGGGCGTCAAGGCGCTCGACAACGTCAACCTCTCGGTCCGCGAGGGGGAGATCCACGCGCTGATCGGCGAAAACGGCGCTGGCAAATCGACGCTGATGAAGGTGTTGAGCGGCGTCTATCCGCACGGCACCTACGAGGGCGAGATCCGCTTCCGCGGCCAGCCCGTCGCCTTTCGCGGCATCGCCGACAGCGAGAAGCTGGGCATCATCATCATCCACCAGGAACTGGCGCTGGTCCCGCTGCTGTCGATCACCGAGAATTTGTTTCTCGGCAACGAGCAGGCCCATAGAGGATTTTTGGGGCGCGGCCGGATCGACTGGGTCGCCGCCACCGCCCGCGCCCGCGAACTGCTGCGCCTGGTCGGGCTGACCGATTCGCCGGAGACGCTGATCACCGACATCGGCGTCGGCAAACAGCAGCTGGTGGAGATCGCCAAGGCGCTGTCCAAGCAGGTCAAGCTGCTGATCCTGGACGAGCCGACCGCCAGCCTGAACGAAAGCGACAGCGACGCGCTGCTGGAGCTGCTGCTGCGCTTCAAGGAGCAGGGCATCTCCTCCATCCTGATCTCGCACAAGCTGAACGAGATCGCCAAGGTCGCCGACCGCGTCACCATCCTGCGCGACGGCACCACGGTGGAGACGCTGGACTGCCACGACGGCCCGATCAGCCAGGACCGCATCATCAAGGGCATGGTCGGCCGCGACCTCGCCGACCGTTATCCGCGCCGTGCCAGCAACCCAGGCGACATCCTGTTCGAGGTCAAGGGCTGGAGCGCCGACCACCCCATCCACGCCGGCCGCCGCGTCGTCAAGGACGTCGACCTGCATGTGCGCCGGGGCGAGGTCGTGGGCATCGCCGGCCTGATGGGCGCCGGCCGCACCGAATTCGCCATGAGCCTGTTCGGCCGCAGCTATGGCCGCAACATCCGCGGACAGGCCTTCCTCGGCGGGCGCGAGATCGACGTGTCCACCATATCCAAGGCGATGGGCAACGGGCTGGCCTATGCCACCGAGGACCGCAAGCATTACGGCCTCGTTCTGGACAACGACATCCGCCACAACGTGACGCTGGCCAACCTGGACGGTGTCGCCAAGCGCGGCGTCATCCACCATGAGCGCGAGATCGAGGTCGCCAACGACTTCCGCCGCCGCCTGCGCATCCGCTGTTCCGACGTGTTCCAGCAGACGGTCAACCTGTCCGGCGGCAACCAGCAAAAGGTCGTGCTCAGCAAATGGCTGTTCGCCGACCCGCAGGTGCTGATCCTGGACGAACCGACCCGCGGCATCGACGTCGGCGCCAAATATGAAATCTACACCATCGTCAACCAGCTGGTGGCCGAAGGCCGCGGCGTCATCCTGATCTCGTCCGAACTGCCGGAGCTTCTGGGTGTCGCCGACCGCATCTATGTGATGAACGAAGGGGCGCTGGTCGCCGAGATGCCGGCGGCCGAGGCCAGCCAGGAAAAGATCATGCACGCCATCATGTCGTCCGCCTCCAAGTCTTCGGCGGCCCGCGCCGCCGTGGCGGCCGCAGCCTTGAACACTGGTGCCCTGGAGTCCCTGCAATGAGCGCCGAACTGAACCTGCCCGTGCAGCAGCCGCGACAGGCCTCGATGGCCAAGTTCCTGAAGAGCCACATGCGCGATTACGGCATGCTGATCTCGCTGCTGGCGATCGTGGCCTTCTTCCAGTACATGACCGACGGGACGCTGCTGCAGCCGCTGAACCTGACCAACCTCGTCCTGCAGAACAGCTACATCGTCATCATGGCGCTGGGCATGCTGCTGGTGATCGTCGCCGGGCACATCGACCTGTCGGTCGGCTCCATCGTCGGCTTCATCGGCGCGCTGGCCGCCATCCTGATGGTGCAGTTCCACTGGCACTTCATCCCGACCGCCATCGTCAGCCTGATCGCCGGTGCGGCCATCGGCGCCGCCCAGGGCTATTGGGTCGCCTATTTCCGCATCCCGTCCTTCATCGTGACGCTGGCCGGCATGCTGGTCTTCCGCGGCCTCAGCCTCGCCCTGCTCGCCGGCCAGTCCGTCGGTCCCTTCCCGGTGGAGTTCCAGCGCCTCAGCTCCGGCTTCATCCCGGACGTCTTCGGCACCGCGGGCTTCCACACCACGACCCTGGTGCTGTGCCTGGCGACCCCGGCGATCCTGATCGCCTTCAGCGTCGCCGCCCGCCTGCGCCGCCACCGCTTCGCCATCGAACAGGAGCCGCTGGTCCTGTTCCTGCTGAAGAGCGCCGGCCTGTTCGCGGTGGTCGCCTATGTCGGCTGGCTGCTGTCGACCTACAAGGGCCTGCCGAACGTCCTGATCATCATGGCGCTGCTGATCGGCCTCTACGCCTTCGTCACCCGCGACACCACCATCGGCCGGCGCATCTACGCGCTGGGCGGCAACGAGAAGGCCGCCAAACTGTCGGGCATCGACACCCGCCGCCTGTCCTTCTACACCTTCGTCAACATGGGCGTACTCGCCGCGCTCGCCGGCCTGATCTTCGCCGCCCGCCTCAACACCGCCACGCCGAAGGCCGGCGTGTCCTTCGAGCTGGACGTGATCGCCGCCTGCTTCATCGGCGGTGCCTCGGCCTCGGGCGGTGTCGGCCGGGTGACCGGCGCGGTGATCGGCGCCTTCATCATGGGCGTGATGAACAACGGCATGTCGATCGTCGGCATCGGCATCGACTGGCAGCAGGTGATCAAGGGTCTGGTGCTGCTCGCCGCCGTCTGCTTCGACGTCTACAACAAGGGCAAGGCCTGACGCGGCCCGAACGGGTCGCGCCCCCCTTCCCGGACCGGATATACCGCCATGACGCTCCCCACCCTCGGACTTGTCGGTCTGGGAAAGATCGCCCGCGACCAGCACATTCCGGCGATTGCCGCCACCGGCCTGTTCCGGCTCGCCGCCGTGGTCAGCCCGGATGGTGCCACGGTTGACGGCCTGCCAAGCTTCCGTTCCCAGGCGGAGATGCTGGCGGCCCTGCCCGGCCTCGACGCGGTGGCGCTCTGCACCCCGCCCGGCGTCCGCCACGGACTGACGGTGGAGGCGTTGCGCGCCGGCTGCCATGTGCTGATCGAGAAGCCGCCCGCCGCCACCCTGTCGGAGCTTCACGATGTGGTGGCAGAGGCGGAGACCGCCCGGCGCACCCTGTTCACCGCCTGGCATTCGCAGTTCAACCCGGCGGTGGAGGAAACCCGGCGCCGGTTGGCGGCCATCGTTTCCAGTGACACCGATATCCGCAGCGTCGCCATCACCTGGAAGGAGGATGTGCGGCGCTGGCATCCGGGGCAGGACTGGATCTTCGCGGCCGGCGGCTTCGGCGTCTTCGATCCCGGCATCAACGCCCTGTCGATCCTGACCGACATCCTGCCGGCCCCGGTCTTCGTCCGCTCCGCCGATCTGCATGTGCCGGCCAACCGAGACACCCCCATCGCCGCGACGCTGGAGATGTCGGCCGCCCCCGGCTCCCGCATCGGCCGCGTCACCGCCGACTTCGACTTCCTGCAGCAGGGCGAACAGACCTGGTCCATCGTCATCGAGACCGGTGACGGGCGCCTGGACCTGACCCATGGCGGCACCCGCCTGTTCTTGGACGGCGCGCCGGTCCTCGCCGAGCCCGACACCGAGTATCAGCGCATCTACCGCCATTTCCATCGCCTGCTCGCCGATGGGGCGAGCGACGTCGACGGCCGCCCGCTGTCGCTCGTCGCCGACGCCTGCATGGTCGGCCGCTGGCACCGCACCGACGCCTTCGACTGGTAGCAGTTCCCTCCGGGCCAGCAACAGGGAGGTTCCCCGCATGTCCTCAGCGGCCAGCATCCATCTCGGCACCCGCATCGGCCACCGGATCACCGCCGGCAGCGCCGGGATCCTGCTGTTCCTCGCCGCCGTCGCCGGCGTGGGCATCGATGCCCTGTCGGAGACGGAGACGGTGGTGCGCCGCAACGGCATGCTGGCGGAACAGGTGGTCGATCTCGGGCGCATGCAGACGCTGATGCTGGACATGCGGCTGAAGACCACGGCCTTCCTGCTGAACGGCCGCGACGAGGATGCCGACGCCGTCGCCAATCTGTCGGCCGAGGCCGCGACCCTCGTCGCCGCGGTGGACTCCCGCCTGTCCGGCAGCGGCGACACTGCCTCCCAGAAAAGGGCGGTCCAGCAGATGAAGGCCCGCGTTGCCCAGTATCGCGACAGCTTCGCCGCCGTCCGCGACGCCCATGCCCAGCGGGCCGAGGCGGTGGCCGAGGTCGCGAAGTTCGGCTCGAAGCTGCAGACCATGCTCACCACCATCCTGACCAGCGCCAAGGGCAGCGGCAATGTCGACGCCCTGAACCTCGCCGCTCAGGCGGCGATGCATGTCCAGGCCGCGCGCACCGTCGCCGCCCGCTTCCAGGGAGAAGGCAGCACGGGGTTCGCCACCGCGACCAGGACCGAGCTGAAGACCGCCGCCCAGACTGGCGACACCATGGCGAAGACGCTGACTGACCCGGCTTTGCGCGGTCTGGTCGCCGCCTTCCTCAAGACGCTCGACGGCTATGCCGCCGGCTTCGACCGGCTGGTGGAGACCACCCAGCGCCGCGACGCCCTGGTCAACGACACGTTGACCCCGCTCGGCACTGCCATCGGCGAGCAGGCGCGCGGCCTGACCGACCAGGGCATCGCCGACGAGCAGCAGCTGCGCACCGACACCATGTCCGACATCGCCGGATACCGCCGCGCCATGGCCATTGCCTCCGCCGCCGGCCTGATCCTCGGGCTTGCCGCGGCGGTGCTGATCGCCCGCAGCCTGTCGCGCCCGGTGGTCGCCATGACCGACGCCATGTCCCGGCTGGCCGGCGGCGACCGCTCCGTCGCCATCCCCGGCCTCGCCCGCCGCGACGAGATCGGCGGCATGGCCAAGGCGGTGCAGGTCTTCCAGGCCGGCCTGATCGAGGCCGACCGCCTGGCCGCCGACAGGGCCGCCGAGCATGAGGCCCGCGTCCGCCGCGGCGAGCGCATCGACCGGCTGACCCGGGAGTTCGAGCGGTCGGTCGAAAGCACGCTCGGCCGCGTCGCCAGCGCCGCCACCCGGCTCCAGTCCACCGCCCTGGCCATCCAGTCGACCACCGACGAGACCAGCCGCATGGCCGGCGACGTCGTCCGCAGCTCCGGGGAGACCACCGGCAGCGTCGAGACGGTGGCCGCCGCCGCCGAGGAGCTGGCCGTCTCCATCGCCGCCATCAGCCAGCATGTCGCCCACAGCGCCGCGGTGACCGAACAGGCGGTCGGGATCGCCCGCGTCACCGACGAGACGGTGCGCAGCCTGACCGGCGTCGCCCGCCAGATCGGCGACGTGGTGCAGCTGATCGGCTCCATCGCCGCCCAGACCAACCTGCTGGCGCTCAACGCCACCATCGAGGCGGCCCGCGCGGGCGAGGCGGGACGCGGCTTCGCCGTGGTGGCGAACGAGGTGAAGAGCCTCGCCGCCCAGACCGCCCGGGCGACCGAGGAGATCGAAGCGCAGATCGCCGCCGTCCAGCGCGTCAGCAGCGAGGCGGCGGGCGCCATCACCGAGATCGCCAGGGTCATCGGCGAGGTCAACGAGGTCTCCTCCACCATCGCCAACGCCATCGGCGAGCAGCGGGCGGCGACCGACGAGATCAGCGGCAGCATCCAGCGCGCCGCGCGCGGCACCCAGGATGTCCGCGACACCATCACCGGCGTGACCCACGCCTTCCAGGCCACCAGCACCGCGTCGCATCAGGTCAAATCCGCCGCCGACGGACTGTCCGGCGAGGCCGACGACCTGCGCGGCTGCGTAACCCGCTTCCTGGCGGATATGCGCGTGGCCTGATCCGACCCCGGTCCTGACGGACCGACCAGACGCAACCACAACTCCGGCGCCGGGCTGTCCGGTCCGCGCCATAACCTGAAACCGGTGTCGATATGTCCGAGACGAAGCCCCCCTTCCCCCCCGGCTCCAACAGCTCTGAGCGGCGGCTGCGCTCGCGCGCGTGGTTCGACAACCCCGCCAACCCCGACATGACCGCGCTGTATCTGGAGCGTTACCTGAACTTCGGCCTGACGCGGGAGGAGTTGCAGTCCGGCGCCCCGATCATCGGCATCGCCCAAACGGGGTCCGACCTCAGCCCCTGCAACCGACATCATCTGGTGCTGGCCGAACGGCTCCGCGAGGGCATCCGCACCGCCGGCGGCATCGCCATCGAGTTCCCGGTCCACCCGATCCAGGAGACCGGCAAGCGGCCGACCGCCTCCATCGACCGCAACCTCGCCTATCTCGGCCTCGTCGAGGTTCTGCACGGTTATCCGCTGGACGGCGTGGTGCTGACCATCGGATGCGACAAGACCACGCCGGCCTGCCTGATGGCGGCCGCCACCGTCAACATCCCGGCCATCGCGCTGTCGGTCGGCCCGATGCTGAACGGCTGGTTCCGCGGCGAGCGCACCGGGTCGGGCACCATCGTGTGGAAGGCGCGCCAGATGATGGCGGCCGGCGAGATCGACTATCAGGGCTTCATCGAGCTGGTGGCCTCCTCGGCCCCCTCGACCGGCTACTGCAACACGATGGGCACCGCCTCCACCATGAATTCGCTGGCGGAGGTGCTGGGCATGCAGCTCCCCGGTTCCGCCGCGATTCCCGCCCCCTACCGCGAGCGCCAGCAGGCCGCCTATGAGACCGGCAAGCGCATCGTCGAGATGGTCCACCAGGACATCAAGCCGTCGGACATCCTGACCCGCGACAACTTCCTCAACGCCATCGTCGTCAATTCGGCCATCGGCGGGTCCACCAACGCGCCAATCCACATCAACGCCATCGCCAAGCACATCGGCGTGCCGCTGACGGTCGACGACTGGCAGACCCACGGGCTGGACATCCCGCTGCTGGTCAATCTGCAGCCGGCCGGCGAGTATCTGGGCGAGGACTTCCACCGTGCCGGCGGCGTGCCGGCCGTGGTCGGCCAGCTGATGACCAAGGGCCTGATCCGCGAGGACGCGCCCAACGTCAACGGCCGGACCATCGGCGAGAACTGCCGCAACACCGAGATCCTCGACACCCGCGTCATCCACCCGATCGACGACCCGCTGAAGATCAACGCCGGCTTCGTCGTGCTGCGCGGCAACCTGTTCAACGCCGCCATCATGAAGACCAGCGTGATTTCCGACGAGTTCCGCGAGCGCTACCTGTCCAATCCAAAGGATCCGGAAGCCTTCGAGGGCAAGGTCGTCGTCTTCGACGGTCCGGAGGACTACCACCACCGCATCGACGACCCGTCGCTGGGCATCGACGCCTACACCATCCTGGTCATCCGCGGTGCCGGCCCCATCGGCTATCCCGGTGCGGCCGAGGTGGTGAACATGCGCCCCCCCGCCGACCTCATCAAGCAGGGCATCCATTCCCTGCCCTGCATCGGCGACGGCCGCCAGTCGGGCACCTCGGGGTCGCCCTCGATCCTCAACGCCTCGCCGGAGGCGGCGGCCAATGGCGGCCTCGCCCTGCTGCGCAGCGGCGACCGCGTGCGCATCGACCTGCGCCGCGGCAGCGCCGACATCCTGATCTCCGAGGCGGAACTGGCCGACCGCCGCGCCGCGCTTGAGGCCGCCGGCGGCTACCCGGCCCCGCCGTCCCAGACGCCGTGGCAGGAAATCCAGCGCGGCATCGTCGACCAGCTCGACGAAGGCATGGTCCTGAAGCCGGCGGTCAAGTACCAGCGCGTGGCGCAGACCATGGGGATCCCGCGCGACAACCACTGAGACCGGGACATTTCGGTCCGGACGCCGCCCTTCTGCATTGCGGAAGGGCGGCTGTACCTGTTTGAGGCGCCCGTTCCATGCCGATGCCGGGCAAACGGACATACCCGGCATCGCCAAAGACCCGTCACCGCGCGCGGCATCCGGCACGGTCGAGCATGTCCCGAACGATCAAGGGGGTTGCCGGCGTTTCCGCAGGGTCGGAGCTTGCGGCGCCGATGGCATGGCGGGCATCGGCGCCGCTCAGGCTCGGCGCCGCCTTGCAGGACGCCCCGCTCCTGTGCAGGACGGCGCCGGCGGCTTCGCCCACGCCGGCCAGATAGGCGGTCAGCACCTGTTGCGCCGTCCGATCCGCCGGCGCCTCGTCCAACATCTGGACGACCTGGGCCACCGACACAAGACCTTGAGACGTCGACGGAGCGGCGCCCGCCGGGACTGCGGCCGAGACGGCCGTCATTGCGATCGCTCCGACGATGGATGTTCTGCGGGAACAACGGGACATACCCTCCTCCTTTTAAGAGCCGATAAATTGTAGCAGAAAAA
>NZ_BADK01000425.1 GCF_000333595.1 Azospirillum sp. B506
CTGGTCCGCTTCCTGCCGCTGGCCCTGCGGCCGGTGCAGGCGGCCTGCGCTGCACTCGACCCGACGGTGGAGGAAGCCGCCCGCGCGCTGGGCGCCGGGCCGCTGCGGCGGCTGGTGACGGTGGTGGCGCCGCTGGTCGCCCCGGCGGCGGCGGCCGGCGGGCTGCTGGTCTTCCTGACCGCCTTCAACGAGCTGACCGTCTCCATCCTGCTGTGGTCGCAAGGCCGGGAGACGCTGGGCGTCGTCGTCTATGCGCTGGAGGAGGGCGGCAGCCCGACGCTGGGGGCCGCGCTCGGCGTCATCGCCATTCTGGTGGTGCTGGCCGCGATGCTCGCCGCCGGAACGCTCGGGCGCCGCCTGCCGCCGGGCGTGGTGCCCTGGCGGAGCTGAGGAACGGAGCGCCCTTGCCCCGCCCAGCGCCGCGGCGACCGTCATCGCCGCAAACCCGCTCATCGGCTTTTGAGAATTGTCCGCGAACATCTAGGCTGATCCGAACCACGACCGAGGATCGCCGCCTTGCTGATCGCCCACCTGTCCGATCCCCACATCCGCCCGCCGGGCGAGCTATACCAGGGGCTGGTCGACTCGAACGCGATGTTCGACGCTGCCGTTCGTCACCTGAACGCGCTCGATCCCGCGCCCGACCTTGTGATCGTCACGGGCGATATCGTCGACCGCGGCACAGCGGCCGAGTACCAGCAGGCGCGCGCTGCCTTGAGGTCCATTCGCCAGCCCGTCCTGCTGCTGCCGGGCAATCACGACGAACGGGAGGCCTTCCGGACGGCCTTCTCCGATCATTCCTATTTGCCGGCGACGGGGCCCCTGCATTTCGCCGTGGACGACAGGGGACCGGTGCGCATCATCGGCCTCGATGTGACCGTTCCCGGCAAGCATCACGGCGAAGCCACCGGGGATGCCTGCGCCTGGCTCGCGGAACGCCTGTCGGAGCAGCCGAAGCGGCCGACGCTCGTCATGCTGCATCAGCCGCCTTTTGAAAGCGGCATCGCCTGCATCGACGCCTACAACTGCCGGAACGGCATGGGACTCGCGGCGGTGCTTGCCGCCCATCCCCAGGTCGAGCGCCTGTTGTGCGGGCATGTCCATCGCTTCATGCTGGCACGCTTCGCCGGGACGGTGCTGGTCACCGCTCCCAGCACGACGACGGCCATCGCGCTGCGGCTCGCACCCGATGCCGATCCCGCATCCTACGTCGAGCCGCCAGCCTTCCTGCTTCACCGCTGGCAAGAGGGTGCGGGGCTGGTGACCCACCATGTGCCCGTCGGGACGTTTCCCGGCCCCTTCCCGTTCTTTTGAGAACGGGCTCTCGAAAGAGAACGGGAGGAGACCGGGACGACCGGTCAGGCCGGCAGGCCGGCCGCCTTGCGCACCGCCTCCAGCACGCTCAGCACGTCGCGCGCCTGCTCGGCGGTCACCGGCGGCGGAGCACCGTCGAGGATGGCGGCGGCAATCCCGCGATAGTAGGCGGGATAGTCGCCGGGAATGGTCTCCACCCGGCGTTCCGTACCGTCGGCCCGGGCCAGCAGGGCGAAATTCTCCGGATCGTCCTGGCCCCAGCCTGGGTTCCGTCGGCATGCGGCCGGCGTGCAGGGCCGCCTCCTGGGCCGTCCATGCCGTGCTTGAGGAAGCTGCCGCCGTCGCAAAGGAGCCGGAAGCGCGGCCCCGGCCGGCAGACCACCGTCCCGCAATGCAGGATCGCCCGCATCGGCCCATAGCCGAGCACGATGTGGAACCAGTCGTCGACCTGCGCGTCCGGCCGCTGGCTGCCGACATCGGCAAGGATGCGGTCGGGCATGCCGAACAGGGTCAGCGCCTGATCGATCAAATGGGCACCGAGATCGAACAGCACACCCGATCCGGCCAGCGTCCGTTCGCGCCAGCCCTGCTTGATCTGCGGGCGGAACCGGTCGTAATGCGCCTCGTAATGATAGGGGCGGCCGATCTCGCCCGCCTCCAGACAGGCGCGCAGGGTCAGGAAGTCGTTGTCCCAGCGCCGGTTGTGGAAGACGCTCAGCAGCCGGCCCTGCCGCTTGGCCAGCTCGATCAGTTCGTCGGCCTCCGCCGCGCTGGTCGCCATCGGCTTGTCGATCACCACATGCTTGCCGGCCAGCAGCGCCTCGCGGGCCAGGGGGGCGTGGCTGGTGTTGGGGGTGGCGATCACCACGAGGTCGATGTCCGGGTCGGCGATCACCGCCTCGGCCGTCGTCGCCTCCGCCCCCGGTGCGCCGCGGCGGATGTCGTCGATGCGCGAGCTGGCGACCGCCGTCAGGCGCATACGCGGTTCGCTCCGGATCAGCGGGGCATGGAACACCGACCCGGCAAGGCCGAAGCCCAGCAGACCGACCGTCAGGCTCTTCATCGTCCAGGGTCCTCTTCCCGAAAATCTCATCCGCCAGACCATGGCGTCCGCCCGGCCCCGGCGCAACAGCGCCCGCATCTGCATATCATCGTCCCCGCCGCTCGGGAGAAGGGCTATGTAACGGTTGCGTAACAAGGCGGGCGCCGGGAAAGCGCCGCGTTACCAAATTGTCCGCCCCATCCATCATCTGCGGCGTACAGTGACCGCCAAGCGAACGACCGTCTTGCAGCGGTCCAACAGCAACGCGTCACGGGAGGGAACCGACATGCGCGACCTGCATCCGTGTGCGACGCCGGCCCGAAAGCCGGCCCGAAAGCCGGCCCGAAAGCCGATGAGGCTCGCACCATGACCTTGCAGACCCCATCCTACCGGCCGGCAGCCGGAGAAGAGGCCGCCCCCGGCAGCGCCACCCCGCCCCGGACAGGCGGACTGCGCGCACTGGCCCAGCGGCATCTCTCGAAGCTGGTGGTCGCCCCGTCCTTCGCGGCGATCCTGCTGTTCGTCTACGGCTTCATCGTCTGGACGGCACCGTCCCGGATGCGGAGGGGCTGTGCCTGCACACGCTGCACGGCCGCAGCACCAGCCTTTGCCTGCCGCAATACGAGCTGCCACTGCTACTGATGGAGCGGTTGTTCGGCCCGGATGTGGCCGCTTACACCTGAACGTCGAGGAACATGCCGCGGCGGTAATTGCGCGGCAGGGTCAGCACGCCGTTGACCACCAGGGCGGCCAGTTC
>NZ_BADK01000424.1 GCF_000333595.1 Azospirillum sp. B506
GGGTCAGACCGAAGTAGCTGCTGAGCTTCTCGGAGGTCGGAAAACGGGAGATCGTCCCGATTGACGCCAAGACGGTCAGGGCGACCACGGTGCCCACCCCAGGAATGGTCATCAGCCGGCAAGCCTGCGGATCGTCCAGCGCCTGCTGGGCGATCCGCTTGTCGATCTCGGTCAGTTGCGCGCTCACCCGTTCCAGTTCCGCCACTAGGCGGGCGAGGATGGCCTGCTCCTCGGACGGCAACGGCAGGCGTGCCAGCCAGGCACGGCCGGCTTTGCTGAACAGACAGCCTTCGTATTTCGGGATCAGGTTCCCGTGCAGGATGGCATGGATGCGGCTCTTAACCCGCACCATGTGCTCGACGATCCCCGAGCGTTCCGTGACCATCCGCCGGCGGCGGATTGTGTCATCATCGGGAACCCAGACCTCCGGCAGGAAGCCTGCCGCATGCAGGCGCGCCAGGATCACCGCGTCGATCTTGTCGGTCTTCACGCGGGCATAGGCGATGGCCCGCACGAGCCGGGGGTTGGCCACGGCGACCCGCTTGACGAAAGGCCGCAGGACACGCTCCACAGCCGAGCTGTTGCCAGTAGCCTCAATGACCACCTCGTCGGTTGGCTCAAGGGTCTTGGCAAATTTTAGGAAGCGGTCATGGGCAAGGTCGACCCTGGCTTCCTTTGTCACCTGGCCGTCCACCAGGAAGGCGACTTGGGCGAACGAGCGGTGAATATCCATGCCGATGATGCGCATGCTCCTTCCCTCCAGTGGTCCGTCCAGTGGTGGTTCGGGAGCTGGCGGGCTTGCACGACATCTACGGATCCGCGCTCGCAGCGCAACCGGGCAAGTCGTAGGAGGCGGCCATGTAACAACGCGAGCTCGCAGCTCATCGTAAGGACGGCCTGCCGCCGTTTCATGCTCCCGGCGCCCCTATCCCGGTGGACGATAGATACCGCAACCGCGATCTAATCGCCAGAACCGGCCAGCGCCAGGTAACAGCATGCCAGTTAACAATGCCGCCGAACGCGGCCTGCGCGGGATCGCCCTCGGGAGGAAAGCCTGGCTGTTCTGCGGATCCGATCGCGGCGGGCAGCGGGCGGCGATCATGTACGGCCTGATCATCACGGCGAAGCTCAACGACGTCGATCCCCAGGCATGGCTCGCCGATGTGCTGGCCCGCATCAACGATACATCCCAAACCCGCCTGCCCGAACTCCTCCCCTGGAACTGGAAGGCAATCCGCGAGCAGATGAAAGCTGCCTGACCGCGGCACTCAGCGGATGCTTACTCACGTCGGATCGGGTGTGCTTCCCACCCAAGCCGAATTGCGCACCAAAGTCCTTTTCCGGCCTCAAGCGGCAAGACGAGCCGTCATCGCCTCAACCGTGGTGGCAACCGGCGCGCGAACGCGCCCTTTACCGGGTAGCTCTTGTTCGCATGCGACATCATCCGCCAACCTGCGAGTACGTCCAGCGTCGAACAGCTGAAGGCAAATCGACTCGCGAAATTCGCAGATGCTTGAAGCGCTATATCGCCCGAGAAATCTACCAACATCTCTGCACCGGCAAACCGCCGGGAAAAACAGCTTAAAAGATGGTTGACCAACATAGGAGCATCAATGCGCCCATGGAAAGCTTCTTCCATACCCTCAAGGTCGAGTTGGTCCACCGCACCCGCTTTGAGACCCGCGACCAGGCCCGCCGAGAGGTGTTCGCCTACATCGAAACCTACTACAATCGACAGCGCGCCCACTCGGCCATCGGCTACATCACGCCCGAACCGGCCGAGCTACGATCCGCGTGAACCCGTGTCCACCGAACCGGGGCAAGATCAGGGTCGATTGCATGAGCCGGGCGGACTCTCAAGTGTTTGATCGGATCGGCAACCGGGGGACCTATATGCTCACAAACATATTCTGGATAGTATCTTAACAAAATCTGAAGGCGTATCCGATCTTTCCTCGGCTTGGCTTTGGAAAGGGTCTCCGGTCGATTGAACGTCTACCTCGAGAGACGCGTATACAGAGACGGACAGCCTCGACGCCGCTGAAACAGGCGGTGCCACTCGCTGAGGCGCGTCGATCTGCTCGCGACATGATCGGCTGCCCGATTCCCTGCCGTCATCACCCCTGGGAGGCTGCGCGGGCAGCGGTGATCAGCCTATGGTTGATCGTGGCTCCCAAACCGGTGGACGGAATCGGTGCGACCGCTACTTCGGTATGGCCATGCCGCTGCAAGTCGTGGAGAGTGGAGTACAAATTGGCTGCCGCCTCGCTGAGATCGCCGGAGCGGCTTAAGGACCAGGGACCGCGGTCATGGTAAGGACCGAAGCCGAGATAGGCTTCGCCCTTTTCTGCTGCAAGAGCGTTCAACCGCAGCTTAAGCCCGGCGTTGTAATGCGGAATGCTCTCGTTCGTCGGAAGACGGCCGCTTTCGATCAGCCGCCTCGCGTCCGGGTGATCCGCTGCATCGGGCAATGGGCAACCAAGGGCGGTTTCGATCGCGCCGCGCTCGATCGCACCGGGCCTGAGCAATACGGGACCACCGAATTGAAAGCTGACAAGCGTCGATTCCAGCCCATAGGGCATGGGGCCGCTGTCCACCGCCACGGCCGCCGCGGCAAGAAGGTCCGCCGGGATATCCCGTAGGCGTGTCGGGGACAGAAAGCCGGAATGGTTCGCGCTCGATGAGGCCACCGGGCGCCCCAACATTTCGACGATCCTGTTTTCATAAGGTGCGTTGTGGAAACAGACACCGATGTACCCGGCAGGATTGACGCACTGGGGAGCGATTCCGGAGTCCGGTCTGGCCCGGACGCAGACGGTCAAGGGGGCCGGCCACAGGGCAGCGGTCAGCGCCGCGGCGGGCCCCTCGTCGAGGCAGGCGTATCGGTTCGCCATTTCCCGATCGGCGACAATTACCATCAGCGGATTGCCGCCGGGTCGGCCTTTGACGAGGTAAAGATTGTCGAGGGCGGCGCCATTGCAGGCGTCGGCCATCAGAGCATAGACCGTGGAAGGCCCGAACAAGGCCGGCTTTCCCGCCGCCAAGCATCTGCCGGGGCAGCAATCGCAGTTTCCGACATAAGCATTTTCGTTTCAGCCATCGATGTCGCGCTGCCGTTAGGGACCTGTGATCGGAGAGTATACCCTTACTGACGGAACGGACATGCGTCATTCCCCCGAAAGTATTTCCTGCGGATTTGCTGTGCTGCCGATCTCAACCCGGTAGCCCATTCCGTACAGACCGCTGCGAACCGCGGAGCGTTCGGCGTCACTGAACGGGTCGCCGGCGCCGACCTTCGACTCCAACCGCGCATCCAGCATCTCACGGAAACAATCGGCCTGCGCCTCCGACAGCTCCCCGATCCGATTGATGCATTCGGCCGGCTCCTCGTCCAATCGATAATATTCCTCCTGGCCGGTACTCCGATTCATGATGAACTTCTCTCGTGCCGTCCGGATCATCTGCAAGGCGCCTTCGCCGCGCGGCACGAACAAATCCTCCGCATAGACGTTCGCGCGATCGAAGCCGGTGGTGTCGATCGCACCTCGCAGACTGCGTCCGTCGAAGGATTCGATAGCAAACGGTATGCCGGCGAGGTCGAGCAGCGTCGGGGCGAGGTCGACCAATCCGGCGAATTCCTTCACCCGCCGCCCGACTGGAATGTCCGGTCCCCGGATGAGCACCGGCACATGAAGGTCGAAGTCGTAAAGAGTGGTGTGCTGGGGATAATACACTTCGCCGGGCCGCCATGGCAGGGGCCGGCAAGGCTTTTCCCCAAGGTTGGTACCGTGATCGGCAATCGCCGCAACGATGGTCCGGCCGGCTATGCCCAGCTCATCCAGAAGCCGGAGCAAGGGGTGCACGAGGTCCCGGTCGGCCATGGCAATCTTTGCGTCATAATAGGACCATTCCGGCAGGTGACCCGTCGCAATGCGCCCGACGCGCTGGAGATGATCTTCGGAAAAGCCGTGTGTCTCATAGAAATGGCCCCATATGAAGAATGGCCGCGCCGCGTTCCGGCGGAGCCATGAAAAGCAGGCGTCCGTCCAGTCGTTGCCTTCGAAGAAAACTTCGGGATCCGCGGTTCGGTAATCGGTCGACGCCCACCCCGTGTCGGCGGTCGGTTCGTTCCACAAATCAAAGCCATTGGCGAAGTGATGGCGCCGGGTCAAAATCCCGTTGCCGCTGAAGCCGGCCGTCGCATATCCGCGGGCCTTGAACATCATCGCAAGAGAGTTGGCCTGAAGCCGGCAATAAGGATTCCGGACGCCGTGCCGATCAGGGTATAGTCCCGTCAGCGCCGTTCCCATGGCGATGGGCGTGAAATCGGACGAGCTGAATACCTGCTCGAACACGACCCCTTCAGCCGCGATACGGCTCAATCCAGGTGTGGCGATCCGCGAATATCCATAACATGGAAGATGGTCCGGGCGAACTTCATCCAAACTCAAGAGTACGACGTTGGGCCTGTCGTTCATGAACACTCTCCACTCAACGCCTTTTACCTGCATGTTTCACAATCAACATTATTCATTTATCCAATCTTGGAAAGTCATCAAACAAGCCTCGACCTCACCATTGTTTACCAATATATCGGTGGGTACGATTTCAAGTATTCTTCTGGCTCAGAAATCATAATTCTTTCGAACTCTTGTTCCATCACAAAGCCGGGCGCCCTTCGCAGGAGCATTTGATGTTGCGAATACGCCTCATATCTTATCACCGCTCCCAACGAGGCGCAAAATAAATATGAAGCACAGACTCCCGGCATCCCAGATCTTACGCAAACACCCGACATATGCATGTCGTCGACAATTCATATTGCGCATGTCTAAAATAACGAATAGCATGTACTCTTCCATTAGCTTTGGAGGAACAGTTATGGACGGGAAGATCGAAATTATCTCGTTAGCTAATGAGTTGTCTGCAGCTGCAGGCATTAACGAGGAACAGGCATTGGCCGTTCTCAAAATTCTCCACGTTGATCGCCTTGACCAGAAATTTGCCGGTTCGGGTCTGCTGAAACTGGAGAACCTGCGTGGTGGTTTTAGTGCGGCGGGGGCAAGCATCTTTGTCTGATTGCGGCGAATACTTGGATATGCATTCTGAACTTTGCCTCATGTCGAAAGCTCAAGATTCGGCGGCCGCTGGACCTGTGCCCGGCCCGAAGTCATCGCGCTTCGGGTCGGGACGGAAGACGAAACGTTGAACTTTCCTTCCAAAGGCTCCAAGCTCCGGATCAACCTCCATCTCGACCGTCACATCGGCATTGAAGGCGGTTCGTGCATGTTCGGTAATGAAGTTCGATAGATTTCCCGGCAATCCATTCAAAGATGCGACACGCACGGTGATGTGCCGGGGGCCATCCTGGATGAGCTGAAATTGGGGAAGACGGGCCGCTTCAAAGATATGATTCATGAGCGCTGGATTTTTCCGCACTCCATTGAAAATAAAATATGGTGAATCGCGGCCGCTCAAATTCCGGATTACCTGAACGGCACAGTCCGCCCCGCTTCGTGTCTCTAGCTCTCCATGGTCTCCGGTGGCGTAGCGAATCAAAGGCATCGCCCAGTTGTCGAGATTGCTCAGAACCAGCTCGCCATAACCATTAAGGCTGATTACGCCGCTTTCGGGATCCCGCACTTCAACGAATGCCCGTTGTGAGAGGACGAGAAGGCCGCCTTCCGGTTCGCTTTCGACCGCGACTAAGCCGGTTTCCTGCAATCCGTACAGGTTCGTTACCGGCACGCCGAAGATCGCCTCGATCCGCTTGCGTGTGTCGGGGTAGAGATTATCGCCGCTGCAAAGGATTTGGAAGGGCCGAGGCATCGTCGAATCGGGCCAGGGATCCAGAAGTTGGGCCATGTATAAAAGGCTGCGGGGTTTTCCGTAGAGAGATCCCACACCCATCGCCAGACATTGCATGAAAACATCGTGGCTCTTCCGACATCCTTCTTCCAAGGCGATCCGGCGTGTCCACGCCATGCCAAGCGATGGGTTGGGCCCGGCGGCATCGACCCGACGCAGGTTGTCGCTGACCTGGAGGACGGCATAGGCGCGCCGTCGCATGCCGTCCGGCATTGGACCCAGCCGATCCGCGACGACACCGTGAATGGCAATGAACGTCGAGTAGTAGTCCAGTGGACTTCTATATATTTTTAGCGGAGTTCCGCTTGTTCCACTGGTCAGGCCGATTTCCAGTTCTTCCGGTGCGACCATGTCGCTGACGAAGCGGAGAGGATTGGGAGTGACATCGCCCTTCCTTATCAGCGGGAACGCCCCTATTCCCCCCTTGGGGTCAGCTCGCGCGTCGCGGTAGAACGGAACGGTAGCGGCGGCATGTTCAAGGATGGCTTCGATCCGCGACGGCCCGGTCAATGTTTGCCTTTTCAGCCAGAAACGATGCAAGGCGAGAAGGGATGCTACAACTTTGGGATCGAGGGTGGTGTTCATGTGATCGACCATGTCCAAGGATCGCCGACGGGGTAACAGTGGATCAATTTCCCGACCTCAGCGATGCCGGACCATTATACCGAAAAGATATTACTTACTTCTGGTTTCCTTGCCCTATCCAGTTCGCGGGCGCGACGTCCGCACCCGGCAAAAAAGCCGTCATAACAAGGTTGCGGGATAAGCGTAATCGTCTCGGTTCCGTCGTCGCATCTTACAATCTCCCGCCAACGAAGCGCGAAGTTGGTCAAGCAGAACCCCAGGCGAGGATGCATTGTCCGGAATGAACTTCTGCGCCCCGAAATTGAGGCGCTGTGCCGCCATCTGCGGAATCGGTAAGCTACCTCGGTACATTGTACAATCAAAATGGATTTTGCACATCGCCCGCACTCTTGAAGATCTGGGGAACACGGTGCCTCGGTATCTTATGGTAGAGGTGACTGCGGGATCCGGGGCTGGTCGGCGATGCGGCCACCTTGATCAGGATGGGAGATCGGACAAGCGCTATGGTCCGATCGGATATCGGCGATCGGACCGCGACGCGCGTTGCCTTTGACCAGACTCGTTAATATAGTGAGCTTCTGTATTGGGAGTTGTTGCAACCACCAACGATACGCTGGTTGACGGGGGCCATCGCACAGGTGATGTGGATAAAATTTCGTCTCGACGGATTGCAAGACACCGATCGGCTTGGTCGTGTTTTGGGGCGGAACTTGCCCCTCCATGCGGTATGTCTTTGTCGTGGCGATCTTGCCGCAGGCAAAACGACGTTGATCAAACGTATCTGCGCCGAATTCGGCATCGATCCCAAGATCGTCATCTCACCGACCTACACCATCGCCAACTGGTATCAGGGAACCGTTTCGGTCTGCCATGTGGACTTCTACCGGCTGGAAGATGCCGACCAACTGCAGGAGATCGACCAGGACGACTGGCTGAACCCCGACGGCCCGACCTTCATCGAGTGGCCGGATATCGCCGCTCCGCTTCTGGATGGGATCGCGACCCTTCTGCTCGACCTATCGCCGGTCGACGACGACGAGAACGCGCGATACGTTCGCATTTCTTCCGAGGACCCCGCATATGCCGGGACCTTCGCAGCGCTTGAGCAGGAATTCAGATGCTCCCGACTCCTTTGATACTGACTGTCGATACGACGAGCGAACAATTCGGCGTTGCGCTGTCCCGTGGCGGGGCGATGCTCGATTGTCGAATTGGGAAGTCCAGCCGGACCCTGGACGTGGATCTCTTCGCGCACGTCCGATCCCTGCTCGACCGGAATGGGCTGTCGCTGGCCGACGTCGAGGGGCTGGCCGCCTGCGTCGGTCCGGGTTCCTTCGTCGGCACGAGGATCGGCCTTTGCGCGGTCAATACATTTTCCATCGTGCGGGATATTCGCGCCATCGGGGTCGGGGTGCTGCCCGCGCTGGCGACCCTTGCTCCCGACAACGGCGAGGGCAAGGAAATCCTCGCCGCCGTAAACTGCGTCCGCAACGAGTATTTTTTCCAGACCTTCGCCGGCGGGATCGCCCCTCGGCCTCTCGGGCCGATTGCCGTCGCGCGCTCGTCGGAACTTGAGGAAATCGCAGACGGTCGAATCGTCGTCGCCCGATCCTTCGCGATGAATTTCAACCGTACCGGACAGAAGGCGGATCCCCCGCCCGGTATCGAGCCGGAATACAAGGACCAGCTGCGCGCCATCGTCGCCCTTGCAGCCGGACGATGGGAAACGGGGGGCGATTCCGACGGCACCCTGCCCGCTCCCATTTACGTCAAGTCAGAGGTTGCCCGGTCATGACCACCACGGGAATTGCGATCGACACGACATTCGATGACACGTCGATCGCCGTGCTGCGCGGCCGGAACGATCTGCTCGCCAATCTTACCCTCAGCCAGTTCAACGATCATGCCATATTCGGCGGCGTGGTGCCCGAGCGCGCGTCGCGCCGCCACCTGGAGGTCATTCACCCGCTGATCCGGCGCGCCTTGGCCGAAGCCGGGATCGGCTTCGACGCCTTGGACTGGGTCGCCGTCTCGCACAAGCCAGGGCTGATGGGGTCCATCCTTGTCGGCCTGGCCACCGCCAAGGCCCTGGCCTTCTCCCTGGACATTCCCCTGATCGGTATCAATCACATCGAAGCGCACCCCTATGCCGGATTGCTGACCGGAACGGGAGAGATGCCCTTCCCCATCGTCCACCTGATCGTCGCCGGTGGGCATACGCTTCTGATCCATCAGACGGCCCATTTCTCCTGGAGCATCGTCGGGCGAAGCCTGGACGACGCCGCCGGGGAGTGCGCCGACAAGGTGGCACGCATCTTCGGGCTCCCCATGCCCGGCGGAAAGGCCGTCGACGAATACGCGATGACGTGCAGGCCCGGCTCGTTCAATTTCCCCAAGCCGCTCATTCATCAGGACAACTTCGATTTTTCGTTCAGCGGCCTGAAGACCGCGATGCGGCAGTTCCGCGACAAGCACGCCGACACCTTCGACAAGGGAGAGGTGCTGTCGGCCTTCTTCGAGAGCGTCTGCGACGTTCTCGTCCACAAGACCTTGAGCGCCGCGGAGCGTCATGGGGTCCGGGCGATTTCGGTGTCCGGCGGCCTGGCGGCCAGTCGGCGCCTGCGACAGCGTTTCACCGACGCGGCGGAGGCGTCCGGTCTTCGCTTGATCTATCCGCCGCCCCAGTTCTGTACGGATAACGCCGCCATGGTCGCCTGCCTTGCCGCCCATAAATTCGAAGCGGGCCGCGTGTCGGACCTTCGCTTGACGGCGGAACCGAACCTGTCGGAATGACGCGACGCCACTCCGTCGGCATTCGGGGAACTGAAAAGCGGCGGGCCGGGCGCGTGGAAAACGACCGCACCGAGGTACGGGGTTGCCGGTGGCGGTTGCGCCTTGGTCATTTCAGACAATTCCAATAAGATGTCGGACGCCGGCCTGAAACCGGCGGCATGGAATGCTATTTCGATATACCCGCGGGAGTCGGTCATGCGCGCGCCGAACATCGTTCTCGTCAGCCTTGACACGCTGAGAGCCGACGTCGCCTACAGCGGAAGGATGCCGCGCCTGCACGCTCTCATGAACCAGGGAACCTCGTTCCTCAATGCCATTTCTCCGGCTCCATTGACCCCGGTCAGCCATGCCAGCGTCTTCACGGGTCTGCTGCCGGCCAAGCATGGCGTCCGGCATCTGTTCCGGGAAAAGCTGAATCCGGAAATTCCGACGCTGGCGCAGCTTGCCGCCGCCGCCGGGTATGAAACCAAGGCCATCGTCTCCTGCCCCGGCATGAACCGGTGGTATGGGTTCGACATGGGCTTCTACGATTACGACGATGAAATTCCCCGCCTTCCTGACGGCAGCGATCCTCTTCATTCCGTCGATGTCGCCGTAAGAGGAATGGCGCTCAAACGGGCCTCCCTGGTTCTGGAGCGCGCCCTGGCATGGCTCGACGATCGGCGGACGGAGCCGTTCTTCCTGTTCCTGCACTTCTTCGACACCCATTGGCCATACGAAGCTCCGGACACTTTCGGACAAACCCCTCTCAATCCTTACGAAGGAGAGGCGCTCTACGTCGACCATCACCTCGGTCGGTTCATGGATGCCATGAAGAGCAAGGGCCTCGACGAACGAACGCTGTTCGTCTTCTTCTCCGATCATGGCGAGGACCTCAACGGTTGGTATCCGAACGATCATGGCGGCGCGCAACTCGGGCATCCCGAGGAACGGGGGCATGGCTGCCTGCTTTACGATGCGACGCAGCTGGTCCCCCTGATCATCGTCCGGAACGGCGTCGTTCCCGCGGGCCGTCGCGTGCATACGCAGGTGAGGCTGCTCGACATACTGCCGACTATTGCCGAGATGGCCGGGCTCGCCGACGGCCATGAGCGGGATGGCCGGTCGCTGGTACCCCTGCTGACCACCGAAAGCGAACACCGGCCTGCCTATATGGAAACATATTATCGAGAGGAACTCGCCGGAGCCGATCTTGCTCCCCTTGTCGGCCTTCGCATGACGCCGAAACAGAAGACCATCATCGATCTGGGCGGCGATGCCGTCCATTGCTTCGATCTCGAACACGATCCCCACGAAAAGCGACCGATTTCCTTGGCGCCGGTTGGGCTGAAAACCACGCACCGGAGGGGAAGTCATGAATGAGGAAAGGGCCAGTCGCCTGTTCGCCGGTCTCAGGGAACATTCCACCGGCCCGGTGTCCGACCCGGCCTTGAGGGCCGACGTCGCGCAGTGGGTGCGCGAGGCAGCCGGGAGCACGGACACGCGATTTCAAAAACACCCTTTCGGGTTCCTGAAGGCGACGTTGGGCGAATGTATGCATGAAGGCACGACAGCGGTTTTCCGCCTTCATGTCTGGCATCCGACGATCCGGTACGAGCAATCGCCGCAGCCCTTGTGTCATTCCCACGCATGGCACTTGGCCAGCTATGTGCTGCGCGGGCCGCTGACCAACACCGACTTCCGCCATGTGCCTGCGGCACAGCCCCCCCTTTACAAGCTGTTCCATGTCTTCGTCGACACGGGAACGGTGACGGTCGCCAGACCGACCGAAGAGTTGGTCGGGGCGGAAATCATCGGCGGCGATCGGCTGACCGATCATTGCGTGTACCATGTCGAACGCGGCGTGCTGCACACCACCAGCGCCGATCACGGAACCTTCGCGGTCACCCTGGCGATCCTTCATGACCGCGCGGCGGTTCCGGTGATGAATCTGAGACGGGCCGACGAGTGCGAGGCGGCTCCGTTCGATCAGTCGTTCCTTGTTCCGGAGGAAAATCGCCGTGTGAAGGACGATATCCTAGGTCTGCTGATGCCGGCGAACGCCTGAGAGATCCGGCGGACCGCTCGCCGGCCCCCGACGTTTCGTGCGTCCGCTAGAAAACACGACAAACCCCGGCCCCGGATGGCGTGGGCAGCCGGATACGCGCTTCAAACCGATTCCGGTTCCACGCGACGTGCTCCAGGTCGCCGCAGGCTGCCCTCTGCGTGCCCGGTATCCCCATCGCCGGGGGCGCCGGCGATGGCCCGCCGCAGCCGAAGCACGGCATCGGCCATCATCGTGCCGGCCCTCCATGCGGCCCTCTGCGGAAGCGGGGTTTCCGACACAGGCAGGAGGTCGAAATCGGCACCGCCGCGCAGCACAAGGACGGCATCCGCCATGTACACGGCTTCCGCAAGGTCGTGCGTCACCAGCACCGCGTGCGTGCCGGTTTCGACCACGTGTCGGACCAGCTCGTCCTGCAACAGCTCCCGGACGTCCGTGTCGAGGGCATTGAACGGCTCGTCGAGCAACAGGCACGGCGCACGAAGAATCATCGCCCGCGCCAACCCGACCCTCTGGCGCATACCGCCCGACAACTGCGACGGGTAGCATTGCGCGACCCCGGCAAGCCGCATGCGGTCCAGAAGCTCGCGTGCGCGCTCGGCGCGGATCCATGCAGGGACGCCAAGGCATTTCAGGCCGAACTGGATGTTGCCGGACACGGTCTTCCAGGGAAACAGGTTGTGGTCCTGGAAGACCATCGGGCGGGAGCCTGACGGCTCCTCCACCCGCTCCCCGCATATCCGGATGGAGCCCTGCGAGGGGCGGAGATGGCCGGCCATGACGGAGAGCAGAGTGGATTTGCCGACACCGCTCGCCCCCATCACCGCCAGAATCCGGCACTCCCGCGGGACCGACAACGACAGGTCCCTGATCACGATCCGCCCGTCATGGCCGGCGCTGAGCCGGTCGATCGCCAGCCAATCCATGTCAGGCCTTGCCTCCCCGCCAATGGCT
Source organism: Azospirillum sp. B506 (assembly GCF_000333595.1). GTDB lineage: Bacteria > Pseudomonadota > Alphaproteobacteria > Azospirillales > Azospirillaceae > Azospirillum. The sequence goes on from NZ_BADK01000424.1 coordinate 12,245, forward strand.
CACGGACCGCTCGACGGCGAACAGCGCCCTGTCGCAGGCGAACCCGGCAATCCCAGTCGTGAGGATGTAGGCGTAGAGGTTCGTCACATCCAGGTTGAGGCTGGACATCTGGATGCCCCGGCCAAGTCCGCTCGGAGCCCCCATCATTTCCGCCGCGACGACGCTGAACCAGCCGAACCCCGTGCTCAGCCTCAGGCCATGCAGCGCATATGGCAGGATGGAGGGGAGGATGACGTCTGCGAGAAGCCGGGCATGGCCGGCTCCCAGGCTCCGCGCCGCCAGGATGTGTACCTTCCGAACCTCCCGCAATCCTCTGGCCACGGAAAGCCAGAGCGGGAAGAACGCACCGACCGTGACGATCGCCACCGCGGCCCCAGGGCCCACGCCGAGCGCCATGATCGCCAGAGGCGTCCAGGCGATCGGAGGAACAGGCCGCGTCAGCTCGATCGGTCCGGACACGATGCGCTCGAAGGGTGGCCACAACGCTGCCGCCAGAACCAGAACGGACGTGAGCGAGAAGGCGAAGCACACCCCGGCAAGGACGCGGCCGGAACTGGCCCAGGCGTCCTCCCCCAGCCCACCGTGGAACGCCTGTTCGACCATTGCCATGGCGACGGCGGAGGGTGGCGGCAACAGCACCATATCGAAAACAGACGCACAGACGCCCCACAGTGCCGCCGCCAGCAGGCAGCCGGCGATCGGCAACAGGACCTCGTGATGCACTTCTCCCCTCCGGATCAGCGAGACACGGCAGCGGCAAGGGTGGACAGATCGAAGCGCGTCATCGCGGCCTTGAGCGGTCCGGTGTCGATGAGCGTCGCGACATCCAGGGTTCGGGTCAATATCCGCCGGTCGACCAGGAACGCCATGACCTCGGTCAGCATCGCCCGGTCTTCGGCCGACAGGTCGATGCGCACGTCCCCGATTTGCCTGGCGCTTCTGTTCGGTTCGACGGCAGCGGCGCGTTCCAGCGCACCCTCCGTCACGTCCAGCTTGGCCTCGGCGGCGAAGGCGGCGTTCATCTCGTGCGGATGGCTTGCGTAATGCCACCAGCCGAGCGCCAGTGCGGCGAGGAACCGCTCCAACTGGTCACGGCGTTCCGTCATCATGCGCTCCGAGGCGACGATCACGGCGAGCACCTTGCCGCAATGGAGGGACCGGATGCTGTCCGCCTCTTCGAATGCGGCGACCAAGGGGTCGAATCCGTAAAGCGCGCCGATTTCGCGGTGTTCCGGCTGCCCTGCCACACGGCGCAGCAGCGCGGATTGCTGCGCCATATCGAGATTACCCAGGCGCAATCCGGCCAGTGGAACGCCTGCGCCCTGCAAGGCGGCCAGCGCGACCCGCTCCGCAGCGGCCCCCGCCGGGCCCATGATGGTGGAACCGCCGAGTTCCCCGACCTCGCGGATCGGGGACGAGCGCGGCACATAGAGGCATGCACGGTTATACATGAGACGGCCCACGATCCGTGCCTGCGGCTTGCGTGCGAGAAGAACGAGCGCCGGCTGGTCGGCCGTCAACACGATATCCACCTGATCGGCCAGCGCGGCGGCGTTGAGCGGCGCCCCGTAGGGAAAACCGGTGAAGGAAAGCGCGACACCGGCAAGATCAGGGATCGTCGTATGTTTCAGTGCCATCACGAGTTGGCCCTGGGTGGCCCATTGGGTTTGCCAGCCCAGGCGTATCGCTTCCGCTGCGGTGCAGGCCGTTGCATAGAGAACTGACAAGGCCAGGGATACGACCAGAGTCCGTAGCATCCGTCCGCTGCGATACCCCATTCCATTCTCCGAAGTTCGTTCCTACACCCACGGTGTCTGGCCGCATCGTACCAGCATCCGCACGGTTGTGCATTTGTTCTCCTCTGCATTCATTCGGATGGTTGACGGGCCTTGTGCCTGTTGGCACCGGGCCTGTCGCACGTCGTCGGCGCCCTTGCTGCCGTGCCCGGCAAGAGTCAGGCCGGCGGAGGCGGGGCCGTGACCGACCACCGGTCCGAGCCGCCGCGCGATATGATGTCGACGGCGACGGCCGGATCGCAGCCGACAGCGCGCAGACAGAAGCGAGCGATGGATTCCGCCAGGCCGACTCCGGCGTCGTGAATCGATGCCGCCTGCGGGGCCAGTGGCCCGACGAGCCCCTCCAGACAGGCACCGACGATGCAGGCGGCGGAGATGGCGGCGTCCTGGGGCGGAAGCTCGCCGTTCCCCACCCCTTCGGACACCAGCCGGAGGAAGACCTCTCCCAACGCCTTCCGGTAGACCAGGCGGGCGTCGTCGATGGCGGCATCGACCGGCTCGGCAATCATTGCGTAGGCGAGACGCCGCCCGCGGGCGGCCCGGCGGGCGAAGGCATAGACGGCGGCGGCGAGACGCAACGAGCCCATCACAAACCGGGGGCAACTGCGACTCGGCTGAGGTATAGCATGCGCCATGCCCGACTCGCCTCCACCCCAGATGCTCCAGTTGAAGGTGCAGCTGCGCGACGTCCATCCGGCGGTGTGGCGCCGGGTGCGGGTGGAGGACCGCCTGTCGATCGCCGATCTGCACCAGGTCATCCAGGTGCTGATGGGCTGGAAAGACGATCACCTGCACCGCTTCCGCATTCATGGCCGGAGCTACGGCATCCCGGCCATCGGCGGGCTGCACTTCGGCGAGGACGCCGAGGCGGTGCCTCTGGCGCGCTTCCGGTTCCGGCCCACCGAACGCTTCCTCTACGAATACGATTTCCGCGCCGGCTGGCGGATCGACATCCGCGTCGAGACGATCCTGGCGACCGTGCCCCGGTCGCCGCATCCGGTGTGTCTGGCCGGCCGGGAAACCAGCCCGCCGGACGCGTGCGGCGGCCCACAGGATTTCGCCAATCAGCGGCGCGCCGCGTTCGGCTGGGCGATGGCCGAGGACCTGGACACCGTCGCCGCCATTCTCCGGCGGGTCGCGGAGGGAAACCGCTCCGCCCTTGATAACCCCGATGAGTGTTGAGCGCCTAACAGAACCATCTTTGGACGAAACGCCAGCAGATGAGGCTGGCGGCGATGTAGTGGAAAGCGGTGAAGATGTCGGCGCGCCGTTCGTAACGGACGGCGATGCGGCGGAAGCGTGCGAACCATGCAAGTGTGCGCTCGACCACCCATCGGTGTCGGCCAAGGCGCTCGCTGCTCTCGATGCCACGCCGGGCGATGCGCGGGATGATCCCCCGCCGGCGTAGCGCCTGCCGGCAGTGGGCGAAGTCGTAGCCCTTGTCGGCGTGTAGTTTGACCGGGCGTCGTCGTGGTCGGCCCGCACACTGGCGGATTGCCGGCACGGCATCGACCAACGTCTCCAGGAACTTGCTGTCATGCCGGTTGGCCGGCGAGATCCTCAAGGCGAGGGGGATGCCATTGGCATCGACGATGATATGGCGCTTGGAGCCCGGCTTGCCGCGATCCGTCGGGTTCGGCCCAGTCTCCTCGCCCCCCTTTTTGCTGGAACGCTGGCGCTGTCCACCGCCGCGCGATCCCAGTTGATGGCGTTGGCATAGCCGAGCCGGTCGAGCAGCACGCGGTGAAGCCGCTCCCAAACGCCGGCTTGGTGCCACTCGTGCAGCCGGCGCCAACCGAACCGCACCGAGTTTCCCGGAGACGCAGTCTCTTGAGAAACCGCGGTCATCGCGACGCCCCCGGGCGTCCCCGAAGCGATGGAGCTGGACGGTCCCCGAAGGCGCGGGCGAGAACCTTGCTCGCAGTCTCCCCACTCAAAGGAATCCGGCGCCGGCATGGTCCTTGAAGAGGTCGGCGTCGCGGACGTAGCCGGCCAGCACGTCGAGGGACTCGTGCCGCGACTGGTCGCGCATCTTAAACAGCGAGGCGCCGGTGGCGGCGGCCGAGGTGAGGAAGCCGGCGCGCAAGGAATGGGCGCCGAATTCGGCGGCGTCGAGCCCCACCGCGGCAGCCCGTTCCTTCAGTACCAGCGCCACCGCCTCGCCGCTCATCGCCGCCCCGGTCACCCGGTCGCCCTTGCGCATGCGGCCGAACACGAAGCCCTCGGCGATCTCGCCGGCCACCAGCCACGCCTCCAGCAGAGCCAGCGGGCGGATGCGCAACCCGCGCGGCACCGCGATGGTGCGGCCCGCGCCCTCCTGGTCGGTCTTCGATTTCGGAATCAGGACGCGCACCCCGTCCTCGGCGCGGGTCAGGTGCTCCAGACGCAGGGCGGCCAGCTCGGAGCGCCGCATCGCCGAGGCCAGCCCGAAGGCGATCAGCGCGCGGTCGCGCAGGTTGCGGATGCCGGTCTCCGGAATCGCCTCCAGGATGGTGCGCACCAGATCATGGGTGGCGGCCCGCTTCTTCTTCGGGACGCTGCCGTGGGTGCGGCGGATGCCGCGCAGGGTTTGCTCGATCGCCGGCGCGTCCGCCATCGCGGAGGGGGGCCGGCAGGCGGGCGCGCCGGTGGTGATGGCCGATGGCGGCAAGCCGGCGCTCGATGGTGGCGACTGCCAGGCCGAGCTCGGCCTGATGGGCGAGGAAGGTGGCGACCTGGGCCGGGGCGGAGGGCAGCGGCTCCAGGCCGCGGTCGGCGCACCAGCGGGTGTAGAGCTCCCAGTCGTTGGCGTAGGCGCGCAGCGTCGCCGGGGCCATGGCGGCCTCGACGTAGCGGCGGGCCGCCTCGACCTCGTCGGCGACCAGCAGCCCGGGGAGCCAGGGGTCGGCCGGGGCGGGGACCGGAAGGGAGGCCGGCCGGTCATCCCCGGTGGCATCGTCCAAATCGCCGTTCATGCCGGTGTAAGGTCGGTGCGGGAAAAGTCATTCCCCTTGAACAGCAGGGGTTCGCCGGTGTCCGCAGCCAGGGCATAGGCGAAACAATCGCCATAATTGAGGCCGGCTGGGTGTCCAGTCCCCTTGCCGTAGCGGCGGAATGCGTCGAGAGCGAGCCGGGCCTGCCGCTCGCTGACCGGCTCGATGCGGATGTCGAACTCCTGTATCAGGTCTTCCAGCGCTTCGCGGTGGGCGCCCGTCGGGTCGCGGTGGGCGATCAGCCCGGCCTCGACGAAATTCGCCGCCGACAGGCGGCAGACCGTGGCGGCGGCGAGCTTTGCGAGGACGGCGGCCGCATCCGGCTCGGCCTTGAGGATGGCCACCAGGGCCGAGGTGTCGACGACCATGGCTCAGCGCGGCAGGCCGTGGTCGTCGTACAAGGCCGCGTCCGGGTCCCCGCCGTCGTCCAGCGGCGGCAACGCCTTGACCCGTGCCAGCATGCGGTCGACCTTGGCCTGCTGGTTGGCCGTGAGACCGGCGGCGGCCGGCTGCTCGGCGCGCGCCAGGGCGTCGCGCACGGCGGTGCGGACGGCCTCGTCGATGCTCTGGCCGCGAACGGCGGCGAGCTGGCGGGCCAGGACTTCGGTTTCAGCACTGAGCGGGATGGGCATCCTCGTCTCCTGGTGTCGATCGGTCCGGCCCGGGTTTCCGCGCCGAGAGCCCGGGGCATGATCGTCGGGAACCAGTGTGGTGCCCGTCGACCCGCATGGCAAGGCGGTCGTGGCGCACCGGCCGACGGGGTGATGGTGTCACTCCGGCTTTATAGGCGGACTCGAGAATGGGCCGGAAGGCCCAACCGCACGGAAATGTACGGTAAGGGCTCCGGATTTCAGCCGAATCTCCCGGCAAGGGTGTGCAGCCAACCACCTTCGTCCCGTTTTAACTGATTCCGCTGGAGAGATTGCGGGAAAGCATGACGGGGAATCGGAATTTCCTGGTGTTTCGCCGGCCCGCCCGCCATCTTTCCCGCCATAAACCTGCTCCCATCCCGGGGAATGGCATTGCGGGAAACACCGCCGCCACCGCCAACCCCCGCGCCCGGCCACCATCAACCGCCGCCTGGAAGCGCTCCGCCGCCTCGGCCGCTGGGCGGCCGGCAAGGGATGGCTGCCGGGCAATCTCGCCGACGGCGTCCGCCCGCTCCGCCACGCCCGCGACCGGCAGCCGGTCGGCCTGACCACCGCCGAGGTCCACGCCCTGCTGTGCGCCGCCCGCGCCTCCGGGCATGGCAACGCCCGGCGCGACTACGCCCTGGTCCAGTTGCTGGTGC
>NZ_BADK01000423.1 GCF_000333595.1 Azospirillum sp. B506
AGCGCCTTTCCGCACCGATTGCACCGTCACCCGGCTGCGGCCGCCGCCGAGCGGCATCACGCGGATCTGCGTGCCGATGCGCTCGACCATCGCCGGAACATGGCTGATGACGCCGACCTGCCGCCCGCCGGCCTGCAACGCCTCCAAACAGGACAGCGCCACGTCCAGGCTGTCCGGGTCGAGCGTGCCGAACCCTTCGTCGATGAACAGCGTGCCGATCCCGCCGGAGGTCCCCGCCGCCATCGCCGACAGCCCGAGCGCCAGGGCCAGCGACACCAGGAACAGCTCGCCGCCCGACAGGCTGTGCACGCCGCGCCGCTCGTCGCCCATCTCGCGGTCGACCACCTGGATTTCCAGGTCGGCCCCGTCCACCCGCTCCAGACGATAGCGGCGGGCCAGATCCTCCAGATGCCGGTTGGCGTGGGTCAGCAGCAGGTCCAGACTCAGGCTCTGCGCGAAGTTGCGCATCTTCTGCCCGGTCGCCGAACCGATCAACTGAGCCATCTTGCCCCACAGCGCACAGCGGGCCTGTTGCGCTTCGATCGTCGCGGTCAGCCCGGCGAGCCGCCGCCGGTTGGCGTCGTCCGCTTCAAGCCGTCCGCGTGCCGAGCCCAGCCGGTCGCGGTCGCGCTCCAGCACCGTCCGGATGCTGGCCGCCGTCGCGGCAGCCTCCTCGATGCTCAACGCCGGCCGGTCCGCCGCATGGTGATCGGCGCGTTGCCGCCTCCGTTCGGCAACCACCAGGGCGGCATCGCTGCGCGCCCGCTCCAGCACCGCCAGCGCCAGTTCTTCCGCTTCGAGTTCGTTCTCCGGCGCAGCGAGCAACCGGCGGACTTCCTCCAGCTCGACGCCGCGGTCAGCCACCGCCCTTTCCAGCCGCTCGCCGATTGCCCCTGCCGTCTCGGCGCACCGCTTCGCCGCCTCGCCGCGGGTCTCCCGTTCCTGTTCCGCCGCCGACAGGCGGGCGATTGCGTCCTGCCGCGTGAAGGAGGCCTTCTCCACCAGCGCCTCGGCTTCGTGCCGCTCCTCCGCCAGTTCCTTGCGGACCTCCGAAACGGCCCGTCCGCCGAGCAGCCCCCCCCGTGCTGTCCGTGCCTC
>NZ_BADK01000422.1 GCF_000333595.1 Azospirillum sp. B506
AACGCCATCCTGAAGATCCTGGAGGAGCCGCCCCCCGGCGCCCTGCTGCTGCTGGTCAGCGACAATCCCGGCGGCATGCTGCCGACCATCCGCTCGCGCTGCCGCAAGCTGACGCTGAAGCCGCTGGCGGAGGAAACGGTGATCGAGCTGCTGGGCCAGCACCGGCCCGACATCGCCGCCGACGACCGCCCGGCGTTGGCCCGCCTGTCCGAGGGCAGCGTCGGCCGCGCCATCGATCTGGCCGATGCCGGCGGGCTGGCGCTCTATCGCGAGATGATCGGGCTGCTGTCCGACCTGCCGCGCATCGACATCGTCGCGGCACACGCCTTCGGCGACAAGCTGACCCGCAAACAGGATGACGGGATGTTCGAGACGGCGACCGAGCTGCTGGTCTGGTGGCTGGCCCGCTTCGCCCGTTCGCTCGCCCGCGGCTCCTGGCCGGCGGAGGTGGTGCCGGGCGAGGCCGCGCTGATGACCCGATTGGCCAACGCCCGCGGTCTTGAACGTTGGGTGGAGGTGTGGGAAAAGGTTCAGCGTCTTTTCGCGCGCGCGGAATCCGCAAACCTGGACCGCAAGCAGGTGGTCCTGAACGCCCTGTCGGCGCTGGAAACGGCAGCCGCCTAGGGTTATGTCAGAACCTGCCGGTTGACCCTGACTTGAAAGAAAGTGCCGCAAATGGCCGGGCCGAAGACCTTCTACCTGACGACGCCGATCTATTACGTGAACGACGTGCCGCACATCGGTCACGCCTACACCACGCTTGCCTGCGACGTCCTCGCCCGGTTCATGCGCCTCGACGGCTATGACGTGAAGTTCCTGACCGGCACCGACGAGCATGGCCAGAAGGTGGAGAAGTCGGCGGAAAAGGCCGGCATCGCGCCGCAGGAGTTCACCGACCGGGTGTCGCAGAACTTCCGCGATCTCGTCTCGCTGATGAACTATTCCAACGACGACTTCATCCGCACAACCGAGCCGCGCCACGTCACGTCGGTGCAGGCGCTGTGGACGCTGCTGAAGGACCGCGGCGAGATCTATCTGGGGTCCTACGCCGGCTGGTATTCGGTCCGCGACGAAGCCTTCTACGGCGAGGATGAGCTGACCACCCACGGCGAAGGGCAGAAGATCGCCCCGACCGGCGCCGAGTGCNAGTGGGTGGAGGAGCCGTCCTATTTCTTCAAGCTCTCGGCCTGGCGAGACCGGCTGATCGAGTTCTA
>NZ_BADK01000421.1 GCF_000333595.1 Azospirillum sp. B506
AGATGTTCGTCGAGCCCCTTTCAACATCAAGGTTGACGACCTGCTGAAGGGCATGATCCTCTAGTCCGGCAACGACGCCTGCATCGTGCTGGCCGAGGGGCTGGCCGGATCGGAGCAGTCCTTCGCCGAACAGGCGAGCAAGCGCGCGAAGGAATTGGGGCTGAAGAACAGCAACTTCGCCAACGCCACCGGCTGGCCCGACCCCAACCACTATATGACCGCCCGCGATCTGGCGATCCTGGCCGAGCGGCTGATCAAGGACTTCCCCGAATTCTACAAGTACGATTCGATCCGGGAGTTCAAATATCACGGCATCACCCAGGGCAACCGCAACCCGCTGCTCTACCGCAACATGAATGTCGACGGCCTGAAGACCGGCCACACCGAGGCCGGCGGTTACGGCCTGACCGCGTCGGGCGAGCGTGAGGGGCGCCGGCTGCTGCTGGTGGTCAACGGCCTGCCCAGCATGCAGGCGCGCGCCGACGAATCGGCTCGGCTGATCGAATGGGGCTTCCGCGAATTCGCCTCCTACACCCTCTACAGGGGCGGCGAAACCATCGAGCAGGTGCCGGTCTGGCTGGGCGAGCAGGACATGGTGCCGGTCACCGTGCCGCAGAACCTGAGCGTCACCATGGCCCGCTCCGACCGCCCCGGCATGAAGGTGTCGCTGGTCAGCAACGCCCCGGTCGCCGCGCCGATCAGGAAGGGCGACACGGTGGGCAAGCTGGTGATCTCCGCCCCCGGCTTCCCGGGCAAGGAGGTGCCGGTGGTGGCCGCCCAGGACGTGCCGAAGGCCGGCATGTTCGGCCGCGCCTTCGCCGCCGCCAAGTATCTCGTCTTCGGCAACAGCCTGTGACCGCGGCGACGATGCCGACCTCCTCGAATCGCGGCCGCTTCATCACGCTGGAAGGCGGCGAAGGGGCCGGCAAGTCGACGCAGCTGCGCCGTCTGGCCGATTCCCTGCGCGCCCGCGGCATCGCGGTGGAGACCACGCGCGAACCGGGCGGGTCGCCGGGGGCAGAGGAAATCCGCGGCCTGCTGGTGACCGGCAAGACCGGCCGCTGGAGTCCGGTGACGGAGGCCCTGCTGCACACCGCCGCCCGCCGCGACCATCTGGAACGGACGGTGTGGCCGGCGCTGGAGGAGGGCAAGTGGGTGCTGTGCGATCGCTTCTTCGACAGCACCATGGCCTATCAGGGCTATGGGCTGGGGCTGGGGCGCGAGTTGGTGGAGACCCTGCAGCGGGCGGCGCTGGGCGAGTTCCGGCCCGACCTGACGCTGATCCTCGACATCGCGGTGGACAAGGGCCTGCGCCGGGCCGCGTCGCGCCATGGCGGCGAGGACCGCTATGAACGGATGGACATCGGCTTTCACCAGCGGCTGCGCGACGGCTTCCTCGACATCGCCCGGCGCGAGCCGGAGCGTTGCGCCGTGGTGGAGGCCGACGCCGACCTCGACGGCGTGCAGGCCCGCATCTGGGACGCCGTTGCCAGCCGGCTGGAGCTGACCCAGGGGCGGACGCCGTGAGCAAGGCGCGCACCCCGGCCGCTCCGTTTGCGAAGAGGCGCTGGCTCCCCG
>NZ_BADK01000420.1 GCF_000333595.1 Azospirillum sp. B506
CCTCGCGGTGCAGCAGTCGTTCCGACTGGACCATGGCCAGCAACGAGAGGCCCACACCGGCAACCAGCGCCAGAATGGGAACCGTCACCGGCAGATGCAGACGGCACAGAGCCCGACGATTGACGGAGTCCGAGCCGGAAGCAGGCGGACCGTGCCCCAGTGGGGAAGCTTTAGGAGACGCTAAAGCAGACGCTCCAGGAGACGCTTTGGAAGCCGCTTTCGGATCCTCGTCTGGATCGGCTGCCGGCTCCGGCATCAGAACTCCTCTAGGATCTTCGGACTTGTCAGCAGCAGATGCTCGATCATGCCCAGGATCTCTTCGATCTTGCTGCGGGTGGCGTCCAGCTCGTCGGCCGTCTTATCGTCGATACCGGCCTCCATCAGCATGGTGTCGAAGGTGTGCAGCGTCTCGTTGAAAGCCTTCTGCTCCGCCACCAGCACGTCGAAGGCGCCCAGCGAGGCGGTCAGGGCCAGCGGAGGATCGCTGACGAAGGAATGGCTGATGTCGGTGAAGATGGCGATGGCACTCAACTTCTGCCGAAGGACCCATTGCGGAAAGTTCGACGGCAGCTCCGTGCCGGTCGCTTCCAACCTTTCCTGGATCGAGAAGATCAACCCCTGGATGTCCAGGTAGGCAGCGCGAATCTCGCGGAAGCGCGGAAAGGTCTTCGGTTTTCCGGCGGCGCGCAGGCGGCTCAAGGCGGCGATGTCTTCAGTCAGCTTGCGGGCCATCCGAAGCACGACGTCCCTCACCTTCGACATCACACGCCTCCGCTCAACGGATCATCCCTCGCATCCCGGACAAGGGGGCGTCACCCCGTCGGCCGGGCCGGAGTCTACACCAGAACCTTCTCCAATCGTTAGTATTACCCATAGGGTGGCCCCCTACAGCGCAGGGCGCCGCCCGGCCGGATCAGAAACCGACGGCGGAGACCGGCGTCGCCCCACCCGCCAGCCCCGCCTTGTCCAGCTCGTCGAGCAGGGCGATGACCTCCCGGGAAGACCGCTCCACTTCCGCCACCTCGGTCAGCGCCCGGTCCAGGTCGCCATCCCCGAAGGCGCGGGCGGCGGCCTTGCCATGGTCGTGGACCCGGCGGTGCGGATTCTCCAGCCGGGTGAAGGCCGGGTGGGCGCGGTAGGCCATCGACGAGGGGCCGTAATACCATTTGCCCAGCCGGCAGGCCTCGTGGCTCGCCAGCTCCTCCGGCCGCAGGGTCTCCAGCCCGACCAGCATGTCGGCCAGCCGCTTCTTCCAGATGACGTGGTCAACCTTGGCGATCTTGATGATCTTGCCCGGCACGTCCTGCTCCATCAGCAGCGACAGCTGGCTGCCCAGCATGCTTTCGACCTCGCGCGTCGCCTGGACGCTGCGCAGGATCGCCGCACTGTTGGCTGCGCTGCTTTCGGCGATGCGGGCGGTGCCGGAGGCGACCTCGTTGGCGGCGGCGGACTGCTGGGTCAGGATGCCGGCGATGTCGGCCATGCGCTGCCGGTTGAGGCCGATCTGATCGCCGATGCCGGCCATGCTGTCGCTGACGGCGCGGATCGCGCGCTGTCCCGCATCGACCGCGCGCGTGCCGTCCTCCATCGACGTGACGATGGCGCTCATCTCCGCCTTCAGCGCATCGATGCGCAGGCGGATATCCTCCGTGGCGCGGGCGGTCTGGTTGGACAGGTTCTTCACCTCGCTGGCGACCACCGCGAAGCCCTTGCCGGCTTCACCGGCGCGCGCCGCCTCGATGGTGGCGTTCAGCGCCAGCAGGTTGGTCTGCTTGGCGATGGCTTCGATGGTGGAAACGATCTCCGCGATGCGTTCGGAGGCGATGGTCAGCTCGCCGACGCGCCTGGCGGCTCCATCCACCGCCCCGGCGATTTCCTGCATGCGCCTGACCGCATCGTCGACGGTGCGGCCGCCTTCCGCCGTCACCGCCTGGACCTCGGCGGCCTGGTTGGCGATGTCGCGGGTGCGCTGGCCGATCTCCTGGATGCCGGTCACGGTTTCCTCGGTCGCCGCGGCGATGCCCTGCGCCTCCTGGTCCACCGCCCGCAGCTGGCCGACCATTTGCGCGGTGGCGACCGCGGAATCGTTGATGGCAATGGCGGCATCGACGGTCCGGTCCATCAACTGTCCGGCGAGTTGCCCGAACTCCGCGCCCGGCGACGCCGTGGCGCCCCGTGGACTGAAGCCGGCGAGCGTGCGGGCGCTGTCGCAGGCCACCGCATGCGCCACCGCCGCGGCGGAGCGGCGCGCCGTCGCCCGCCGCCAGAACAGGGCGTCCTGAACCAGGGCCAGCAGATCGCCGAGCATGAGGCCGTAGGCGGCGGCGCAGCCTGCCGGCGTCAGGCCGGTGCGGCCGAAGCCATCGCCCAGGGCGCGGCAGCGTTCGGCATGCTGCGGACTGCCGGCATCCCGGAACATCAGGCGCCAGTGTTCGCTCAGATCCCGTTGAAGGCGGACGGTGTCGGGCTTCGGCTCGACGTCCAGGGCCGCATGGGCAAGGAAACGACCGGCCAATGCGGCAAGTCGCTCTTCGGCCAGCCGGCCGACGCCAGCCAGCAATCCCAGCTCTTCCTGTCCCAGTCCGAAAGCCTCTCCGTCCAACCGCCGACCAACGACACCACTCATTCTTTCATCCACCACGCCATGCGTGGCGCAAGATCATTCCCGCGCCAACCGTCAAGAATGAAAGAAGTTTACTGCAAATTGCCGCTCCCGACAATCTGGGGCTGATACCGGCAAAATAGAAGGGGAATTTGAAACGATCTCCACAGGGCAAACGCCCCACCTCGAATACTTTCTGTTTGCTGCGCTGAAAGGTGTCATCCCTTTACCAATGCTTCCCTAGCGGCAATCAGGGCGCACAAAGATCCCCAATCGCGTCGGCGAGAAGTCCGCTGAGCGACAGGGCGTTGGAGGGGTGTGGCACGCCGTCGCAGGACAGCGGATGGCCGAGTCCTTCCGCCGCGAAGCGCTCGGCGACGACGTCGCTGAACAGGGCATGGACGCCATAGACCTGCACCCGGCTGGCCCCCAGAACCCGCGCCGCGCGGGCGCAGGAAAAGATCGTCTCGCCGGAGCTGATCACATCGTCGACGATCACCACCGGCCGGCCATGGATCGGCGCATCGGGGGGAAGCGCCACCGTCACGTCGCGGTCGCCGCGCCGTTCCTTGCGGCCGACGATGCCGGTCAGGCCGAGCGGTCCGGCCACCGCCTCGACCAGCGGGGCGGATTCCTCGTCCGGACCGACGATGACGGTGCCGGACGCCACACCGTTCGCCCGCAGATGCTCGGCAATGGGGGCGGCGCCGCTCAGCGCGATGGAGGGACGGCCAACGAACACCTCATCCAGCGTATGGGTGCGGTGCAGATGCGGCTCGACGCAGACGAAACGGTCGAAACAGCGGCCGAGCCAGTCGCCGACCACCGTCTGGCTGACCGGCTCGCCCGGCTTGAAGATGGCGTCCTGGCGCATATAGGCCATGTAGGGCGCCACCAGGCAGAGGTCGGTCGCCCCCTGGCGGCGCAGGACCGAAGCGGCGAGCGTCAGCTCCACCAGCTTGTCGTTCGGCCGGTCGAGCGAGCGGTAGACGATGGCACGCTCCACCGGTTCCGGCAGGCGAACGAGGCTCTCGCCATCGGGGAAGCGATGCAGCTCGGCGATGTGGCAGGGGATTTCCAGCGCCTGGGCCAGACGCCGTGCCGCGTCCACCGAGTCCGGAAAGCCGTAGACGGCCGTGTAATTGCCCGTATTGCGGGCCATGCCCCTTCTCCCTCTACCACCTTCGACGGCAGCAAGCTTGGCGCAGGCGGTATGGGCGGGTCAATCATGGCAAAAGGCAAGCTTTGCTGAGCCGCCGTCCCGGAGGGTCGGCCTATGCGGTGTCGGGCCAGAAGGCGGCTTCCAGAACGTTCCTTCGCTGACGGTCCTGTCTGAACCCAGCCGGCATCCGCAAGGTCGGCGAGCCCCATGGCTCGGGCCTCGCCAAAGACGTCCGCCCGGCAGCGGCTGGGCTGGGAGGCCGCAGTTTGGCCGGATTGACCTATCGATTGGCGAGACCGCGAGAGCCGGTTCCACCGGATCCGGTTTATTCTGACGCTAATGCGGATCATTCGCATTAAGCCACCCCATCAAGCCGCCGCAGTTTATCGCATTGGAACGACAAATGAACCGCTCGAACACCTACAAGCTGTCGGCCAAGCTGTCGGCCAAGCTGTCGGCCAAGCTGTCGGCGCCCCCGATATATTTACTCGCGACGTTCCTTGCTTCGGGATGGGCCTGTGTCGCAGACGCACAAACGGCACCAGCACAGACGAAGCCCGCGCAAACGAATGTCCCGTCGGACACGCTGGTCCTCGACCCGATCGACGTGACGGCCAGAAAGACCAAGGAAGACCTGAAGAATGTCCCCGAAAGCATCACCGTCGTTCCCCAGGACAGCTTGACGGCGGCACCGTTCGATCCCGGCGCGACGATCGCCCGCAACTCGCCGAACGTGCAGTGGGTCAGCAGAGCCACAGGGTCGCAGTTCTTCTCGATTCGCGGCGTCAGCTCCCTCGGATCGCCCGTCAATTATTCCGACGGCACGGTTGCCTTCAGCACCGACGGCGTGCCGAACAGCATGATGGGCGCCTCCAACATCCTCCTCGACGTCAATCGGGTCGAGGTGATGCGCGGCCCGCAGGGGACGCTCTGGGGCAGCAATGCCCTGGGTGGCGCCATCAACGTCGTGACCAATCAGCCTGACGGGAAACGGGACATCCATGCGACCGGCGAGATCGGCTCGAACGGCTACCGCATGGGCGAGATGGTCCTGGGCGGCACCATCGCCGATGCGCTCGATGGACGCATGGCCCTCCGTCTCGGGCACCAGAGCGGCGACGTCCGCAGCCTGTACACCGACGACCTCGGCAAACGCGACATCGGGGCCTTTCGTGGCGGGCTGCGCTTCACCGGCAGCGACGATACGACCGTCACCCTCACGGGCAACTACCTGCGGGATGAAGGCAACGCACCCTTCTACCTCCTGCGCGATGCGTCGCACTTTCCAACCAGCGGAAGCTTGACCGAACCGAAGTCGATGACGACCCAGGCCGGCGCCACGCTGACCGTGGAACACCGATTCGACGCTTTCAGGGTCACCTCCATCAGTGCCTATCAGCACAATGAGCTGAACAGCAAAAGCGACAACGCCGACAAGCTGCTCTACGACCGGGTTGGATTTCCCGCCTTCAGTTCCCGCGGCAACCTCGACGACACGGAGAACGTCTTCAGCCAGGAGCTTCGGCTGAGCTCGCAGGAAGGCGATCCGATCCGGTGGGTCATGGGCGCCAGTGCCGCCCGCAGCGAGGGGAGGCGGACGTGTGTCAGCGCGCAATGTGCGCCCCCGCCCTACTTCGACGCCATCACGATGAACTCCGATTTCAACAGCACCAACCTCGGCCTGTTCGGCGACATGTCGATCCCGGTCGCGGAGCGGTGGGAGGTTTCGGTCGGCGGCCGGTTGAGCCATGACAACCTCGAACTCAAGCGTCGCAATTCGCAGGATATTGCCGGTCTGACAGGCTCGAATTCGGCCTCGCAAACCTATCCGACGGGCCGGATGGCGCTGGCTTACAAATGGTCGGACGAGGTCCGGACCTATGTCTCGGTGGCGCGCGGACACGCCACGCGGGTCTATCCGTTGTTCGGCTATCCGGTGAAGGGCGTGGTGGACGATCCATATCCGGCGGCGACCGGCTGGACCTATGAGGCCGGCATCAAGACAAGCCTGCTCGACGACCGCCTCGAACTCGATGCCAGCGCTTTTCACAACAAGATCAAGAACGGCGTCTTGACCTACCTCGATCCGGCGCTCGGAACGTTCGGCACGACCTATCAGGATTACGAGACCACCGGCTTCGAATTGCAGGGCCGCGCGCTCGTCACCGATGGGCTGACCCTGACGGGGGGCCTCGGCTACACGCACAGCAAGCTGGGAGCCAATGGCGCCAGCATCAACACCGTCACCGGGAACGGGGTGCCCAATGCGCCAAAGTGGACTGCCACCACGGGACTGCAATACGACATCTCGGCCGGCGTCGTGAGCCTCCCCGGTTCGTTGTCATTCGGGGTGCAGTATCAGTTCACCGGCAGCCGTCCCGCCGATGTCGACAACTCGTTCGATCTGAAGCCCTACCACATCGTCGATGCGCGGGTCGGGTGGAGCAACGATGCGAACGATCTGGAAATCTATGCCTTCGGGCGCAATCTCCTCGACCAGCGTGCCGAAACCTTCGGTTCGCTCTATTTGGGCGTCGAAACCGTCGCAGCCGGACCGGGCCGCATCGTCGGGCTCGGGATGACCAAGAGCTTCTGATCGCGAGCACGTCGCGCATCGGTCCGGCCGGCCTTGCCGGAGCATCCCGTCTCATCCCCCGTCAGGATCGCCCCGGTCAGGATCGCGAGACGCAGGCCCAGACCCAGGCCGCTCCAGGAGGTAACGGGCCGGCGGTTTGCCGACCATCTTTCGGAACATGGTCACGAAACTGCTGGCGCTTTCATAGCCGAGATCCATCGCGACGGCTTGCACGGTCTGGCCGGTGCTCAGATGCCGCAAGGCGAGGACAACATGCAACTGCCGGCGCCAGCGGCCGAAACTCATGCCGATCTCTTCCGCCAGCATGCGGCTCAGGCTGCGTTCGCTGAGCGCGACCCGGGACGCCCACTCCGCGACGGAGGCACGATCCGCCGGCGCCGCGATCAACAGGTCGGTGAGCCTCTTCAGGCGCGGATCGCTGGGGATCGGCAGGCGGAGGTCTTCGACCGGAGCCGCAGCCAGCTCGTCGAAGATGACGGAGACGATCCTGCCGTCCGGACCGTCGGCGTCATAGTGCTCCGGAATCGCGTTCGCCCGCATCAGCAGATGATGGAGCAGGCCCGACACCGTGATCGTGCAGCATGTGTCCGGCAGGCTCGGCGCCTCGGGAGGCTCGATGAAGAGGGAAAGGCACTCCACCACGCCCGAGCCGAAGACGGTATGGGGCAGTCCGCCGGGAATCCACACGGCGCATTGTGGGGGCACGATCCAGACAGCGTCATCGACCTCGCAGTTGATGATCCCACGGACCGTGAACAGCAGTTGCGCTTTCCGATGCGAGTGCCGCGGCGACCGCTCCAGGGTCTGGAGACTGGCAACGGCATTCGCCGCGACAAGAGCGCGAGGAATTTCATCGACATAAGAGAGCCAGTCGCTGCGGACATCCAAATACATCGGGGCCTCACCCGGCGGCGTTCCAACTTGGCCGAATTAAAACATACATTGGTTGGATTGCGCAATGACGCCAACAGCCGAGTGAGCTATTGCTTCCAGGGTGCGAGGACATGCGGCGCGCTTCTTCTTAAGAGCGGCGGCGCGCAACTCCCCCATCGGAAAATCCAAACAGGAGTTAGTCCATGATTGAAACGAAATCAGTCAGACTTGCGCTCGCGTGGCTGGTCCCTGCTGTGGGGGCCACGATGTTCATCACGTTCCAATGCTTCACCTATATGAACGAATACATCAGAAGCGGCGGAAAGATGCCGGCCATAACGTTCGATTCCACAATGCTGTGGAGCGCGGTGATCTTTTACGGCGCCTGGGTCATCCCGGCCTTGCTGGCTCTTGCCGGACGGCGCGCCACCGACTGGGCCATGCTCGCTTCCGGCGGACTCCTGTTCACATTGTGCACGCTCGGTGGCGTCTTCGACGGTTTGCGCGACGGCGGCCATCTCGTCGCCTTGGAACTGCTGGCCGTCACCCTTCCGGGCGCGGTCGCGACAATCCTGTCGTGGCGGCACATCCGCTCGACGTGACCACATCGATCCCGCTCAGGAGACAAGACATGTCGTTCGACAGCACGAGCTTTCCATTGGTCTGGGTCACGTTCGAACAAGGCCCGGATCATGACCACGACAAGGATTTTCAAGAATTCGAGGCAAATCTGGGACGCGGGGAACCGTTCGTTCTGCTGACCGATTCCACGCCGGACGAGGAGCATGAGCACAGCCAGGAGGAAAAGAAACGCAGTGCGCTGTGGATGAAGAAACACAAGGCCGAACTGCGCAGCCTCGTGCTGGCGATGATCGTGATCGAGCCGAGCGCCGCCAAGCGCCTGGCCTTCAAGGCCTTCGGTGTCGCCTTCGCCAAATTCTGGGGCTATCCGTTGCGGCTCGCCTCGTCCCGCGAGGAGGCCCTGGAGATCGCCAGGACCCTGCTGTCGGAGCGCAGCGGGCCCGCGGTTGGCTGACCGACAACGCTCCCCGATCCGGTTGTCGGCGCTGTCGTGGCCTTGCGTCGGCGTTGAGCCTGCCGATGGCGGATCGGCGGAGCTTCAGACCGGGCCGTCGGTGACGGAGAGGTGTGGAAGGCGCCGCTAGACCTCCGGTCGCTTGTCCTCCTCCGCCTCGTCCGCTTCGGATGCCGCCGGATCGACATGGATGCTTTCAGCCCGGCGCGCCATCCATTGGAAAGCGCCCAGCCCGACCACCAGCAGCGTGACGACACCCAGCAGCATCACCGGATAGACGATGGCGGAGATCTCGCTGGTGCGCGCCTCGAACACCAGCACCAACCCCTCCAGGCTGGCGGCGATGATGATGGTGGTCAGGAACTTGGTCAGGGTGCGGCGGGCCTCGTCGGCGCGGCGCAGCTCGCGTTCGCGGACGATCTCCTCCTCGTAGAGGTATTTGGCGATCTCGAACACGGCGATGGCCAGCACGATCATCCCCACCCCGTCCAGCATGGCCGAGGTCAGGATGGCGCTGTCCAGCGCCACCATCCCCTCCACCACCGTCAGGGCCGACAGGCCGATGAACAGCAGGGCGAACAGGCCGAGCGTCACCGCCGCCAGGAAATACATGCCGCGTGCCGCCGATTCGAACATCGCCCTCGCCTTTCTGCAAGCTGGTCCTCGGCAGTGTGAACGCACGAGGCTGGCGATCCGCCCGGACGGTCCCCGCGGATTCATCGACGCTGCCGGGGAACCTCTTTAGAGTGGCGCCGACCTGCCGCCCTTCAGCCGGTTTCCCACTCCATGACGCTGCCGCCAGAACCCGCCCCTGCCCCCAATAACGCCCGCTCCGCAGTGGTGGCGAGTGCCGCCTATCGCGACGGCTGCCGCATCGCCGACGTGCCCATCGCCGAGGCCGGCGCCTGGGCCGCCAAGGAGGGATGCTTCGTCTGGATCGGCCTGTGGGAGCCGGACGAGACGCTGCTGATGGAGGTGAAGCACCAGTTCGGTCTGCATGAGCTGGCGGTGGAGGACGCCCTGCACGCCCACCAGCGGCCGAAGCTGGACGTCTATGGCGACAGCCTGTTCATGGTGCTGCGCACCGCCCGTCTGGACAAAGGCGAGCTGGTTTTGGGCGAAACCCATGTCTTCGCCGGCCGCGGCTATGTCGTCACCGTGCGGCACGGCGCCTCGACCAGCTATTCACCAGTGCGGGCACGGGCGGAAAGCGCGCCGCATCTGCTGAAGCATGGCGAGGATTTCATCGTCTACACCATCATGGATTATGTGGTGGACTGCTACTTCCCGGTTCTCGACCAGATGGCGGCGACAGTGGACGAGCTGGACGCGCTGCTGATCGCCCGGCCGCCCAGCACGGGGGAGATCGAGTGCATCCACCAGCTGCGCCGCGACCTGGAGCGGCTGCGCCGCAACGCCTCGCCCCTGCTGGAGGTCTGCTCGCGGCTGGAGCGGTTCGATCTGCCGATGATCGACCCGGCGATCCGCCCCTATTACCGCGACGTGCAGGACCATGTGATCCGCGTCAACGAACAGATCGGCTCGCTGCGCGAGGTGCTGTCCTTCGCCTTCGAAACCAGTATGATCCTGGCGTCGGCGCGGCAGAACGACGTGACGCGCAAACTGGCCGCCTGGGCCGCCATCCTCGCCGTTCCGACGGCCGTTGCCGGCCTGTACGGCATGAACTTCGAGCATATGCCGGAGCTTCACTGGCGCTATGGCTACCCGGCGGTGCTGACGCTGATCATCGTGGTCTGCGCCGGGCTGTTTGTCCGCTTCCGGCGGACGGGATGGCTGTGAGGGGACTTTGGTGACGGACATGACCGACGCGACAAACACGCTGCACGCCCTGCTGGACACCTATCTGCGCTGCCCGGCGGAGGCGGCGCGCAGCGAGCTGGAACAGGCGCTGCGCAACTATCAGACCGAGTGGATCCGCGCCCGCGCCGGCGTCGATGCCCCGGCCCCGCCGGCAGCATCCCCGGTTGCGCCCGCGGCCAAGCCGGTGGTGGCGAAGCCGCGCTTCCCCATCGCGTCGGCCGACCTGGAGGTGCTGAAGCGGCTGGCCGACGGCTGGCCCGGCACCACCGCCGAGGTGGCGCGCTGGGCCTGGTTCGAGAACCGCGAACTGGTGGCACTGGAGCCGAATCCGGCCGGCGAGGGGCCAGAGCTGCTGCGCCTCGCCCCGCTCGGCTGGGCCGCCATCGGCCGCATGCCGGCGGATTGAGGAGGGCGTCTCAATTCACCTGCGGCAGCGTGAAGATCTGGCCGGGATAGATCATGTCCGGGTCGCGGATCTGCTCGCGGTTGGCGGTGTAAATGGTGGTGTAGAGCATGCCGTCGCCATAGGTGCGGCGCGCGAGACGCCAAAGGCTGTTGCCGGGCTGGACGACGACGTTGCGCCCGTCGGTGGCGGAAGCCGGCATGGCGGAGACCTGGACCGGCAGTTCCGCCCGCGCCATCACCTTGCCGGACAGCGTGACCTGATCGGCGCGGAGGGTGTAGAGGCCGGGGTCGATGAGCTTTTCCGGAGTCAGGCGCCAGTTGCCCTTGGGGTCGCTGTGGGCGCTGCCGACGAGGATGTTGTCGAGATAAAGCTGCACCGCGCTGTTGGGCGCGGCACGTCCGCCGAGCGCCACCCGGCCGACGGGATCGTAGTCCATCGTCTCCACCGACACGCCGCCCGGCGGCGGCGGC
>NZ_BADK01000419.1 GCF_000333595.1 Azospirillum sp. B506
CGAGCTGGATTTGACCGTCGCCGCCGCTGCGCTGGAAGAGATTCCGCTCAAGCGCGACGACGTGAAGACGATCCTGGAGCGTGGCAGCATCCTGCGCCATCGCGCGGTTGAGGAGCAGCGATTCGTCCTGAACCATCGTGGATCCCTGGAGCTGATGGCACGGTTGTCTTTCGACCCGACGGGTGCGGTCACGGAACGCACCGTCGCCGCCTTCCACAGCGTGCTCTATCGCGGGATCGAGGATGACGCCGGCAAATACCGCAACGGCCCGCCGCAGGACGATCCGGCGGAAACCGCTCCCGACCCGGCCAAGCTGCGCGTGTCGATGTCGGCACTCTCGACCTGGATGCGCAAGTCGGACGCCGGACCCGACACCGCCTTCGAGGCGCATCACCGCCTGAGCGCCATCCGCCCTTTCCAGGTCGGCAACCGGGCGACGGCGCTGCTGCTGTGCAACCTGATCCTGAACCGCGCCGGCTACCCGCCGGTGGTGATCGAAGCCGACGACCGCAACCTGTATCTGGACCTCGTCGAGCGGGCGTGGTCGGTCGGCGACAAGACTCCCTTCCGTGACCTGATGCTGCGCTTCCTGTCCCGGAGCCTGGATTTCTGCCTGGAGGCCGCCGGCCAGGATGGAGACCGGGCGGAGAAAGACGGAGCGCCTTAAGCGGACAGTCCGGCCGGCAGGCGCAGGCGCGACGGCCGGCCGGGGCCGCTGTGGATCAGCAGCGTGATCGGCAGTGCATCGACCCGGCGGGTCTCTCCCGGCTCTGCTCCGGTGCCGGGATTGACCGGATAGGCCGGGAAACAGGATCCGGCAAGGCTGAGGCGCAACGCCGATCCCGGCGCAAGCGTGGCGCAGGCCGCCCGCATGGCGATGGTCAATGGCCGGGTCGGGTCGCCCGGCTCCACCCGCGCATGCCCCTGGGTCAGCGGCAGCACCTGCCCGTCCGGCCGCACCACCGACAGCACGGCGCTGACATCGAAGGACGGGGCGTCGGCTTCCACCCAGACATCCAGAGCCACCCGCCCGGCCAGGGTCAACGGCTCGCCCAGCGGGAGGCTGGTGTAGGTGGCGACATCGGGACGGCGGTCGACGGCGGCGCGGTCGAGGCGACCGGCGGCATCCGGCACCGCATGGCCGCCGACGGTCGGCACCGGCCTGCGCGGATCGTGCACCACCACGTCGAGCGCCTCGGTTCCTGGCATCTCCAGTTCCAGCCGTCCGCCCTGCCGGTTGGCGAGGCCTTCGCTGGACAGATGCAGCACCGCCTCGGCCGCCGGCAAGGCAGGCAGATCATGCCAACGCCCGGTCTCCATATCGTGAAGGCGGACCGGAGCGCCGCGGTCGCCCCCCTCGCCCTTCAGCACACGGTCGAACCACGCCAGTTGCAGTGTGTCGAGCGTCGGTGCCGGCCCCGGTGCCGCCGGATGTCCATCGGCACCCTGTCCATCGGCGCCCCAGGGGCCGACCACCAGCCGGACCGCCGCACGCCCCCGTGCCTTGACGTGCTCATGGGCGTCCAGCATGCCCGCCAGCCGCGGGTCGTACCAGCCGCCGATCTGCAGCACCGCCACGTCGGACGGCATGGCATCCGCCATCGCCTTTGGCGACAGCGCGGCCCAGGCCGGACCGGGCACCGGGTTGGTCAGCCAGTCGTCATAGTGGGTGTAGCGGGCATAATCGCGCAGAGCCTGCGGCCGTGACGGAATCTCGTCGTCGATCGGCAGGCTGCGCGCCGCATCCGACAACACCCGGTGTCCGGTGCCATCCTCCACCCTGCGTGCCGCATCGGCCGCGGTACGCAGGGCCCAGCCCATGGCGTCGGCCAGCCGGAAGGCCCCGCCCTCATAAGCCCAGTCGGAAAAGACGTCCCAGCCGGCGAAAGCCGGCGCCACCGCACGCAGGGCCGCCGGCCCTTCGGCCAGCGCCAGCCACTGCGTCATCCCGGCATAGCCGCAGCCATACATCGCCACCGCTCCGGACGACCCCGGCAGTGAAGCCGCCCAGGCCACGGCGTCGGCCCCGTCCTCCCGCTCCGCTTCAAAGGGACGGAACCGGCCGTCGGAGGTGCCGCAGCCGCGTACGTCCTGCACCACCACGACATAGCCATGCGCCGCGTACCAGCGCGGATGGGCGTAATGGCTGGTCAGGGCGGTGCGCCGGCCGCAGGAAGCGCGCAGCAACAGGACCGGCCAAGTGCCGGCGGCATCGGGCCGGTACAGGTCGGCATCCAGACGCACGCCATCCCGTGTCCGCATCGACACGGTTTCCGGCGGCCGAACCGGCAGCAGGCTGTGCGACTGATGAATCATCGGGGCCAGATGGGTCATGGCGGGTCAGGCTCGCTCGATGACAGACAACAGATAATGTGTCGTCGTGGCAAAGCTCGTGCCAGTGGTCCAACCGCATCATTTCCACGCTCATGCGCTGGGCAGGCCGTCTTATCGCCCGCCCAGTTTCCAGGCTGCCGCCATCTTTCAGGGCAATATGCCCGTTCAGGCGGCAATCAGCTCGAAGCGGTCGACATCGACCATGCCGCGGTCGGTGATTTTCAGGTGCGGGATGACCGGCAACGGCAGGAAGGCCAGTTGCAGGAAGGGTTCGGCCAACGGACAGCCCATGACGCGGACGGCGGCGCGCAGGGAGCGCAGCTTGGCCTCGACCACCTCGAAGGGCTCCAGGCTCATCAGTCCAGCCAATGGCAGAGCCAGTTCGCCGACCACCTGCCCGTTGCGCACGGCGACGAAGCCGCCCTGAAGCTCGATCAGCCGGTTCACCGCGACGCGCATGTCGGCGTCGCTCGCCCCCACCACGCAGATGTTGTGGCTGTCATGGCCGACCGACGAGGCCAGCGCCCCCTCCGTCAGACCGAAGCCCTGGACGAAGCCGCGACCGATGTTGCGGTTGCTGCCGTGGCGGGCGAAGACACAAATCTTCAACAGGTCGCGCGACGGATCGGCGACCATCCGGCCACCCACCACCGGCACCTCGATCCGGCGGTGTTCGGTCAGGATTTTGCCAGGCTCCAGCCCGATCACCGACTGGACGGACCCGCCGGCCGGCACGGCGAAATCCTCCTGCGCGACCGGTTCCAGCTTCACGGAATCCAGCCCCACCGGCGTTACCGCCGGCCGGCCGTCGAAGCTGTGCGGACCGACGATCCTGCCATTGCGGATGACACGGTTGACCGCACAATCCTCCAGATCGTCGAGCAGGACGAGGTCGGCGCGATGTCCCGGCGCCACCAGCCCGCGGTCATACAGGCGAAAGCCGCGGGCGGCCGACCAGGTGGCGGCACGGTAGACATGGGCGACCGGGGCACCCAGGCGGATGGCACTGCGGATCAGGTGATCCATGTGCCCCTCCTCCGCGATGTCCAGCGGGGTGCGGTCGTCGGTGCAGAAGCCCAGGAAGGGCGAGGGTTCCGGCTTGATCAACTCGGCGAGGCATGGACGTCCTTCGACACCGACCCGTCACGGATCAGCACCTGCATGCCCTTGCGCAGCTTCTCCATCGCCTCTGCGGCGCTGGTCGTCTCATGGCAGTTGCGGATGCCGCAGGACAGGTAGGCGTTCAGCTCCTTGCCCGTCACCAGCGGCGCATGGCCGTCGATGTGGCGCCCGTCGAAGGCCGCCAGCTTGTCCAGCACGCCGTCCACCTTGTGGAAGACGCCGGGGAAATTCATGAACTCCGCCAGCCCCAGCACGCGCGGATGGTCCATGTGACGGATCAGGTCCGGCGCCTCCAGTCGGGCACCGGAGGTCTCCAGCTCCGTCGCCGGCACGCAGGAGGACAACTGCACGAACAGGTCGAGCGTCGTGCCCCCCGCGCTGTCGAGAAAATAGCGCAGTCCCTGCTCGCCCAGCACATTGCAGATCTCGTGCGGGTCGCAGATGGCGGTGGTGGTGCCGCGCGGCAGGACGCAGCGGTCGAACTCCTGCGGGGTGACGCAGGTCGACTCGCAATGGACATGGGTGTCAATGAAGCCGGGAACCACGGTCAGCCCACGCCCGTCGATTTCCTCCACCCCGTCATAGGACTCGTAGGTGCCGACGATCACCTCGCCACAGACGGCGATGTCGCCTTCCGCGATCTCGCCGGTGACGACATTGAGAAAGCGCGTGTTCTTGATGACCAGATCGGCTTTGGCCTCGCCCAGCGCCTGCCCGATGCGCGTCTTCAGATCGTCGCGGCTTACCGTCATGTCCCACCCTGCCTGTCGTCCATTCAAAGAGGCAAGGTGGCCCGCCGTGCCGCCGCGTGCAAGCGGCTATCGGCCGGCCTGCCGACGGAACGGGGAGCGGGCCTGCTCCTGGGCGAAGGCGGCGAGAATCTTCGCATTGTGCAGTTCCAGCCCTTCCGCCACCGCAAGGCGCATGTTGGTGTGCAGGAACCAATGGCAGGCATGGCAGAGCTTCGGCAGGAAACCGCGGGCCGGCTTGTGCGATCCGCCGCGCCCGCCGTCCACCCGGTCCAGCCCACGGGCGATCGCGCGTTCGACCGTGCGGTGATAGCCGACCTCGAAATGGACCAGCCGCAAGGTCTCCCTCGCCCCCCAGTTGCGGGCATAGAGGCAGCCGTCCCCTTCCATGGTCAGCAGGGCGGCGATGGTGACACCGCCCGCTTCGGCAAAGGTCAGCGTGAGGCTGTCGCCAAAGGCGGCACAGAGCCGCAGGACGAAGTCCGCGGTCAGCGCCAAGCGCCTCCCCTTGCGGACATAGAGATCGGCCAGCAGCTCCAGGAAGGCGATGACATCGGCCTCTCCCACCCGGCTGCCCGGCACGTCGCGGAACCGCACTCCGCTTTCCATGACCTTGCGCCGCTCCCACAGCAGCGCGGCGCGCCGGCGGTACGTCAGGGAGCCAGTGAAGTCGGCGAAGTCGCGATACCCCTGATTCCGCCACTCGTAACAGATACCATGACGGGTCAGCCAACCCGCCGCCTCGAAACGGGCACGGTCCTCCTCGTCGGGAAAGGCGACATGGATGGACGACAAGCCGTGACGGTGGGCAAAGGACCGCAAGGCGCCGGTCAGCATATCGACCGCACCGGACGGCGCGCCCTCGCGCAACAGGATGCGCGGCCCGGTCACCGGCGCATAGGGAACCTCCATCACCAGCTTGGGGAAATAGCGCCCGCCAGAGGCCTGGAAGCCCTCGACCCATGCCCGTTCGGGCCAGAACTCGTCCGTCGACCGGTCGCGCAAGTAGAGGGGAGCCGCTCCGACCAGCCGGCCCGAAGCCTCCCGCAGGATCATATGAACAGGACGCCAGCCGCTATCCGGCCCGGCAAGCCCGCATTCCTCCACCGCCTTCAGATAGGCATGCCTCAGGAATGGTCCCTTGCCGGCGGCACAGGCATCCCATTCCAGCGGATCGACGCCGGAAATCCCGAACACCATCGCGACCGACAATGGCTCATCGCGCCGGTCACCGGCCTGAACGACCGGCTCGGGCATCATCGGCAGGCCATTTCCAGATCATTCCCCGTCATAGGGCAGCGCCATCGGCAGACGAACGCTGACCGTCGTACCTTCCCGCTCGCGGCTGCGGATATCCAGCGTGCCGTTCAGCAGATCGACGAAGGAGCGCACCAATGGCAGGCCCAGTCCGGTGCCGCCGGAGCGGCGGGACAGCTGGCTGTCGACCTGACCGAAGGGTTGCAGGGCGATGGCGATCCCTTCGGCACTCATGCCGATGCCGGTGTCCGCCACCTCGATCAGGATGCGGCCGCACTCCGGGCGGACGCGCAGCGCGACGCTGCCGCCGGCCGGCGTGAACTTCACCGCATTGGTCAGCAGATTCAGCAGGATTTGCTTCACCCGCACCGGATCGCCCAGCAGATGGGGGGTGTCGGGGGCAATGTCATGGGTCAGCATCAGGCCGCCTTCCTCGGCCCGCTCGGCGATCAGCAGAAGCGAGCTTTCCACCGCATCGCGGACGTCCATCGGCTGC
The DNA here is from genome assembly GCF_000333595.1 of Azospirillum sp. B506. Classification (GTDB taxonomy): domain Bacteria; phylum Pseudomonadota; class Alphaproteobacteria; order Azospirillales; family Azospirillaceae; genus Azospirillum. The sequence goes on from NZ_BADK01000419.1 coordinate 5,959, forward strand.
GGATGCATCTCCAGCTTGCCGGCCTCGATCTTGGCGACGTCCAGGATGTCGCTGATGACCGCCAGCAGATGCTGGCCCGACTTGCCGATCACCTTGGCATAGTCGAGGTATTTGGGATGGCCGAGCGGCCCGACAATCTCGCTTTCCATCATCGACGAAAAGCCGATGATGGCATTCAGCGGCGTGCGCAGCTCATGGCTCATGTTGGCCAGGAACTCGCTCTTGGCCCGGTTGGCCAGTTCGGCCAGCTCCTTCGCCTGGATCAGCGCCTGTTCGGCGCGGCGGCGCTCCTGGATTTCCTGCATCAGGGCACGGGTCCGCTCGGCAACCCGCATCTCCAGCTCGTCGCGGGCCTGACGGAGAGCCAGTTCCGCCCGCTTGCGCCGGCTGATGTCCTGACCGACGCACAGGATGCCGGCCGGCGCACCGTCTGCTTCCGGCAACCGGTTCAGGTTCCACAGCAGAACCCGCTCGCCCATCCAGTCCTGCTCGCGCAGGATCTGCTCGAAATTGCGGACCTCCATGCCCTCGGCCGCGGCGGCGATCTGTGCGGCGAAGGCGCCGGCCGGCTGCTCGCTCATCACCTCGGTCCAGGGGCGGCCGATGGCGTTGCCGGGTTCCAGCCCGAAGGTGCGTTCGGCATCGCGGTTGGCCTCCAGGATGCGGCCGTCGTCGCCAAGCACCAGGATGATGCTGGCCGCCGTCCGCAGCAGGGACCGGAAACGCGCCTCGCCGGCCCGCGCCTCGCTCTGGCGCAGGGCGGCCTCCAGTTCCGCGATCCGGAGTTCCAGCCGCAGAACGATGTCAGCCGAACCACCGGACGGAGATGGGGCCAGGGGCGGAACCGGGGCGGAGAAGAAGGTCGGGCCGGTCACGCCGCGGCATTCTCCGGCTGCATCATGTCGCCCAGCTTCGCCAGCAGGAACTCCAGATCCTCCGGTGCCAGGTCCTCGTACTGGGTCAGGATGCGCTCGATGACGCGGCGGCGATGACGCTCGCGGTCGCCCGGTTCGCCGTCATAGGGGGTCTCCTTCAGCACGTCGATGGCAATGCGGCAGGCCGGCAGCAGAGCCGATGGCAGCTTCGCCTTGTCGTACAGCGATTTCAGCCCCAGCCGCCCGGCATCGTGGATCAGCAGCCGGGCATTGGTCAGCGGGACATTCGCCATCCGCGACATCGCCATCTCGAAAAAGGCGATGTCGCCGGTGCAGAGCGAGCGGACCAGCAGAGACGGAGTCAGGCGGCCGGTGCGGGCGAGCTGGGTCACCAGCCGGTCCAGCGCCCCTTCGTCGTTCTCCCCGCTGAACAGGGCGACGGTCGCCCGTTCGCGGCTTTGCAGGATCAGCTCCGACGCGACCTTCGACGGCAGCTCGTGGTGCGCGACCAGATGCTGGCGCAGCCGCTCCGACACCACGGCAACCAGCCGTTCGGCGATGGTGATCGGCAGCTTGGAGCGGTGGACCAGCGGATCCTGCACCGCCTCGCTGGCGCCGAAGCGGTCGATGACACGGCCCAGGCTCTGCTCGCCAAGCTCCGCCCCCTCATTGGCGACCAGCGCCGCGACCGCGCGTTCGGACCCGCTTTCGATCAGCGCGTCGGCGACCGCGGCCGGAACCGTCGGGCGCTGCGCGATGGCGGTGCTCTTGGCGTCGGCACCCGACCGCAGGATTTCGACCAGATCGGCCGGAGTCAGCACGGTCGAGACGCTGAGCACCGGGATCGCCACCGCCTCCACGTCACGGGCCAGGGTCAGGGCGACGTCCCGCGGCAGGGAGGGGCTGGATTTCAGATTTTCAGCCAGGGTCTGGCGGACACGCAGGACCGTATCCTTCACCATCACGCGGATGATGTCCTCCGCCAGCTGTCGCTCTGTCTGCGACAGCTCCGGGCTGTCGAACTGCTGAGCCAGCTTGGCGGCCAGATCGGTCCGGCTGTTCGGCGACGGGTCGGCCAGAAGCCGGGCCACATCCTGCTGGGTCAGATGACCCGTCTTGAAACCGTCATTCATGGGTGCCGGACCCTTCCTGCCCCTGGTCCGTCTCCATATCATGTCGCGGAAGGACGAAACCCGCGCGGATGTGGGCGGAGACTTGTCCACAAGGTCGAGGATCTTCCGAAACGGTTGAACCTTCCTTAACACCCCGCGGTCATAGGCCCACGACCTGCGGTCATAGGTCCAAGGAAGGAGAAACCGTTCACGGCATTTCGACGAAGCTCGGCGGTTCCGGAAGGATGGAGCGTCGGCGGCGTGTACCACGCAGCTGCAGCGACACCTCGGCGATCTGCCGCTCCACCGAGATGTGGCTCTGCGAGGCGACCTCCAGCCCGCGATCCTCATAGACATAGGCGTCGGGATGGCTGTCCGCCCAGCGCCGGATGGCAGCGTCGCGGTCGCGCAGCAGACCGACGATGGTCGGACGGAACAGCCGCATCATCGCGGTGATCCAGCGGTTGGCCGGCCAGGACGGACGGGCATGGTCGATCTCGAAGGCATCGAGCATGGCGATCACGTCGTCGGCCCCGTACCAGGTCTCCCCCGTCACCCAGCGGTTGGTGGTGAACAGCCGCACCGGCTGGCCGGCCACATCCATGGCGATGCCGATCAAATGGGACAACGCATCGTTGTCGTTGTCCGGCGCCACGAAATCGGCCAGCGGCGCCGGCCGCAGGCCCGGCGGCATGCCGTGCGGGCGCAGGAAGGTATGAAAATGCCCATGCTCCCCCTGCGGCCGTTCGCCTTCGGGATGACAGTGGTAATAATACTGGGCATGGAATTCGGCGTCGTAGACATCGCCCGGCGGATAGTGTTTCCACTCGTAAAGCGTGCCGTGGCCGCGCAGAAGCTCGCCCACCACCGTATCGCCGGTCTTGGCCAGGACGCGCTGGCACAGACGCACCTCGCGTCCCGCCTCGGCCATCGCCTCCAACTCTTCCCGGGACACGTCCGACAAATCCGTCATCGCCCGATCCTGCGCTGCGCGAACATCCCTATTACGTACGCGGCTATGCGGGCGTGGCAAGGCCTTTTCGGTTGCCTCACCTAAGGCTGCCAATCTAATTGCAACTCGCGTCCCGGTAGCTGGCCGTCAGATCCCGGACGGGTGGAAACGCTGCGACAGCGACCATGTCACCAGCTTGCCGGTGACCTGGCCCAGCGCCTCGTCGAAGGCAGCGATCACATCGGTGAAGGAGCGGCCGCGCACCGGCGCCGATGCCTCGAAGGTCTCGCCCGCCTCGATGGTCCGGCGCGGCATGGCAACCAGCTTGGCCGACAGGCGCACATGCACGCGGTCCGGCAGGGCGGCGCTGGGGGTGGCGTATTCGGCCTGGAAGTCGCGCAGTTCCGATTTCAACACATAGTCCGAACGCAGCCCCACCGTGTCACGACCGACAGAGACGATGCGGCCGCTGTCCTCGAAGGTCTGGACGATCAGCCCCTGCACCATGTTCGGCGCCCGGTCGGCCCAGGATACGTCGGCGAAATAGTCGAGCGAGGTCGGCGTGCGGGCCAGCGCGATGCGTGGCGTGTCGATGCCGGCCGCCGCCGCCGGCGTCTCCACCAGCAGCTGCCAGTCGGCCTTGGGGCCGGGGGCGACACTGGCGCGCGGTGTCAGGGTGTAGAGATGCGGCGCCGTCGGATTCAGCGTCGAACAGGCGGCAAGCCCCACCAGCAGGACGCTTCCCAGGATCCGGCCCAGCATAAACCCCGTACTTTCTCGGCCCATCGTCGCCCGCCTCATTTCCCACGCACCTCCACACCCTGCCGCGTCCCGCCGAAGAGGAAGTTCGACGGGTCGTTCTCGATCCGCGTGACCACCCGCGACAGCTGTCCGGACAGATCGCGCAGCTGGGTGATCAGCAGCGTCAACTCATACAGCCCCGTCGCGGTAAAGTCCCGCACAGGCTCACGGTTCTCGGCGACCAGCGTGTTCAGCGTGTCCGACGTACGCTTCAGCGACCGCAGAAGGTCGCGCGTCTCGCCGCCCAACTGCCTGGCGGTGCCGTCCACCGTCGCCAGCGTGTCGTGTGCCTGTGCCAGCGTGCGGTCGAGCTGCGGCCCGACCGTCTCGAAGCCATGCAGGGTCTGCCGCGCCTGGGTCATCGTCTCCTCCAGACCGGCGCCGGCTCGGGCCAGCTCGGCGCTGATGGTGCGGGCGTTCGCCAGGATGTCGGCAATGGCCTTCTGGTTGTCGCCGTTCAGCATCTCGCCCAGCTTGGTGATGACTTCCAGTGCACGGTTGACCAGCTGCGGCGCGCTGTCCACCACCGCGGTCAGAGAACTGGGCCGCGACGGAATGGTCAGCACCCCGTCGGCGTCGGTGGCGGTCAGACGCTTGCCCTCCACGGTCCCACCGGAAATCTGGACATAGGCGCCACCGGTGATCCCCTGCAGCTCAAGCGAGGCGATGGAATCGGACATGATCGGCGTGCCGTTCTGCACCATGATCGTCACCCGCACCCGCGTCACGTTGTCAGGGTCGAGCCGGATGTCCGATACGGTTCCCACCGGCACGCCGCGGTAGCGCACCGGGCTTCCCTGCTGCAACCCGGTGACGGAGCCGGTGAAATAGATGCGGTAGGTCTCGCGCGTTTCGTCCAGTTGAACCTTGGCGATCCAGGCGGTGAAGACCAGCAGGCCGGCGACCAGCGCCAGCACGAAGCTGCCGACCAGGACATAGCTGGCGCGGGTTTCCATGGCGTGCCCCTACCCTTTCGCAAACTGCCGAGCGTCGTTGCGCTCCTTGGCATCGAGGGCCGCGCGGCCGCGCGGCCCGTGGAAATAGTCGTGGATCCAGGGGTGCGGGTCGGCCAGATGCTGGGCCAGGGTGCCCACCCGGATCTTCCTGTCGACCAGCACGGCGATGCGGTCGCAGATGGAGGTCAGGCTGTCCAGATCGTGGGTGACCATGAAGACGGTCAACCCCAGGCTGCGCTGCAGGCCCTGGATCAGCGTGTCGAAGGCGGCGGCACCGATGGGGTCGAGACCGGCGGTCGGCTCGTCCAGGAACAGGATGTCAGGGTCGAGCGCCAGGGCGCGGGCGAGGCCGGCACGCTTGATCATGCCGCCCGACAGCTGGGCCGGATGCTTGGTCCCGGCATCGGGTGGCAGTCCGGCCATGGCGATCTTCACCCGCGCCACCTCGGCGATCAGCCCCGGAGGCAGGTCGGTGTGCTCCTTCAGCGGCAGCATCACATTCTCCGCCACCGTCATCGAGCTGAACAGGGCGCCGTTCTGGAACAGCACGCCGGTGCGGGCCTGCAGCGCCGTGCGCTCCGCCCGGTCGAGGTCGGCGGTGTCGTGGCCCAGCAGCTCGATCCGGCCGGCGGCCGGGTCGATCAGGCCGAGGATCTCCTTCAGCAGCACCGACTTGCCGGTGCCGGATCCGCCGACGACGCCCAGCACCTCGCCCCGCTCGACGTCGAGGTCGAGACCGTCATGGACGGTCTGCGGGCCGAAGCGGGTGACCAGTCCCCGCACGCGGATGACGGGATCGCCGGCCATCACACCCCCAGCATGGAGAAGAGGACGGAGAACACCGCGTCGATGACGATCACCAGGAAGATGCCCTCCACCACCGCCTTGGTGGTCATGGTGCCGACGCTCTCGGCACTGCCGGAAACCTTCAGCCCCTCGTAACAGCCGACCATGGCGATCACCAGGGCGAAGACCGGCGCCTTGATCAGGCCGGCGATCACCGTGTTGATGCCGACGGCGCTGTGAAGCTGGCGGATGAACTGACCGAAGGTGATGTCCAGTGTGGCATAGGCCATCACCGCCCCGCCGAACAGCCCCATCACGTCGGCATAGAAGGCCAGAAGCGGCAGGGTGATCATCAGCGCCAGCGCCCGCGGCACCACCAGCAGTTCCACCGGGTCGAGGCCCATCGTGCCGATGGCGTCGACCTCCTGGTTCACCTTCATGGTGCCGATCTGCGCGGTGAAGGCGGAGCCGGAGCGGCCGGCGACGATGATCGCCGTCATCAGGATGCCGATCTCGCGCAGGACGGAGATGCCCAGCAGATTGACCACATACAGCTCCGCCCCGAAGCGCTTCAGCTGGTCCGCCCCCTGGAAGGCCAGCACCACGCCGATCAGGAAGGACAGCAGCCCCAGGATCGGCAGGGCGTTCAGCCCGGTCTGCTCGATGTGGAACAGGACGGAGGTCAGGCGCAGGCGCGACGGGCGCAGGATCAGCCGGACGAAGGTGACGGTGACGAGGCCGAGGAAACCGACGAGGTCCCGGACCTCCCTGGCGGCATGCACCGTCGTCTCGCCGGTGCGGACGACCATGTCGAGAATCGGGTGATGCTCGCGTTCGATCGGATGGGGGGGCGCCCTGCCGGCCTCGCGCACGGCATCGTAGAGGGCGGCATGCTCGGGCCGCAGCCCGACCACCGCCACGGCATGCCCATCCGCTCCCAGCTGCTCGGCCAGCCGGTTCAGCAGATAGGCGCCGACGGTGTCGAGCGCCTCCAGCCGTGCAAGGTCGAGCCGAACCGCGGTGCCGGCGGCCGGCTGCGGCGCGTGGTCGATCGCGTCCGACGCGGTGGAGGCGGCATGCAGGGTCCAGCGCCCGACGGCACCGATCCGCCACCCGCCATCCTCCGGACCGGCATCGATCCGGGCCCTGTCCGATGCCTCGTCCTTGGTCAAAGTCGCTGCCACAGGCTCCGCCGCACGCATCCGCACATTCACCGGTACATCCGCCCGGCGCGTCTGGAACGTGGCGGAGCATCGTCGGATGGTCAACCCCATCCGGCTCATGGCCGTATCGTCCCAGCTCCCACTCGCGTCTTTGCGCCGGCGTGGGCAGCCGCTAGAGTGTCGAATGGCGGACCCGGCCGTTCATTCCCGCATGCGATTCCTTACGGACAAGACCTTCGATGAACCTGAAAGACCATATCCGCGGCATTCCGGATTTCCCGAAGCCCGGCATCCTGTTCTACGACGTCTCGCCGCTGCTGGCGAACGGCGCCGCCTGGAAGGCAGCCATCGACGAGCTGGCCGAGGCGGTGCGCCCGCACAAGCCGGACCTGCTGGTCGGGATCGAATCGCGCGGCTTCCTGGTCGCCGCCCCGCTGGCGCTGGCACTGGGCATCGGGTTCATCATGGTGCGCAAGCGCGGCAAACTCCCAGGCGACAAGATCGCCCATTCCTATGATCTGGAATACGGGACCGACACCATCGAGGTGCAGGCCGACGCGGTGAAACCGGGCCAGCGCGTGGTGGTGCTGGACGATCTGCTGGCCACCGGCGGCACCATGGCCGCTGCCATCAACCTGCTGCGCCAGGTCGGCGCCGACGTTCGTGCCGCCGCCTTCCTGGTGGAACTGACCTTCCTGAATGGCCGTGACCGGATCGACGTGCCCAGCCTCTCGCTGATGGCGTACGAGTCGTAGTCCGGTTCGGCGGCTTAGCGGCGGGACAGCCAGCCGTCGATGCTGAAGCGCCCGCCGCCCGACGCAACAAGCGACAGGTAGCCGCCGATGATGGCGAGGTTCTTCATGAACTGGATCTGTTGCATCTTCATGGCGTCGGGAGCGAGTCGTAGTCCGGTTCGGCGGCTTAGCGGCGGGACAGCCAGCCGTCGATGCTGAAGCGCCCGCCGCCCGACGCAACAAGCGACAGGTAGCCGCCGATGATGGCGAGGTTCTTCATGAACTGGATCTGTTGCATCTTCATGGCGTCGGGAGCGGCTTCCCAATAGCGGTGGGCGATCAGGGTGGCGGCGACGATGAAGACGCCAACCAGCAGCGCCGCCAGCCGGGTCCAGGCACCCAGGACGATGGCAAGCCCGCCGAACGCCTCGACCAGCGCGCCGATGGGGGCGACGATGGTGGCCATCGGCACGCCCTGGCTCTCCATCCCGGCGATGAAGCCGCCGAGCGCCATCAGCTTGCCGAGCCCGCTCTGCACGAAGATGGCGCCCAGCAGGACGCGGGCCGCCAGCAGCAGCGCATCCTGGCCGGCAGTCGCGGCACCGTAGCCAGCCGATGTGCTCACATAGTTCGTCATCTCGGAAATCCCTTTCATTGTGTTGGAAGATGAGACGACGGCAGGCGGCCGGTTATTCCCAGGGGAAAAACTCAGGCGGTCTTCCACAGGCTGATGATCATCACGCCGGCCACGGTCAGGCCGGCCCCGGCCAGTTGCAGCCAGCCCATCGGCTCCGCCAGCACCAGATAGCCGAAGACGGCGGCGGCGACCGGGCCGATAGCGCCGGAGAGCGCCACCAGATTGGGGCCGACGCGCCGCAGCGCCTCCGCGGTCATCAGCACCGGCAGCACGGTGCAGACCACCGCCATCACCGCCGACAGCCCATAGACCGGCAGAGGCAGGTCGAGTGCCGACAGCGGACGCAGGGCCAGGAATTGCAGGATGCAGCACAGGCAGGCCGCCGTCATCGCATAGGCGGTGAAGCGCATGGAACCGATCCGCTGCACCACCCGGCTGCTGCCGACCAGATAGATCGAATAGAGGAAGGCTCCCATGAAGACCAGGGACGCCCCCGTCATGAAGTCGGGATGTCCGGTTCCGATCTCCGACCACACCACCAGCGCGACGCCGGCATAGGAGACCACCAGCGCCACCACCTCGCGCAGGCCGATCCGCTTGCCGAGGAACAGCGCGGACAGCACGACGACGATGGTCGGATACAGGAACAGCAGAAGCCGTCCCATCCCGGCCGAGACATAGCGCAGCCCGAGGAAATCGCAGAAGCTGGCGGCGTAATAGCCGGTGACGCCCAGCGCCACGGTCAGGGCGAGGTCACGTCCGGCGACCGGTGCGTGCGCCCCTGTGCCGGCGCCTCTCCGGACGCCTGGCCACAGCGCCATTCCCAGGAAGAAGGGCAATGCGAAGACCATGCGCAGCATGATCAGGGTGACCGGATCGACATTGTAGCGGTAGGCGAGCTTGATGATGACCGGCCGCAGCGAGAAGGCGACCACCCCCGCCACGGCAAGCCCCAGCCCGGCCAGCATCTGGACCGGCGGCAGCAGGCGCGCACCCGACGCATCGGGCGCGGTGGTTTCGGAGGACAGGCTGGGCTGGGACACAACGGGAAATCCGGCGGCTGGAAGGAGGACGCCATTCAAGCATCCCCACAGCCATTTGGCTTCCATCAAGGCGGCGGACGGCCATGACCGGCACCACACCCTGGATTGCACCAGCCGCGGCGCTGATTGTGAAGCGAATGAACCGTCAGGCGGCCGGACCGGCTGCTACGGCGGTGCCGGCCATAGGCGTCAAGCCGGTGAAGGCGATCCGCGCCTGCTGGCCGATGGCGATGGCGTGCACGCCGGTCAGGGCGCCGGTGGACACCCACTGCCCGGCCTTCAGCGGCCGGCCCAGCCGGGCCGCCATGCCCAAGGCCACGGCGACGGCGGCGGCGATGCCGCCCGGCAGCTTGGCGCTGCTGCCGACGCCGACGCTCTGCCCGTCGATCAGCACTTCGGCCCGCAGGGCGTCGGCACCTTCGACGCCGCCGACGATCTCCTCGCCGACGATCAGGCCGGTGTTGTTGCCGAAGACGGAGGTCGAGGCGGTCGGACCCAGCCTGTTGACGGGGGCCAGCGGCCCGCCCGCCACCTCGATAGCGGCATGGACGGCGGCGATGAAGGCGGCGGCCTCCGCCGGGCTGTAGTCCAGCTTGTCGGCGGGAGCGTCGGCGGCGATCCGCACGGCGAATTCGGCCTCCACGGCGCCGAAGCCGTCGGGAATGACCGGGAAGCTCAACGTCCCGCCATCGGCGGTCGCCACCATGCCGGCGAAGATCGGACCGATGTAGCGCATGGCGCCCAGCGCCTCCTCCAGCGCCGGCGGCACCCGCGCCACCTTCCAGCCGGCGACCTCGTCGGGCCAGGCCGCAGTCGCCGTCGCCTGGATGGCATAGGCGGTGGCGAGGTCGTCCGGCAGCGGGCCGGGAAAATCGGCAAGGCCGGTCGCGCTGCGGCGGGCGGCGACGAAGCGGGCCGCAACCTCGGCGATCACCGGGTCGGCCAGGGTCGGGGCGCTCAGTCCGATGGGATGCGTGACGGTCATCGAGGATCTCCACTGAAGGGCGCCGCGACTGTAGCGGCGTCCGGCGGTCCGGGAAAGTGCGCTGCACAAAGATTGCTCCCATGGTGGATCGCTCCCATCGCGCCTATCGAAAGGCGGAGTGGACGAACCATCCACTTGCGGCGACACTGGAGGGACATTGCCGCGGGAAAGGCCATGCGCTCCGACACCGACGCCGCAACCGAGCTGCTGTTCCGCCGGATCAACTCGCGGCGCGACGATCTGGTCGCGCTGACGCAGGATCTGATCCGCATTCCCACCGTCAACCCACCCGGCGACGTCTACACCGACTGTGCCGAGCTGATCGGACGGCGGCTGGCCGCGCGTGGATTCGCCGTGGAGTATGTGCGGGCGGAGGGGGCCGCCGGCGACAGCGACCGCTATCCGCGCACCAACGTGGTCGCCCGCATCGAAGCGCCCCGGCCGGGGGCCTGCGTCCATTTCAACGGCCATATCGACGTGGTGCCGGCCGGTCAGGGCTGGACCGTCGATCCTTTCGGCGGCGTGGTGAAGGACGGCCGGGTCTATGGCCGCGGCGCCTGCGACATGAAGGGAGGCATCGCCGCGTCGATCATCGCCGCGGAAGCGCTGCTGGAGGAAGGGCTGCTGACAGCGGGCGCCCTGGAGATCTCCGGCACGGTGGACGAGGAGTCCGGCGGCTATGGCGGCGTCGGGCATCTGGCGAAGCTCGGCTATTTCTCGCGTCCGAGGGTCGATCACGTCATCATTCCGGAGCCGCTGAACGTCGACCGCGTCTGCATCGGCCATCGCGGTGTCTGGTGGGCGGAGATCGAGACCAGGGGCCGCGTCGCGCACGGCTCCATGCCCTTCCTCGGCAACTGCGCGGTGCGCCACATGGGGGCCGTGCTGCACCGGATCGAGACGGAGCTGATTCCCCGACTGGCCGCCAAGCGCACCGACATGCCGGTGGTGCCGGAGGGTGCCCGCCAATCCACCATCAACATCAACGCCATCCATGGCGGCCAGCGCGAGGATCATGACGGGCTGCCCAGCCCGATGGTGCCCGACCGCTGCCGCATGGTGATCGACCGCCGCTATCTGATCGAGGAGGATCCCGAGGCGGTGCGCGGCGAGATCGTCGCCATCCTGGAGGATCTCCGCCGCAGCCGCCCCGGCTTCGATTACGAGCTGCGCGAGGTGCTGGCCTTCCTGCCGACGATGACCGACACCGATGCCCCGGTGGTGCGGGCGGTTGCCGCCGCCATCGAAACCGTGCTGGGCCGCCCGGCGCAGCATGTGGTTTCCCCCGGCACCTATGACCAGAAGCATGTGGTGCGCATTGGGCAGCTGAAGGACTGCATCGCCTACGGCCCCGGCATCCTCGACCTCGCCCACCAGCCCGACGAATGGGTCGGCATCGACGACATGGTGCGATCGGCCCAGGTGATGGCGCTGGCGACGTTGGAATTGCTGGAAGAGAGGGGAGAGCGCGGGCGACGAAGCGCATCGTTCGGCGACAGCCAATTCTGACGCGCCGCCGCCCACGACATTCCCCACCAGCACTTTTGGATTGCAAAAATTCCGTAAGATGCTTAACAATAAGCGTCACGATCCTATGAAGGCCGGTCCATTATGAAATCTGCCGATGTAATACCGGATACATTAGCAATATCATCCGTCAGAACGGCACGTAATGTTGTCGTGGTTCTGGGGATGGACCGCGCCGGGACTTCGTTGTGCACAGATATTCTCCATACGCTTGGGGTTGAACTTAGCGAAGACCTGCTGCCGCCACATCCTGACAATCCGAATGGCTATTTCGAGGCCCGTTTGGTCATGGAAGCCCATGAGCGCGCCTTCTTGGCGCTCGGTTTCCAGTGGAAGGACATTTCGGCGCTGAAGCCGCTCCCCCCGGCATGGTGGCGGCTGCCCGCCATGAGACAGGCGAAAGCGGAGCTGTCAACGCTGGTGGCCGCCGAGATCGCCAAGGGGCATAAGGTCTGGGGGTTCAAAGATCCGCGCACGGCCCGGCTTCTGCCGCTGTGGAAGGAAATCTTCCACGAACTCGGCGTGAGGCCACAGTATGTCCTGGCGGTCCGCCATCCACGCGGCGTGATGCAATCGCTGGCCAAGCGGGATGGACTTCCGCTCGAACAGTCCGAGTTGCTCTGGGTGGAACGCTATACCAATGCGCTCAGCTATGTTGGGAGCGAAATCAAAGCCGTCGTCCATTTCGAGGATTGGTTCACTCGCCCGCTTGAGCAGGCCATGCACCTGATCGACGTGCTTTCCCTCCCCTGGGGCGGCGACGACATCGATTTGACCGAAGCCGTCCAGGCCAAGGTTGTGCGTGAATTCCGTCACGATGAGGAAAGGCAAGAGCCGCAACTCCGCCTTCCGATCACGGAGCAGTTGTACCAAGCCATGCGGTCCGCTCCATTGGCTTCCGATTGGCGAGAGTCACTGACCCGGGTGGCGCGTCAGGCCCGAATGGTTTTGGCGAACAGCCGTGCCATCGTTCACTTCGCGCAACAGCAAATGGAGAAGCGTATCTCCGAGTTGACCGCCGCCATCGGAGAACGCGACAATGCCTTGGCCGCCCACGGCGCCAGGATCGCAGCGTTGACCGCCGCCCTGGGCGAACGTGACAGCGCCTTGGCCACTCAGGGTGCCAGCGTCGCGGCGCTGACCGCCGCCGTCAGCGAACGTGACAGCGCCTTGGCCACCTACGGCGCCAGGATCGCAGCGTTGACCGCTGCCCTGGGCGACCGTGACGCACAAATCTCCGGCTTGCTGCAAGGGGCGAAAGACGCTCCGATAATGGCCAAATGACGCAGATGTGAACGGCTCACCCGAGTTACCGGGCACACCGCACCACAAGATGATTCGGCTTGAAAACGCCTGGCGGCATCGGCGCAGGGATTGCCGTGCTCAACCATGCCCTTCCCATATCCTGTTCGAGAAAACCGACCGGGTTTGAGGATGGCGTATTTATGTCCCTGAACGGTTTCTTGATAATTTTGGAAAAATGCAGGAATTATCCCATCAAAAGCTGAGCACATCATCGCAATCGCCCGTGGCAGTCGGCGCCATCGGGGGAAGCGGAACTCGGGTTGTTGCAAGTATAGTCCAGTCCATCGGTTATTTTATTGGGAAAGAGCTAAACCAATCTTATGACAATATGCTCTTTTCAAGAATATTTAAAAGAACCGAGATACTCGATCTTCCAGAAGAAAAATTCTCCCGACTTGTGGAGGATTTCTCCCGCGATATGACACACCACATGAGCGTGGAAAAAGCCATCCGTTGGGGATGGAAGGAACCCAACACACATATCGTTGTCGACAGACTGCGTAAAGTCCTGCCAACCCTGAAGTATATTCATGTCATTCGGAATGGCTTGGATATGGCACACAGTGAAAATCAGAACCAGCCCCGCCTCTGGGGAAGCCACGTCCTCGGCGGGCGCAAACAAAGCATCATCACGCCAAGATACTCTCTTAAATATTGGTGCGCAGTCCACAGAAGGGTGATGCGCATATCGGAAGAAAAATCCAACCATGGACGTTTTCTTATTATAAAATACGAGCATCTTTGCGCATCGCCACAAACGACCATAGGCGAAATTTGCAATTTCCTCAGTTACGACGTAAGCAGGAAAGAGCTGGAAGAGTTGAGCCTTATTGTATCTCCTCCGGCGTCCATCGGGCGTTGGCGGAAGGCCGGGACCGATATATTCGATCGAGAGGATGTTGATTATGCCGCCAGCCTTGGGTTCGAGGTCGTTTGAGTGTCCTTTCACGGTATGAGATCTACGTGATCGTCTTCCTGGTGAGCAGCCGCTCCACCTCGTCCGCCGGGATGGGGTGGCTGAACAGGAAGCCCTGGTAGCTTTCGCAGGCGAGGTCGCGCAGAAGCTGCAGCTGTTCCTGTGTCTCCACCCCCTCGGCGATCACCGACAGGCCGAGACTGCGGCCCAGCCCGACGATGGCGCGGGGAACGGAAGCATCGCTGACGCCGGTCGACAGATCGTGGATGAAGGAACGGTCGATTTTCAGCTTGTCGATCGGCAGCCGGTGCAGATAGCTGAGGCTGGAGTAGCCGGTGCCGAAATCGTCCAGCGCGATCTGTATGCCACGTTCCTTCAAGGCGGTCAGGGTCGCCGCCGCCGCTTCGACATCGTCGATCAGGGTGCTTTCCGTCACTTCGATCTCCAGTTCCGGCCCGCTCAGGCCGTTGGCGTCCAGCGCGCGGGCGACCTTTTCCGGCAGCTGTCCGTCGCGGAACTGGGCACCGGAGACGTTGACCGCCACCGGGATCGACAGATCGAACTGTGCGCGCCAGCGACGGATCTGGGCACAGGCCTCGAACAGCACCCAGTCGCCCATTGCCAGAACCAGACCGGTCTCCTCCGCCACCGGCAGGAAACGGCCGGGAAGGATCAGCCCCTCCTCGGGATGGCGCCAACGCAGCAGCGCCTCCAGCCCGACGATGCGGCCGGTCAGGGTGTCGACCTGGGGCTGATAGACCAGGAACAGCTGACCGTCGCAGATGGCCTGGCGCAGGCTTCCCTCCAGGTCCATGCGCTCACGCGATTTCGCCCCCATCTCCTTGGTGACGAACCGGAAGCCGTTCCGACCCTGCGCCTTGGCATGGTACATGGCGATGTCGGCACAACGGATCAGCCCTTCGGGATCGTCCGCATCGTCGGGATAGAGGCTGATGCCGATACTGGGCGTCACCACGAAACTCTGGCCGCCGACGACGAAGGGGCTGGCCAGATGCGCCACCACCTTTTCCGCCACGCAGGCCGCATCCTTCGGCTCCCCCAGCCGGCGGAGGACAATCAGGAACTCGTCTCCGCCCAACCGGCCCACCGTATCGGATTCCCTCAAGCCCGCCTGCAGCCGGCGAGCCACCGAGCGCAGCACCTCGTCGCCGAAGCTGTGGCCCAGACTGTCGTTGATGACCTTGAAGCGGTCGAGGTCGATGAACAGCACCGCCACCTTGGTGCCGTCGCGCCGCCCTTCGCGCAGCGCCTGAGCGATGCGGTCATACAGCAGAACGCGGTTGGGCAGCCCGGTCAGCGCATCGAAATGGGCGAGATAGTTGATGTGCTGCTCGGCTCGTCGCTTCTCGCCGATGTCCTCGGCGAAGGCCAGGACGAATTTCAGGATGCCGTCCGCAGTCACGGGTTGGAAATGCAGACTGAAATGGCTGCGCCGTCCCCCCAACAGAAGCGGCTGGTCCGATTCGAGCTTGCCGCTTTCACCCTGCAACGCCGCTTCCAAGGCAAAGACCGACGCCTGATCGCCGAAGCGCAGACGCATGTCGGCGCCCAGCAAATCCCGCTGCGGCAGTCCGGCGGCGGCCGCGAAGGCAGGATTGCAGTCCATCATCAGCCCATCGGTGCCGAGCAGCGCGATACCCAGCGGCGCCTGGGTGAACAGCTGCCGCCGTTCCGCCTCCTGCAGGCGGAGCGAGGCCGTCATCTCGCCGGCCAGCGCCACCGCGCGGGAGTGGGTGACCAATGCCATGCGCAGGACCAACGCCAGCGCGACGCCGAGTGCGATGCCGCCAGCCAGCAGAGCGCCGGGCACCCAATCATGCGCGGTGATCAGGCCATCCGGAAGACTGTCGTATCGGATGGTCCAAATCCGCCCGCCGACCGGCAGCTCGCGGACCAGCGAATAAGCAGGCTCGGCCTCCAGCGGACGATGGCTGCGGTAGAGCGGGAATGCGGCCTCCGCCGGCGGCACATCGTAGATCTCGATGCCGGTGCCGGTGCGGTCCTGGTCGATCAACCCGTCAACCAGCGACCCGATCCTGATCGGAGTCAGCACGACACCGCTGAAGGAGGCACGACGCGCCTCCAGCGACGGCGGCAGCGGATCGCCGCGGTAGGTGGCCTGATACAGCAGGAAAGCCGGCTTTGCTCCCGCCGCCTCGTCGATCTTCAGCGTGAGCGCTCGGGTGGCGGCCGGCTCTCCGCTGTCGCGCGCCCGTTCGATGGTCGCCCGCCGCGCCGGCTCCGACATCATGTCGAAGCCGATGGCCCGTGCATTCACCGCGCTGACCGGGGCGTTGAAGAGGTTGACAACCTGCTCGAACCCGCCGGTCTCCGGCCAGATGCGGAAGTCCGACAGGCCCGACGCCCGCATCGACGCCACCAGATCGCCGGCGCGGGCGGCCGGCACCGCACGGGCAAAAGCGATGGAAACGATGCCGGGATAGCGCTGCGGCAAATCCAGCGCTTCGACGAACGGGC
>NZ_BADK01000418.1 GCF_000333595.1 Azospirillum sp. B506
TCCACATCGACGCACCGGGGCTAGACCCGACGGCGCTTCCCGCCCTGTCCGATGCGCTGCGCACCATTGTCGGCGTGCAGTCGGTGGCAGCCATCGACATGCTGCCGGGCACGCGGCGGCGGCTGCATCTGGATGCACTGCTCGCCGCCCTGCCCGACCCGGTGCTGGCAATCGACCGCAAGGGCCGGGTGGTGGTGGCCAGCAGCGCCGCCGCCCAGGTCGCCGGACTGCCGGACTCGCGCCTCGCCGGTCTCGATCTCGGCGAGCTGTTCGGCGAACCCGGTCTGACGCGCGAGCTGACCGATGGCGGCTTCCGCATGTCGGGCCGCGAGGTGACGCTGAACGGCCAGCCCTTCCTTCTGGAGGTCACGCCCATCGTCGATGTCGAGGCGGCGGGCGCGGTCATCACCCTGTTCACGCCGTCACGCCTGGGTGAGCGCCTGAATGCGATCCAGAATTTCGATGAGGGCGGCTTCGACCGCATCCTCGGCGAATCGCCGCCGGTGCGGGCGCTGAAGGCACGGGCCTTGCGGGTCGCCCAGATGGAGGCGCCGCTGCTGATCCTGGGAGAGACCGGCACCGGCAAGGAGCTGATCGCCCATGCCTGCCACCGCGCCAGCCCACGCCGCGACAAGCCATTCCTGGCACTGAACTGTGCCGCGGTGCCGGAGAATCTGGCGGAGAGCGAACTGTTCGGCTATGCGCCCGGCTCCTTCACCGGGGCGCAGCGCGGCGGCAAGCCCGGCCTGCTGGAGCTGGCGCATGGCGGCACCGTCTTCCTCGACGAAATCGGCGAGATGTCGGCCTATCTGCAGGCCAAGCTGCTGCGCTTCCTCAACGACGGCAGCTTCCGCCGGGTGGGTGGCGAGCGCGAACAGAAGGTGGATGTCCGCGTCATCAGCGCCACCCACCGCTCGCTGGAGGCGATGGTCGCCGACCACAGCTTCCGCGAGGATCTGTTCTACCGCCTGAACGTGCTGACGCTGGATGTTCCGCCCCTGCGCGAACGCGGCCAGGACATCCTGCTGCTGGCCCGCCACTTCATCGGCCGCGCCGCCGCACAGGCCCGCCGGCCGCCCGGCCGCCTGACCCCGGCGGCGGCGGCGGCCCTGCTCGCCAACCGCTGGCCGGGCAATGTGCGCCAGCTGGAAAACGTCATCTTCCGCGCCGTGACGATGAGCGACGGCGGCATGCTGGACGCCGACGACCTGGAACTGGCCGGCGCCGGCATGCAGTCGGCCGATGGTCCAGCGGAGGACGCCGGCAGCTGGGAGGACGCGGTGGACGGGTTCGAACGGACACTGCTGCGCCGGCTCTACCCGCGCTTTCCGTCCAGCCGCAAGCTGGCGGCACGGCTGAACACCTCGCACACCATGATCGCCAACAAGCTGCGGAAATACGGCATTCCGGAGCGGTAAAGCCGGCCACCGGACCGGATCACCCCATCGGATCAATGGCCCGACGGCTTGGCCGGGGCGGCGTGCTTGTCGGGAGCCGGCTTCGCGGCAGCGGGCTTTTCCTGGGCTTTCTCGCCAGCGGGCTTCTCGGCAGCGGGCGGCTCCAATCCGGGGGGCGGGCCGCCGAAGGTGATCGTCACCTCGGTCACCGGGCCTGGATCGGGCTGGCTGTGGTGGAACCCCGCCACGGCGCCGGGGCCGAGGGTTTCGGCGGACTGTTCGATGACCCAGCTTTGCAGCAGCTTGTGCTCCGGGCCGAAGCTGTTGACGCGCAGCGGCGGCAGCATGCGCTCGGCATCGGTGGTGTTGGCGACCTCGCCCTCCAACAGCAGAACCGTCTTCCCACCGTCCTGCTTCTGTTCGGAGCGGATGTTGCGCAGCTCCAGCCCAAAGCCCGGAGGTTCGGCCGGCAGGCCGATGGTCTCATAGAGCAGTGCCGCAGGCGGCCAGCCGCGGACGATGGCGTCCCGACCGAAATAGGCGCCGGCGGCGGTACCGGCGACCAGCACCCCCAATACGGCGAAACCGATCACCGTGCTGCGGGCCGGCTTGACCCGCGGTCCCTTGGACGGCTTGGTCCTGGACGTCCCGGCATCCCTCACGGCGCCCTTGCCGGTGGCCGGCTTTGCCGGTCTGACCGGCCGGAGTTCCGTCGGCGCGTCGGGAATGACCGGCTCGCGCTCCGCCCGCTCGGGCATCTGCCACCAGGTATGGCCGCAGCGGGCGCAGCGAACCTTCCGGCCATCCTGCCCGAGAGACTCGTCGGACAGGGTGTAGCGCGTTGAACAGGTCGGACAGGAAACGATCATCGCGCCGTCGCAGAAAGGTTACCACTTGCCTTATAGATAGGAGCGGCCCGCGGCGCAACCGGCACCCGCGGGGCCGGACCGGTCATCCGTTCGCATGTGGCTTCGGCGCATGCTTTCACCCCCTCCCGCAGCCGACGAAGCGTCGGCGGGAGGGGGTGAAAGGCCCCCTTACATCCCGCCCGGATAGTTCGGGCCCCCGCCGCCTTCCGGCACGACCCAGTTGATGTTCTGGGTCGGGTCCTTGATATCGCAGGTCTTGCAGTGGACGCAGTTCTGCGCGTTGATCTGCAGCCGGGGATCGCCGCCGTCGTCGTTGCGGACGATCTCGTACACGCCGGCCGGGCAGTAGCGCTGCTCCGGCGCATCGTAGAGCGCCAGATTGACGCTGATCGGGACTGACTTGTCCTTCAGCGTCAGGTGCGGCGGCTGGTCTTCCTCATGGTTGGTGTTGGAGAGGTAGACCGAGGACAGGCGGTCGAAGCTGACCTTGCCGTCCGGCTTGGGGTAGGCGATCTTCGGCGCCTCGCTGGCCTTCACCAGGGTGGTGTGGTCGGCATGGTGTTTCAGCGTCCAGGGCGACTTGCCCTTCAGCGCCGTCTCGTAGGCGGCATTGGCCAGACCGGCCCACAGGCCCTTCTGGAAGCCGGGACGGATGTTGCGGACGGCGTGGAGTTCCGGCCAGACCCAGGACTGCTTCAGCCGCTCCGGATAGGCGATCACCTCCGGACCGTTGTCGGCACCGCCGGCCAGATGGTCGAACACCGCCTCGGCCGCGACCATGCCCGACTTCATCGCGGTGTGGTTGCCCTTGATCTTCGGCACGTTCAGGAAACCGGCGCCATCGCCGATCAGCAGGCCGCCGGGGAAGGTCAGCTTCGGGATCGACTGGAACCCGCCCTCCGATAGGGCGCGGGCGCCATAGGCCAGACGGCGGCCGCCCTCGAAGGTCGGGCGGATCGCCGGGTGGGTCTTGTAGCGCTGGAATTCCTCGAACGGGCTCATGTGCGGGTTCCAGTAATCGAGGCCGACGACGAAGCCGACCGACACCAGATTCCCTTCCATGTGATACAGCCACGACCCGCCATAGGTCTTGGGGTCCATCGGCCAGCCGATGGTGTGGACGATCAGGCCCGGCTTGGACTGGGATGGGTCGACCTCCCACAGCTCCTTGATGCCGATGCCGTAGGTCTGCGGCTGGCAATCGCGGCGCAGGTCGAATTTCTCGAACAGCATCTTGGTCAGCGAGCCGCGGCAGCCCTCGGCGAAGATGGTCTGCTTGGCGTGCAGCTCCATACCGGGCGTGTAGTTGCCGGTCCTCTCGCCGTCCTTGCCGATGCCCATGTCGCCGGTGGCGACGCCCTTCACCGCACCCTTGTCGTCATACAGCACTTCGGCGGCGGCGAAACCGGGGTAGATCTCCACCCCCAGCTCCTCGGCCTGGGTCGCCATCCAGCGGGCCAGATTGCCCAAACTGATGATGTAGTTGCCGTGGTTGTTCATCTGCGGCGGGGCGAAGGGCGACTTGTAGGCCTTCGTCTCCGTCAGGAACAGGAAATGATCCTCACGCGCCTTGGTGGTGAGGGGAGCCCCCTTCTCCTTCCAATCCGGAATCAGCTCGTCCAGCGCATGCGGTTCGAAGACGGCACCGGACAGCAGGTGAGCCCCCACCTCCGACCCCTTCTCGATCACGCAGACGCTGAGGTCCTGCCCGGTCTCGGCCGCGCGCTGCCGCAGGCGGATCGCAGCACTCAGGCCCGACGGGCCGGCGCCGACGATCAGAACATCGTATTCCATGACCTCGCGCGGTTCGCGTTCCATAACCACACTCCCCCACCGTCTTGTTTTGGTACTGTTTCCCTCGGGACGCCCTATGGTGTTTTGCGGGCGCGTGCTTGTAGCACGGTTTGCACCGCACCCAAATTGGGTATCTGACATGTAAGACCACACGATCTGTGGTAAGGTCAAACGATGATTGACGTATGCGACATCCTCGACGCGCTGCGCTGGCATGCCGACATCGGCTGCGACGAGGCCATCGGCGACGAGCCGACCGACTGGGCCACCCTCACCGCACGGACAGCCACGCGGCCCCCGGCGGCCGGCGCACCCGCGTCGGCTGGCCATCCGGCTGCGGTCCCGGCGGCTGCCATGGCACGCGGCCCCGCCGCGAACCGGGCGCCCGCCCCCGCGGCCGGCCGGCCAGCCAGCCTCCTTCCCCTCTCCCGACCAGCCGCTGGGCGCCAACGAGGCCGGCATCCAGGCCCGTGCCCGTGCCGGCGATGCGCAGACCCTGGAGGCGCTGGAGGCTGCCCTGCGCAGCTTCGACGGCTGCCCGCTGAAGGCCACAGCGATGAACACGGTCTTCGCCGACGGCAACCCGCAGGCCCAGGTGATGCTGATCGGCGAAGCCCCGGGCGAGGACGAGGACCGGCAGGGCAAGCCCTTCGTCGGGGTCAGCGGCAAGCTGCTGGACCGCATGCTGGCGCAGATCGGGCTGGACCGCAGCACGGTCTACATCTCCAACATCCTGCCCTGGCGCCCGCCCGGCAACCGCAGCCCGACCCAGGCGGAAATCGCCGCCTGCCTGCCCTTCCTGGAACGGCATGTGGAGCTGGTGCAGCCGAAGCTGCTGGTTGCGTTGGGCGGCGTTTCCGCCAAGACCCTGCTGAACCGGGCGGAGGGAATCACCCGCCTGCGCGGGCAGTGGCGGAGCTACGAGGTCACGGGAAAATCCGTTCCGCTGATGCCGATGCTCCATCCGGCGTACCTCTTGCGCAACCCTATCGCAAAGCGCGAGGCATGGCGTGATATGCTTGCCTTGCAACAAAAGATCGCCGAAGACGGAACCAAGTAATTCCAATAAAAAATACGATATCACAGCCCGGTCGAAATCGTTCATGTGAAGGCAATCGCCGTGGAACACAAATGAAGCCAAATCATGCCGAAAGGCACCTTCCCAACGGGCTAGAGCCATTTTTCCAGCTTCGTTAAAGCGTTGTAACATCTGACGAATACCGCCGCTGACACAATCCGCGTGAATCCGTTGCTTGCGGTTCCCGTCGGTGTGAGGTATTTCGGGAGAATGCTCCGGATATTTTGCAGTGCAGCATACCGGGCCGCGAACGCGGCCCCGCTGCGGCGGAACCTTCTGGGGGTGCTGGGTCTCACGGTGGCTTACACCCTGGGACCCGACGGTGCGGTCGGGTTCCGGCCCGCTTGCGCCGCCCTCATCATCCACGCGCCGGACGGTCACGCCGTCGTCCCGCCCGGCGGAGATTCCGTGCCCGACCCCGACCGCCCCGTTTTCCGTGACGCGCCAAGCGATCCGGCCATGGGGCTCCCAGAAACCGCTGCCCCCGATACCGCGTTCCCCTATCCCCACGCGCCGGAGTCCCACGCATCCGGCAGCCCGCCTGCGAACACGCCGCCGGTGGCCGACGACGCTCCCGGCGGCCCGGCGGTCGCACCGCTGTTGCTCGCCAGTGACGAAAAGGCCCGTGCCGTCCAGCTGGACGAGGAGGATGCCGCCCGTTACCGCCGCATCTTCGCGGCGCAGAAACAGGCGGAGTGGGAAACCGCCGATGCCGAGATGGCGAAGCTGAAGGACCGCCGGCTGATCGGCTATGTCCTGCGCCAGCGCTATCTCCATCCCGACCGCCGCGCCAGCTACGAGGAACTTGCCCGCTGGATGCAGGATTACGGCGACCTCGCCGGGGCGGAGCGGGTTCATACCCTCGCCCAGAAACGCCAGCCCGCCGGCCAGAAGGCACCGAAGCCGCCGCGGGGGGAGGAGCGCGTCCGCCTCGTCGGGTCGCTGGAACGGCTGGGCGGCCTGCGCACCGTCGCCAGCAACGAGGAGGACGATGACGACAGCGTCACCGTCGCCCCGCGCAGCCGCACCGTGTCCCGTGCCCGCAGCGATCGTGCGGCGGTGGCGCGGGTGGAGGAACTGCTGCGCTCCGGCCGCACCAACGGCGCGCTGACCCTGCTGAACCGGGACGAATTCGGCGGCAAGCTCGACACCGTGCAGTATGACGCCGCCCGCACCCGCATCGCCGCGTCCCTCTATTATTCCGGCGAGACGGCGCAGGCGCTGACGCTTGCCTCGGCCAGCGCCGCACGGTCCGGCGACATGCTGCCCGAGGCGCACTGGATCGCCGGCCTCGCCGCATGGCGGCTGAAGCAGACCGACCGCGCCGCCCGCCATTTCGAAGCCATGGCGGCGGCCGGTCCGCGTTCCCCCTGGAAGGCCGCCGCGGCGGATTACTGGGCGGCCCGGGCGCTGGCCCGCAAGCCCGGCAAGGAGAAGGCCGCGGCGGAGCATCTGGCTGCGGCCGCCCGCTATCCCCACACCTTCTATGGCCTGATCGCCCTGCAAACCCTGGGCAGCCTCGGCGACGTGCGCTGGCAGGCGCCGGATCTGACCGGGCAGCAGCTGGCGGCGATGGCAGCCAGACCGGCAGGAGCCCGCGCCATCGCCCTGCTGCAAGCCGGACAACGCGAACTGGCGGGTCTGGAACTGCAGCGCATCGACCCGCAGGGCGACCCGCTGGTCGAACAGGCGATGGTGGCACTGACCGATCGCGCCGGGGTTGCCTCGCTGGCGCTGCGGTTGGGCAATGCCGTCGCCGGGCCGGACGGCGCCCCCTATGCCGCGGCCCTCTACCCACTGCCGCATTGGACGCCGCGCGACGGCTTCGCGGTGGACAGGGCGCTGGTCTTCGCGGTGATGCGCCAGGAGTCGCGTTTCGATCCCAGATTGGTCAGCTCCGCCGGCGCGACCGGGCTGATGCAGATCCTGCCCAGCACCGCCCAGCATGTGCGCGAGCGCAACGCCGACATCGGCAGCGACGATGCCAACCGCGACGCGCTGTTCGATCCGTCGCGCAACATGGAACTGGGCCAGCGCTACCTGTCGGAGCTGCTGGGAATGCCGGAGATCGACGGCAACCTGTTCCTGGCGACGGCCGCTTACAATGCCGGGCCGGGCACGCTGGCACGCTGGCGGCGGGATCTGGACGACATCACCGACCCGCTGCTGTTCATCGAAAGCCTTTCCTTCGGCGAGACGCGCGACTATGTGGAGAAGGTGATGGCGAACTTCTGGATCTACCAGCTCCGGCTGGGCCAGGAGACCGCCTCGCTCACCGCTGTCGCCAACGGGAAATGGCCGGGCTACACCCCGATGGATGGCCATCCGGCCCAGGTCGCGGCCCGTCCGGACCCGCTGCCGGCGGGGAAGGAGGCCGCTTCGGCCACGGACGCGCCGGTTGCGAGAACGCCGGTTCCGATGGAAACGGCGCCTGTGGAAACGGTGGCTGAGCGGGGTGAGGCCAGCCCGATACCCTGACCGCCGAACCCCCTGTCGGGTTCCGGCCCGACATGAGGACATGCCTGCCGCCATGCCGAAGATCGACGAGAACCGCCCCTTCCTCCCCGTGAACATCGCGGTGGTGACGGTGTCCGACACCCGCAGCGCGGCAGACGACCGCTCCGGCGACGCGCTGGCGGAGCGGATCGCCGGGGCCGGCCACCGGCTCGCCACCCGCAGCATCGTCCGCGACGACATCGCGGCGATCCGCGCCCAGGTCCAGGCCCATATCGCCGATCCGCAGATCGACGTGGTTCTGACCACCGGGGGCACCGGCGTCACCGGCCGCGACGTGACGCCGGAAGCGGTCGAGGCGCTCTATGAAAAGGCGATCCCAGGCTTCGGCGAGCTGTTCCGCTATCTCAGCTATGCCAAGGTCGGCACCTCCACCATCCAGAGCCGGGCGACCGGCGGTGTCGCCAACGGCACCTATATCTTCGCGCTGCCGGGTTCGCCCAGCGCCTGCCGCGACGCCTGGGACGACATCCTGGTCTGGCAGCTCGACAACCGTCACCGCCCCTGCAATCTGGTGGAGCTGATGCCCCGCCTGCGCGAGCATATGGCGTGAGCGGACCCGTCGGCTTCTCCATGGAGTCCCTGCACGCCGGCCTGATCCGGCTGCCGCGGCTTGCCGATCTTTCCGCCGACGCGCTGGAGCCGATGCCGCTGAAGGGCGTCGCCCACGACCATGTCCGGCTGCGCGGCCGGCGGCTTGTCGTCCGTATCCCGCGCTGGAGCCAGCTCGGTCTCGATGCCTGGACGGCGCTGGACCGGCAGGCCACCGCCTTCCGGCGGGCGGAGATGTCGGGCCATACTCCGCGCTTCGCCGGACTCCTGCCGCCTGGGGAGGGGCTGCCACTGGGCGCCCTGGTGGTGGGCGAGGTGGAGGGACGGACGCCGGTGCTGCCCGACGACATGCCGGCCATCGCCCGTGCGCTGGCAGCGTTGCACCGCATGGCGCCGCCCGATTTCTTCGAGCCGCTGCCCGCCCCGCCCGATCCGGTCGCGGCCCTGCTGGCCCAGGTCGAACGGCAGGCGGCATGGTTCGACCGTGCCCCCCTGTCGACCCAGACCCGAATCCTGATCGCGGAAGAGCTTGCCGCCGCGCGTGTCGGCGACCTCGCCCCGCCGCCCGAAACGCCGATGCCGCTGACCGCGGTCGGGGTGGACGTGCATCCCGGCAATTTCCTGATCGACGCCCACGGCAAGGCGTGGTTCACCGACCTGGAAAAGCTGCAATACGGCCATCCGGCCAGCGACCTTGCCCATGCCAGCCTCTACACGTCGACCAAATGGGACCCGGGGGTCGATGCGGAATTGACAGCGGCCGAGATCGACGCCTTCATCGCCGCCTGGGCGATGGCGGTTCCCGGCGATCTCGCCGACGAGGTGTTGCCCTGGCTGAAGCCTTTGCGCCGGCTGACCTGGCTGCGCACCCTGTCCTGGATGGCCCGCTGGTCGGTGGAAGGCGCCAGCCTGTCGCCAGGCATGCCGGAGAACCTGCGCACCCACATGGACGCCCATGCCACCGACATTCTGCGCCCGGAGCGGATCGAACAGGTGCGGCGGGAGTGGCGTTAGCAGATGCGAAAAGGGCGCCAGCACGAAAGTCACTTGCCCGCGCCCTACCGAAGATGATGGGATACCGACTCGGAAAACGAGGTGACGAGAGCATGACGAGTTTCCGACGCCGGTTGCTGCCGATCTCCCTGGCCGCCCTTGTGGCCGGGTCAACCCTGGCGCCCACCTTGGCAGCAGGCCCTGCGGATGGCGCCGCCTCGGCCACCGGCAGTTATCTGGCCGGCCGCTATGCCCAGCATCAGGACGATTGGACCGCGGCGGCGCGTTTCACCGCGCAGGCTCTGGCTGCCGATCCGGACGACCCCGCCCTGCTGCGCCGCAGCTTTCTGCTGCGGCTGGGCGAGGGACGGATCGAAGCGGCAATCGACTATGCCAAGCGCCTGCTCGACGACCAGGGCGAACCGCAGATGGCGCTGACCCTGCTGGCTGCCGACGCGCTGGCCAGGGGCAAGCTGGACGACGCCGATGGTTTCGCCGGCCGCCTGCCGACCGACGGGCTCGGCCGCTTCCTGACGCCGCTGACCCGCGCGTGGCTGGCGACGGCCCGCGGCAAGACGGACGAAGCGCTGGCGGCGCTGCAGCCGCTGTCCGGTGTCCAGGGCTTCGAGGCGCTCTACAACCTGCATGCCGCCCTGATCCTCGACCTTGCCGGCCGCAACGACGAGGCGGCGGCCCACTATGCCAGGGTGACGGAGACCGACGCGCCGCTGCGGGTGGTGCAGATCGTCGGGAACTTCATGATGCGGACCGGCCGCAAGGATGAGGCACGCAAGCTCTACCGGACCTTCCAGGGCAACAACCCGGATGGGCTGCTGGTGGAACCGGCGCTCGACGCCATGGCGAACGCCCCTTCCGAAACACGCCCGGTCCCGGACGCGCGCTCCGGCCTTGCGGAGGCGCTGTTCGACCTGGGCAGCGCGCTGAATCACGAGAATGCCACCGAGCCGGCGCTGCTGTTCGGCCGCATCGCCCTGCATCTGCGTGGCGATCTGGCGCTCGCCCATCTGCTGATCGGCGACATCACCGCCTCACGCGACCATCACGACGAGGCGCTGGCCGCCTACCGGCAGTTGGAGAAGGACCCGCTGCTGGGCTGGACCGCCCGCATGCGCGAAGCCGACAGCCTCGCCCGGATGGACCGCAACGACGACGCCATCGCGATCCTCAAGGACCTCGCCGCCGAGCGGCCGGAGCGGACCGACGCCATCACCCGGCTCGGCGACCTCTATCGCTACACCAAGCGCTATGCCGAGGCGATCCCCGCCTACAGCACGGCACTGGAGCGGATCGGTACGCCGCAGGAACGGCATTGGCCGCTGCTCTACGCCCGCGCCATGTGTTTCGAGAAGACCAAGCAGTGGGCGCAGGCCGAAGCCGACCTGCAGACCGCCTTGAAACTGCGGCCGGACGAGCCGTCGCTGCTGAACTTCCTCGGCTACAGCTGGATCGACCGCGGCGAGCATCTCGACAAGGCCAGGGCGATGGTGGAACGCGCGGTGGAGCTGCGCCCGCGTGACGGCTACATCGTCGACAGCCTGGGCTGGGCGCTCTACACACTGGGCGATTACGAGGCCGCGGTCGGCAAGCTGGAGCGCGCGGTGGAGTTGAAGCCGGGCGATCCGACCATCAACGACCATCTCGGCGACGCCTACTGGCGGGCCGGCCGCCGCAACGAGGCGCGATTCCAATGGACGCGGGCGCTCCGCAACGCCGACGATGACACCGACAAGGATGCCATCCAGGCCAAGCTGGACACGGGCCTGCCCGACCGGAAAGCCGCCGCGAAGCAGTGAATGCAGGCCCTCCCGTCCCGGGGAGAGGGCGCTTCCTCGCCCTACATCATCTCTCCCACATAGGGCTTGTACTGGCTGTCGGTCTGCTGGATGTGCTCCACGAACCAGTCCTTCAGCAGCAGGATCAGGTCCATGCGCAGCATGGTGGGGTTGTCGCCTTCGAAATCGCGGGCCAGCTTCTCCACCTCGTCGGCGAAATAGCGGTGGGCGGCAAGATGGCCATCCAGGTCGGGATAGCCGCAGCGCTCCATCATCGCCTCCTCCCGGGCGAAATGGACGGCGACAAATCGCGGAGGCG
>NZ_BADK01000417.1 GCF_000333595.1 Azospirillum sp. B506
TCCCGACGTGATCGTCCTGGCGGTGAAGCCGCAGGTGATGGAGGAGGGTTTGCCGTCCTACCGCGCCCTGGTCCGTCCCGACACGGTCTTCCTGTCGATCGCCGCCGGCAAGACCATTGCCTATTTCGAACGGCAGCTGGGGGAGGGGGCGGTGGTTGTCCGCTCCATGCCCAACACCCCCGCCGCCATCGGCCGCGGCATGACCGTCGCCGTGCCGAATTCCCATGTCAGCGCCGCCCAGCGCGCCCTGTCGGACCGCCTGCTGCGCGCCGTCGGCGACGTCGCCTGGGTGGAGGACGAGGGGCTGCTCGATCCGGTCACCGCGCTGTCGGGCAGCGGTCCGGCCTATGTCTTCTTCCTGGTCGAGGCGATGGCCAAGGCCGGCGAGGCCGCCGGCCTGCCCGCCGATCTGGCGATGCGGCTGGCCCGCGCCACCGTGTCGGGTGCCGGCGCCCTGCTCGACGCCTCGGCGCAGCAGGAGGCCGCCGACCTGCGCAAGGCGGTGACCAGCCCGAATGGCACCACCCAGGCCGCGCTCGAAGTGTTGATGGCGCCGGAGGGCTTGCAGCCGGTGATGACCGCCGCCGTTGCCGCCGCTTCCCGGCGGTCGCGCGAATTGGCGGGGTGAGAGGTTCGGCCATGACTGTCCTCAGCCCCTCCGCCGCGCGCGTCCAGGCCCTGCTCGACGGCATCGGCCTCGGACACCATGTGGTCGAGCATGAAGGCAGCACCCGCACCTCGGAGGACGCCGCCACGGCCGTTGGCTGCGACGTGGCGCAGATCGCCAAGTCGCTGATCTTCCGCACCAGGGACACCGGCCGTCCGGTGCTGGTCGTCGCCAGCGGCGCCAACCGCGTCGACGAGAAGGCGGTCGGCCGCCTCATCGGCGAGAAGATCGAGCGGGCCGATCCGGAATTCGTCCGCGAGTCGACCGGCTTTGCCATCGGTGGCGTTCCGCCCATCGGCCATGCCGTCCCGCCGCTGGTGCTGATCGACGACGACCTGCTGCGGCTGGAGACCATCTGGGCCGCCGCCGGCACGCCCAACGCCGTCTTCCGCCTGACCCCCGCCGATCTGGTCGGCATGACCGGCGGCCGGGTCGAGACCGTGCGCAAGGCATAACCGCACCGAAGGACGGGTGACGTTCGCCCGTCCACACACCACCTTATGAAGCGATCCCTGTCGCCTGGAGGTGGTGCCATGTCCGACATGCCGTCCGACAAGCCTGAAGACAACAGCTTCCGCTCCGACCCGGCAGCCGATCCGGCGGACCCGGAGTCGCTCGACCGCTCGGTCGCGGCGGCGGCGATGAGGCTGGCGGCCGAGAAGGGCTGGCGCCATGTCGGCCTGCTGGAGGTCGCGCACGCGGCCGGCGTTCCGTTGTCCCGCTTTCACCACCGCTATCGCGGGCGGGCCGACCTGCTGGCCGCGGTGTCGCGGGTCGTCGATGCCACCGTCCTGGCCGGCGACGCCGCCCCCGATCCGACCGAGTCGGCGCGCGACCGGCTGTTCGACGTGATGATGCGGCGCTTCGATGCGTTGCGCCCTTTCCGTGACGGGCTGCGGGCGGTCCTGCGCGATCTGCCGGCCGATCCGGCGACGGCGCTTTCCTTTTCCTGCGCCTTCGGCCGCTCGATGGCCTGGATGCTGCGCGCCGCCGGGATCGACCCGGACCGGCGCGGCGGCGGGGCGCTGGTCGCCGGTCTCGGCGCCGTCCATGCACGGGTGATGCGGGTGTTCCTGAGCGATGACAGCGCCGACCTGTCGCGCACCATGGCGGCGCTCGATACCGCGCTGCGCGGGGCGGAGCGCTGGGGCGCGACCTTCTGCCGCTGGACCGGCCGGCGCGGTCCGACCGGCAAGCCGTCGGCAACAGAGTCCATGTCATCAGGCATTTAGCAACATTGAGGAGATCCTCGACGGCCGGTTTTACCCGTCAAGGTTATGCTGCGACGCAAAAACCGGATTGACTAACTTTTCGGCACTCTGCATAGTCGGCACTTGTAATGTTGCGACGCAACATGTCCGTATGCCGATGCGGGCAGCAAACACCGATGCTGGGATGAGAAACATGGCCAAGATCAGCGGTAACCCCTTCCTTGAATTCGATCCGTCCAAGCTGATGGGCGACCTGAAGGTGCCGGGTGTGGACGTCGAGTCCATCATCGCCAGCCAGCGCCGCAACATCGAGGCGGTGACCGCAGCCAACCAGCTTGCCTTCGAGGGCTTCCAGGCCATCGTGCGCCGTCAGACCGAGGTGCTGCGCACCGTTGCCGAGGATGTGAACCGCGCCGTCGGTGAGCTGTCGGCCGCCGGTACCCCGGAAGAGAAGGCCGCCAAGCAGGCCGATCTGGTCAAGGCCGCCTTCGAGCGTTCGCTGGCCAACATCCGCGAGCTGAGCGAGATGGTTGCCAAGTCGAACACCGAAGCCGCCGAGATCCTGACCAAGCGTGTTTCCGAAGGTCTGGACGAGGTCAAGGCCGCCATCGCCAAGGCGAAGGCCTGATCCTTTCCGCTTCGCCGGAAGATCGTGACGAGGGGTCGCCGCAGGGCGGCCCCTTTTTGCGTTTCGGGCGGCTGTTCGGGTTTGGCCGCCTGCGCTTCTCCGTTCCGGTCCCCGTCCGGCCGCGTTACCCTGGCGCCCATCGCAAAACCGGACCGGACCCGTCATGACACTCTCCTACGACGATTTCGCCAAGGTCGACATCCGCGTCGGCACCATCCGCGCCGTCGAGGCGTTCCCGGAGGCGCGCAAGCCGGCCTACAAGCTGACCGTCGATTTCGGCGGCGAGATCGGTATCAAGCGCAGCTCGGCCCAGATCACCAGCCATTACACTGCCGATGCCCTGGTCGGCCGTCAGGTGCTGGCGGTGGTGAATTTTCCACCCAAGCGCATCGGCCCCTTCACCAGCGAAGTGCTGTGTCTCGGCCTGCCCGACGTCGAGGGGGCGGTGGTGCTGGTCGGCCCCGATCAGGCCGTGCCGGACGGCGCCCGGCTGTTCTGACCGGCATCGTTCCGCTTGTTGCATTCGATCCGTTTCACAGCAACTTCCCAACACACTTTCCAGTCCTATGACGGATTTGTGGCGAATCTCCGCGAGCACTTGATGTAAATCATAGGGCTTCCGCGTCGATCCGACTGATAAAGCGCGCATGACTGCGAACCAGCACGCGCGGCGCGCTTTACCGTTGGATGGCATTGATGAACGTCTTGCGCAGACTTGTCGGTGGGCTTTCGATTTCAACGAAGGTCACTGCGTTGAATCTCATCGGCATGCTGATTCTCAGCACGGCGATCCTGTTCGCGATCGGCCAGGTGATCGTCCGTGACCTGGAGCGGCAGGCCATCGACATGCAGCGTCTCAGCATGGACATCGCCTGGTCGTCGCTGCAGGAGCGCGGCGGCCGCTTCACCGTCGCCGACGGCAAGCTGTTGCTGGACGGCGTGGTGATGAACGACGACAACCTTGTGGTCGACAAGATCAAGCGCATCACCGGGGGCACCGCCACCCTGTTCCTGGGTGACCGCCGCATCGCCACCAACGTGATGAACGCCGATGGCAGCCGTGCCGTCGGTTCGAGGCTGGCCCAGGGGCCGGCCTACGAGTCGGTGCTGCGTCAGGGCACGCCTTACCGCGGCATGGTCGATATCCTGGGCGAACCCTATTACGCCGCCTACGACCCGATCAAGGACGCGGCCGGCAAGCCGGTCGGCATCCTCTATGTCGGCATCAAGAAGGCGGAGGTGTTCAAGACCTTCGACGACAGCATGCGCTTCGCCACCATGCTGGTGGTGCTCTGCGCCGTGCTGCTGGCGGTGCCGGGCTACCTGGCGTCGCGCCGGCTGCTGCGTCCGCTGGGCCAGCTCAGCCGGGTGATGAGCGCCTTGTCCTCCGGCGACCTGGCCGCCTCCGTGGCCGGTGCCGACCGGCTGGACGAGATCGGTGCGATGTCGCGCTCCGTCCTGGTCTTCCGCGACGGCATGGCCGAAGCCGAGCGTCTGCGCATCGAGCAGGAACGCCAGCGTGTCGAGGCCGAGGCGCAGAAGCGCCGGGCCTTGCAGAGGATGGCCGATACGGTGGAGCAGGAAAGCCGCCATGCGGTGGAACTGGTCGCCGCCCGCACGCAGGAGATGGACCGCAACGCCGGAGCCATGGCGACCTCGGCTGGTCTGGTCGGCGCCAATGCCCAGAACGTCGCCGCCGCCGCCGCCCAGGCGCTCAGCAACGCCCAGGCGGTGGCGTCCGCCGCCGAGCAGCTCTCCGCCTCCATCACCGAGATCGGCAATCAGGTCGGCCATGCCGCCGGGGTCACCCGTGCCGCCGTCGATGCCAGCAACCGCACCGAGAGCACCATCGAATCGCTGTCCTCGGCGGTCGGCCGCATCGGCGACGTGGCGGGGCTGATCCAGGGCATCGCCGCCCAGACCAATCTGCTGGCGCTGAACGCCACCATCGAGGCGGCGCGGGCAGGGGAGCCCGGCAAGGGTTTCGCCGTCGTGGCCGAGAAGTGAAGAACCTCGCCAACCAGACCTCGCGCTCGACCGAGGAGATCTCGCGCCTGATCGTCGAAATCCAGACGGTCACCGCCCGCAGTGTCGCGGAGGTGCGCGACATCAGCCGCACCATCGGCGAGATCGACGCCATTTCCGGCACGGTGGCCGCCGCGGTGGAGCAGCAGGCTTCGGCGACGCAGGAGATCTCGCGCAATGTCGGTCAGACCGCCGGTGCCGCCACCGACGTCTCGGTCCGCATCGACGAAGTGTCGCAGGAAGCCAAGGTGACGGAGGAGCGGGCGGACCAGCTGCGGGCCGGAGCCTCGGAAGTGACCCACAGCATCGACGAGCTGATGCATGTGCTGGTCCGCGCCGTGCGGACGGCGACCGACGATGTGGACCGCCGCAGCGTGCCGCGCTATCGGGTGGAGGCGCCCTGCGCCGTGGAGGGGCCGCAGGGGCGCGTCATGGTTCGGCTGCTGGACATCTCGCGCCAGGGGGCGGCGCTGGGCGAGGCCGATGCCGTCGGCTCCCGTGGCACCCTGCTGTTCGATGGTCTGGGCGTGGCCTTGCCCTTCGAGGCCTTCGGCCGCGAGGACGGGGTGGTGCGCATCCGCTTCCGGTTGACCGAAATCGACCGGCAGGCGTTCGACGCCCGCTTCACCCGCTTCGAGGAGACGATGGCCGGGCGCCGCCTGGCCGGCTGAGGCCGATCACCCCTGGAAGCCGATCAACCCAGGAAACGCTGTCGAGGCGCGGCCGCCGGTCAGGCCCCGGCCCGGCGGGCGGCGGCCTGGACATGCGGCGCGGTCATACCGGTCCGTGCTTGTTCCAGCGCACCCTGTTGCCGGGCGGCGAAGACGCCGGCTTCCGTCCGGTTGCGGAAATGCAGCTTGGACAGCACGCTGCGCACCATCGACTTGATGACCGCTTCCGACAGGTCCAGCGCGTTGGCGATGGTCCGGTTGTTCATGCCTTCGCCCAGCAGGCGCAACGTCTCGAACTCCGGGTCCGACAGGCGGGGCAGCAGCGTCAGCCGGATCTCGTCGACGCCCAGCCGCGACAGGAACTGCTTGGGCATCAGGCAGTGGCCTTCCAGCCCCAGATCCAGCAGCTCGTTGATGCGGTCGACGTTCAGATCCTCGAAGACCCAGGCGTCGGCGAAGGCCAGGATATGGGCGGCGTCCAGCAGCTCGCGCGAGGACAGCACGACGACGATCCGCGAGCGGCGGGACAGCCGCAGATAGACCATCGGTTCGTTCTCGCGCAGTGCGGTGAACTGCTGCAGCCCGATCAGGATCGCATCCGGTGTCAGTGCGCTCTGCGTCAGTTCCCCGATGTCGTGCAGGACCGTGACCCGGTGGCGGCCGCCGCGGTCCAGCTGCTGCACCACCGTCTCGGTCAGCGCATTGTTGTCGAGGATCAGGCAGACATGCATGGGAGTCACCGCGTTGCGGGTCTGGTGAGATGCTTTCTCATGGGCGTACTCATGGTGTGTGTGCATGGGTCAGCTCTGTCTGGAGGAGGCATCCACGGCCGGCCCGGCTGGGGCATTGCCGCCTGCGTCTGAGGGTTGAAGAAAAGCCGGCCGGTTGGCCCAGGCACGTCATGGATCGGGTCACGTCGTCGGGAAGATATCGGGAAGCTCGAAGTATTCCGTTGCGGTCCGCAGACTCCCCCCCGTGGGGGGCCGGGAAGTCCTGCTCGCACCGCGTGATTTAGAAATGAACGGTGCACGACGTAAATCAGGCGATGGATTATCAGCCAAGATCGCTTCCCGTCTCCTTGTTGGTCGCCTCAGGTTTCGAAACGGTAACACCTATGGAATGATGTGTGCTGGCCGGGTCACAGGGGAATGCGCGTTGGTACAGGCATCCTTCAGGACTATCCTTTCGGCTCGGTCATGGCTTTTTCCTCCTCTCTTGCGCATTCGAATCGGGATTAACCATGTTCCTGGCACACGAACGCCGCAAAGATGGCAAGGTTCCCAAAAAATTCCCGTCGCTAATGGGGACGTAGGGTCTCTTTTTGAATGAACCCGTTTGGAATTCAGGACTCCAATTGGCGTGCGCGATGGCATGATTTGCGAATGCAGAGGAATCTATGACTTTTGTCCGAGGACATTTCTTGATTGTCCCATGACGAACGGTGCCTCGACGGGGAGTAATGGCCTCTAATGATCTATGGCCCTTGTCGGGATACAGAGCCCCTTCCGATCGTGGTATCAGATACTCAACAGAGAGAAGAACAAGCCCACAACGGCAGACAGCCTTCCGGCCGATGCCTGTGGCGGGCCTCCAGACCAATCGGACAGCAACCGGCCGGCAGCCAGCGGATCGACGCGATCGGCCGGTCGTGAACGGCCGGTATCACAGGGTGACCCGGGTGCCGCGGGGGCGCACCGGGCAAGACTCACAACAGCCCCGACGGGCGGTCGTCCGCAGAACGGACGGCACCGGCGAGGGCCGGCGAGCGAGGATGACGGGGACCATGAAGATTCTGATCGGGGACGACCATCTGCTGTTTCGCGAAGGCCTGCGGCGTTTGCTGGAGCAATTGCAGGGCGACGCCAGTTTCGTCGAGGCCGGGACCTTCGACGAGGTTCTGGCCCAGTGCCGCGCCGGCAGCACCTTCGACATCATCCTGATGGATCTGCATATGCCGAACTGGCCGGGCTTCGACGGGCTGCGCGAGATTCAGGCGCTGCAGCCGGGCGTGCCGGTGGTGGTGATCTCCGCGTCGGAAGCGCTGGGCGACATCCGCGGCGCGCTGGACCATGGCGCCACCGGCTACATCCCGAAGTCGAGCAGCGTGAAGGTGATGATGGGCGCCCTGAACCTGGTGTTCTCGGGCGGCATCTACCTGCCGCCGGGCGCCCTGACCGCCAGCATGGACGCCGCCCCGCGCCGCCGCGCCGTCGACCTGTCCGACCGCAACGCCAGCTATGGTCTGACCCAGCGCCAGCGCGAGGTTCTGGAATGCCTGCGCCTCGGCAAGTCGAACAAGCAGATCGCCTATGAGCTGGGCCTGTCGGAAGGCACGGTGAAGATCCACGTCACCGCCATCTTCAAGTCGCTGGGCGTCAAGAACCGCACCCAGGCGGTCATCGCCGCCGCCGCCATGTCGGCGTAAGCCGGAAGGCCATGTCGGCGTGAGGATTTGAAGCGTATCGGAACCGGGCCGCGGAGGAACGCCTCCGCGGCCCGTTCCGCATGTGCGTCAAGGTGCCATTCCCCGTCCGGGGCAGCCAGCCTCTTGACCGGGCGGGTTGCCCGATGCTATCCGCCCCTCTTGATCTTGTGGAATCATCCGTCCGGCTCGCCGGCCGGAGGGAGTCCGCCTGACCCGCGCCGCCATCCGGGCCGTGCGCGAAGCCGCCACCGCAGGGACGCAACCGCAGCGCCATGAGCGATATTTTCCGCGAAGTCGATGAGGATCTGCGCCGGGACCGCGCGGAGCATCTGTTCAAGAAATATGGCGGCGCCATGATCGCCGCGGCGGTGCTGGTCGTCGCCGGGACGGCGGCTACAGCTTCTGGCGCCACTGGCAGGCGGAAAAGAGCAGCAGC
>NZ_BADK01000416.1 GCF_000333595.1 Azospirillum sp. B506
CCCACCCTTGCCGCCAACCATGCCGTCAAGTCGGGCGGCGCGGGCGATCAGGATGGCAAGACGGGTGGCGGCAAGACGGGTGGCGGCAAAACGGGCGATGGCAAAACGGGCGGCGACCGGCCGCCGGCCCTGTCCGTCGCCTTGCCGATGGGGGTGGAGGCCAAACTCGACGTTGCCGTTGACGCCCTCGCCTACAACCGCGGTGTGGTCCGCCAGGGCCGGATCGAGGCCAGCCTGTCCGGCGGGCGGCTGAACATCGACCGGGACAGCGCGCTGCTGCCCGGCGGCTCCGACGTCGTCGCGGCGGGGGAGGTGACGACGCCCGGCGGACAGCCGACGCTGGACATGCGGATGGAGGCGAACGCCGACAACCTGCGTGCCCTGCTGGAATGGGCGAAGCTGGATCTGCGCGGCATTCCGGCTGACCGGCTGCGCCGTGCCTCGCTGTCGGGCCGCATCCAGGGCCATGCCGACCGCTTCGAGCTGTCCGGCCTGGATTTCCGTTTCGACAGCAGCCGCCTCAGCGGCGCCGTAGCCTATGTCGACCGCGGCCGGCCGGCCTTCGGTGCCCGGCTGGAACTCGACCGCCTGAACCTCGACGGCTATCTGCCGGCCGATCCCGCTCCGGCGCAGCCCATGGCCAAGGCCACCGCCCAGCCCACCGCCCAGCCCGCGGCGCAGCCGGCGACCCGGGCCGTCGGTCCGCGCAACGGCGGCGCCGCCACCGAGTCCACCCCGGCGCCGCAGCGCATGCTCGGTCTTGCCGACGCCAACCTCGACCTGCGGGTCGGCCAGCTGACGGTGGGCGGGCTGCCGGTGCAGGGGCTGCATCTCGACGCCACGGTCGCCTCCGGGGCGCTGACGGTGCGCGAGGCGAAGGTGGAGGATGTCGCCGGCCTTCAGGCCCGCATCGACGGCCAGATCGCCAGCCTGATCCCGCTGCGCGGCGTCAATCTCGCCCTGACGGCCGACGCCCGGTCGCTGGGCGGGCTGCCGAGCGCCGTTTCCTGGCCGCGCGGCCTGCCGGTGCCGGAACGGCTGGGGGCGGTCAGCGCCAAGGCGCGGTTGGCCGGCGACGGCGAGCGGTTGGCAGTGGAGGCGTCGGCCGGCATGCTGGGCGGTACGCTGGAGGCCGGCGGCGCCCTGCTCGGGCTGGACCGTACGCCCAGCGCCGACCTGAAGCTGCGGGTGACCCATCCGGAGATGGGCCGCATCGCCGCCCTGTTCACCGACACCGGCCTCGCCCGCGCCTATGGTCCGCTCGACCTCTATGGCGAGCTGTCGGGCACCGCGGCGGCGCCCAGCCTGAACAACCTCCAGGGACTGGTCGCCGGCATTCCGCTGCGCGGCAAGCTGGTGCTCGACCGCAAGGCGGACCGCCCCGCCGTCCAGGCCGACATCCAGACCGGCGATCTCGACCTCGACCGCCTGCGCAACGCGCCGCTGGTCGGTGACGGTGCCGGCCGGACCGCCACGGCGACGGCCGATCCCGCCGACCCGCCGGCCGACCCGCTGTCGGACCTGAATTGGATGCAGTCGCTGGACGGGCGGCTCGGCCTGACCTCGACCTCCTTGACCGTGGGGGGGCAGCGAATCGTCCAGCCGGCGCTGCGCGCGACCCTGTTCAAGGGCGTCGCGACGCTGGAGCAGTTGGACGGCGAATGGCAGGGTGGTCAGATCGGGCTCAGCGGCCGTCTCGACTCTGCAGCCGGGCAGGGGGCCGGGCAGGCGCCGAAGCTCGACGCCGACCTCACCGTCATCAAGGCCGACATGGGCAACGCGCTGTCCGGCTTTGCCGGCGTCGGTCTCAGCGGCGGCGCCGTCGACCTCGACGTGACCCTGTCGGGCAGCGGCCATGGCGACGCGCTGCTGCACAGCCTGACCGGCCGCGGCCGGGCGGTGGCGTCGGGCGGCGTGCTGCACGGCGTCGATCTCGCCGCCCTGCGCAGCCGCCTTGCCGGGGTCGAGCGCACGCAGGAGGTGCTGACGGCGGTTGCCGGTGCGTTGCAGGGCGGCGAGACGAAGCTCGACCGTCTCGATGCCCGCTTCGCCATCGACAACGGCGTGATCCGCGCCGAGGACGCCCGTCTGACCACGGCGCCGGCCGACGGGACGCTGGTGGGCACCGTGTCCCTTGCCGACGAGCAGGTCGATCTCGGCCTGACGCTCAAGGTCAAGGCGGACGGCGACCTGCCGCCGCTGACCCTGCGCATGACCGGCCCCTGGGCCGCCCCGACGCAGACCCTGGACCTGAAGGCCCTGCGCGACCGATTCAATGCCGCGGCGCCGGCCAAATAATGCCCCACTGAAAGTGACGCCCTGCCCACACGGCAATGGGCGTTCCAAGGGCGTTGAAGTCGCCGCGCGCGGCGTCCATAATGAACGAACGGTAACCGGAAGTCAGAGCGATGCAGGTGGACAACAGGATTTTGGACGATCTCGCCCGCGTGGCGGGTGGCGCGCTCGGCGCCTTCTCGTCCTTGCGCGAAGAGGCCGAAGGTCAGCTCCGCGCCCAGCTCGAACGTGTTCTGTCGCGGATGGATGTCGTCAGCCGCGAGGAATACGAGGCTGTCCGCGCCATGGCCGCCAAGGCCCGCGAGGAGCAGGAGGCGATGGCCGAGCGGCTGGCCGCGCTGGAGGCGACCGTCGCATCGCTGAGTGCGGCAAAGGCGCCGCTGCCGGTCGTGGTCGAGCCCGCCGGCATCCCGGCGGTGGTCGAAACCAGCCCCGGCAAGCCGGAAGAGGGCAAGCCCGACAGCACGGCCACCCCGGCCGCTTGAGCATCGGCGCTTCCGCACACTCCCGGCGATCTCTCCCATCGTCCCTGACCGTGCCGCTCTCCGCGGCCGGACGGGTGTGCGCCGGGGGCAGGCCCGCAGTCTCTGTTCAGCCCGTTTTTTCATCATCTTGGGGTATTGGCCCGGACCGCGCGCCGTCGCAGGCGCGTCTCTTCGGTCGGGGTGAACGGTACCGCCCATTGCGCCTTCACAGGAGGACGCGGACATGTCGGCAGTCGCCGTAGAGACCACCACTTCCGCTCACAATCCGCTCGACGTGGTCGAGGAGATCGTCACCGCCAACGAATGGCCCTTCGATCGCGCGACCGAGGACGAGCTGGTCGTCGAGATCGGCGGACGCTGGTGCGATTACCGGCTCTATTTCGTCTGGCAGCCGGACGTCAGCGCGATGCAGTTCTCCTGCCAGTTCGACATGAAGGTCCAGGCCGCCCGCCGCACCGCCGTCGCCGAGCTGCTGGCCGAGGTCAACGGCCGCATGTGGCTCGGCCATTTCGACGTCTGCTCGGAGGAGCACACGCCGATGTTCCGCCAAACCATGCTGCTGCGCGGCTCGCGCGGGGCCGCGGTGGAACAGCTTGAGGATCTGGTGGAGATCGCCCTGTCGGAATGCGAACGCTTCTACCCGGCCTTCCAGTTCGTGATCTGGGGCGGGAAGTCGGCGTCGGAGGCGGTGTCCGCCCCATTCTCG
>NZ_BADK01000415.1 GCF_000333595.1 Azospirillum sp. B506
ATCGCCCCCGCTGCCGCGAACCCTCCACCAGCCTGTCGGCCCATGACGAGAGTTTCCAGATGGGCCTGCTGGAGGCGGTGGCGGAGGTCGCTGCCGACGGGTGGACAGTCGGGTTGATCGCCTACGACCTGCCCTTTCCGGAGCCGCTGAGCACGGTCCGCCCCATCGCCGGAGCCTTCGGCACCGCCCTGGTCCTGACACCGCAGGCGACCGGCCGCTGCCTCGCCTGTCTCGACATCGAGCTGTCGCGTGGGAACCGGCCGGTCAGCCGCATGGCCGACGTTGGACTGGAGGCTCTGCGCAGCGGCAATCCGACTGCCCGCGCCCTGCCGCTGCTGGCGGCGCTCGCGCGCGTCGTTGGCGGCGGCACTCCGGAAGCGGTGGTGCTCGATCTGCCGCCAGGCAGCCAATTGGTGATCCGGGTCGGTGCGCCATGCCGATGACCCGCGACGGGCTCGCCGCCCTGATCCCCCATGCCGGGGCCATGTGCCTGCTGGACGGTGTGCTGTCCTGGGACGGCGGCCGCATCCGCTGCATTGCCCGCAGCCACCGCGCGCCGGATAATCCGCTTCGTCATGCCGGGCGTCTGGCCGCACTGTCCGGGGTCGAATATGCGTCCCAGGCGATGGCGGTGCATGGCGGGCTGACGGCCGGCGGCCACCGTCCCGCTGCGGGCTATCTCGCCAGCCTGCGCGACCTCGTCTGCCATGTTGCCCGGCTCGACGATGTCCTGGAGGATCTGGTGATCGATGCCGAAAATCTGACGGGCGAGGGCAGCCGTGTGATCTATGCCTTCTCCATCGCCGCCGCTGGCCGCGAGCTGCTGAGCGGCCGGGCGGCAGTGGTGATCGATGCCGGAAACGCGGATGGCAGGGCAGCATGAAACGCGCACTCGTCACCGGCGGCAGCGGCGCGCTGGGGGCCGCGATCTGCAAGGCGCTGGCGGCGGAGGGTCACCATGTCCTCGTGCATGCCAATGGCTCCCCCGCCCGTGCCGAAATGCTGGCGGCCGAGATCGCCGCGTCCGGCGGATCGGCCGCAGCGGTGGCCTTCGACGTGACCGATGCCGAGGCCACGGCCGATATGCTGGAGCGGGTGCTCGACGCCGGCCCCATCCAAATCCTGGTCAACAATGCCGGCATCCATGACGACGCCGTGATGCCAGCGATGCGGCAAGAGCAGTGGAGCCGCGTCATCGACGTGTCGCTGAATGGCTTCTTCAATGTGACGCAGCCGCTGCTGATGCCGATGATCGGCACGCGCTGGGGCCGGATCGTCTCGGTGTCGTCGGTGGCGGCCATTGCCGGCAACCGCGGCCAGACCAATTATGCCGCAGCAAAGGCCGGGCTGCACGGCGCGACCAGATCGCTGGCGCTGGAACTGGCCCCGCGCGGCATCACGGTCAACGCGGTGGCGCCGGGCATCATCGCCTCACCGATGGCCGACGCTGCCTTCGACGCCGACATGGTCAAACGGATGGTGCCGATGAAGCGTGCCGGTCGGCCGGAGGAGGTGGCGGATCTCGTCGCCTTCCTGGCCTCCGACCGTGCCGCCTACATCTCCGGCCAAATTATCTCGATCAACGGAGGAATGATCTGAGAGGACGGGAGCGGACCCGGCGGATGATCAACATCGGCAGCCGGCCGATGAAACCCAGCATCAGCCTTGTGTGCATCCAGGTCAGCAGGGCGTTGTCCCGGACATAGTTGAAGTGGGAAACGCCGCCCTCCTCTGCCTTGAAATAGCGGACCGGCGCCGGGAGGTTGATGGTCGGCAGCCCCAGCCAGCACAGCCGGACCGCCGCCTCCGGATCGAAGTCGAAGCGCCGCATCCACGGATTGCGCCTCATCACCGCGCGCAGCGGCTCGATCGGATAGACGCGGAAACCGAACAGCGAATCGCCGATCCCGCCCCACAGCGTTTCGAGATTGGCCCACCAGTTGGAGATCTTGCGACCGCCCACACGAAGGCGCGGCGCACCGGCATCGAACACCGGGCGGCCCAGCACCAGCGCATCGGGGTTGGCCAGCGAAACGCCCTGGAACTGCGGGATGCGGTCGGCCGGATGCTGGCCGTCGGCATCCATGGTCAGCGCATGGCTGAAGCCGCGGCGTTCCGCTTCCTCCAGCCCATGCAGCACCGCCGCCCCCTTGCCGCGATTGACCGGCAGCTCCAGCACGCGCAGATGCGGATCCTCCGCCGCCATCGCCCGCAACTCCTCCGCCGTGCCGTCGGTGCTGCCATCGATGACGACCCAGACCGGCGCCCACTGCGCGCGGGCCGCCCGCACCGTCTCGAACAGTTTCGGGCCGGTGTTGTAGCTGGGGATCAGAACAAGATGACTGGATGAGACTTCGGTCTTCACAGCTCCGCCCTATAATGACGCTCCAGATCCTCGACCATCCCGCGCACATCAGTCGGCGGATCGAAACAGCGGCCGAGGCGGACGGTGTAGACCAGCGGAAACTCCGGCTTGCGGAACAGCGGCCAGCCTTTGCCGAGGAAATTGCTGTTGGCCTCGATGAACACGGTCTGCACCGGAACCCCCGCCGTCTTGGCGATCAGCGCGAAGCCGCCCTTCAGCGCATTGACCGGCGCCCGTTCCGTCCGGGTGCCCTCGGGGAAGATCAGCAATCGATGGCCGGCGCGCACCCGGTGCGCCGCCATCTTGACCAGCGCGTTGGGCGCGTCGTTGCGGATATAGCCGGCCATCCGCGCCCCACCGCCGAAGAAGAGGTTGTCGT
Organism: Azospirillum sp. B506; assembly: GCF_000333595.1. Taxonomy (GTDB): domain Bacteria; phylum Pseudomonadota; class Alphaproteobacteria; order Azospirillales; family Azospirillaceae; genus Azospirillum. The sequence goes on from NZ_BADK01000415.1 coordinate 2,745, forward strand.
AGACCGGGGCCTTGGCGATGCAGACGACGTCCGGCAACCGCGAGATCAGCAGCACGGCATCCATAATCGACGGATGGTTGGGGCAGATCAGCAAGCCGCCGTCACCCTTCAGCGAATCCAGCGCCGACAGGTCGGTCCTCAGCACCCCGCAGGCCCGTAACGTGCCAAGATAGAGGCGGAATCCCGTCCCGATCGCCTGCCGCCCGAGCGGCCCGGCGATCCGCCGCGGCAGGAGCGGGCCGATGAGCGCCGCCGTCAGGCTCCAGGCCAGCGACATCAGGCCGAACAGGAACAGCAGGCCGTAGAACAGGGGATAGTCCAAGGCCCGCCGGACCGCGCCAAGAATGCCTAGACCGCGTCGCCCACCGGGGTGCGCACGTTCTGCCGCCGTTTCCGCCATGCCATGTAGTTCCTTTTGAAGTCCAGCAGGGCGTTCAAGTAATAGATCGCCTTGAATATCTTCAGCCGCGTCTTGATCGGCGACGGACGGAAGACGTCGCCGGCCAGAAGCGACAGCAGCGCCTCCTCGACCCGAAAGACGTTGCGCGGTCCCATGAACAGATTGCGCAAGGCCGGCGTCGTCACCCGGTAGATGTACCAGGAGAAGGTGCCGATCCCCTGGCGGACGGTCTGCTCGAACCGCTTCAGCACCTGCTCCTGCCCTGCCGGTTCGCGCAGGCAGGCATCCACCGCCTCGGCTCCCTCGAAGGCGCTGGTCATCGCCAGATAGACGCCGGTTGAGAACACCGGGTCGATGAAGGCGAAGGCATCGCCCAGCATGACGTATCCCGGTCCCGACATGCGGTCGGCCTGATAGGAGAAATTGCCGGTCCCCGTCACCGGGCCGGTCAGGTCCGCCCCCTCCAGCCGCTCCGCCAGCGCCGGGCACAAGGCCACGGTGTCGAGGAAGAAGCGGGTCTGGTCGGTCTTGCGTGTCTTGAAATAATAGGGCCAGCACACCGCCCCGACGCTGGTGGTCCCGTCCGCGAGCGGGATGAACCAGAACCAGCCATGGTCGAACCAGAAGACGGTGATGTTGCCTTCGGCCTTGCCGGGCCGTCGCTTGGCGCCGGTGAAATGGCCGAACATGGCGGCACTGTTGTGCTTGACGTTGCGCCGCTTGATGCCGAAGCGCGAGGCCAGCAGCGTGTCGCGGCCCGACGCATCGATCAGGAAGCGCGTGCGCAAGGTGCGGACGGTGCCATCCTCCTGCCGGGCGGTTGCGACGGTGCCGGCATCGCCCTGGATGTCGACATCCGTCACCTTGCAGCCTTCGATGACGGTGGCGCCCCTGGCGGCGGCGTTGCGGATCAGGATGTGGTCGAATTCCGACCGCCGGACCTGAAAGGCATAGGGCCTGGTCTTGTCCCAGGCATTGGCGAAGTCGAAGGTGACGGCCTTGCCGTGATAGGGCGACACGAACTCCGCCCCATATTTCATCATGCCGATCCGCTCCACCTCCTCCAGCACGCCCAGGCGCTCCAGCAGCGGCAAGTTGCAAGGAAGCAGGGATTCGCCGATGTGGAACCGCGGGTGATGGTCCTTTTCCAGCAGAACCACGCGATGCCCCTTCCCAGCGAGCAGCGCTGCCGCTGTCGACCCGGCCGGACCGCCGCCGACGACCAGAACATCACAATCATAGTCGGAACCGTTCGACATCATGGTCTTTGCCGCTCTCTCGCTCGTTCCGTTTTCGAGGTGTTCGACGTGGATTTCCGTTTCCGATGCCGCAGACCGGCGAGTCTGCGCCAAATTTACCGCATCCCATCGCGCGCAATCCAGGGACAAACTTCCGACACCGTCCTTTATTCGGGCCATATCCAAAATTGTATGGAAAATTATCCAAATTATTCCCTTCCTATCTTCAGTAAAATTATGGAAAGGTATTTTGTTTCAATCGTGACAATACAGCATAAATCCGCCATATTCCGCAAATTTAATTTGAGGTTTTCCACCATCTTAAATGATTACCCATTTGGTGACATGCGAACCCACTTGCCTGCCGAGGTTCTATACAGACAAGATGCCGCCGTCCTGAAACCAACCAACACAGTCGGAGATGCATGGTGCGGGTTTTGCCAATGACGCTTGCCGTTGTCGCCTGCGCGCTGTCGGCGATCCTCTGAATGCCGAGCCGGGCTGCCGCAAAAGATGCCGGCAGGCCGCTGTTCGAGATCGGCGCCGTACACGACAGTCTCGACTGCCCCCACACCGATTGGGCCGCTTCCAACCAAAGGAGGCACCGCAGTGCCGACCGAACCCGCTTCCCGCGTCGGCAGCGCCGTCGAGCCGCACCCGGTGCTGGATGGCTACTATGGTGGAAAGGCGCAACGGCAGCAGTTCGTCCGCGGCCTGTTCAACCGGACCGCCCACCACTACGACCGAATCAACGCCATCTTCGCCCTCGGTTCAGGCTCCTGGTATCGGGCACAATGCCTCAAGCGGGCGGGATTGCGGCCGGGCATGCGGGTTCTCGACGTCGCCATCGGCACCGGGCTTGTCGCGCGGGAGGCGGTGGCGCTCTGCAGCGATCCCGATGACGTGATCGGCCTGGATCTCAGTGAAGCGATGCTGGCAGAGGCGCGGCGCAACCTTCCGATCGCGCTGATCCAGGGGGTGGCTGATGCGCTGCCGCTGGCCGACTCCTCGGTCGATCTCGTCACCATCGGCTACGCGTTGCGCCATGTCGGCGACCTGACCGCCACCTTCCGTGAGTTCCGCCGCGTGCTGCGCCCCGGTGGAACCGTGCTGGTGATGGAGATCGGCCGTCCGCGACGCCCGGTCACCCGGCATCTGATGAACGCCTATCTCGGCATGGTGGTGCCCACGGTCTCCCGCCTCAGCGGCGGCGGCGAGAGCGGGCGGACGCTGATGCGCTATTATTGGGAAACGATCGACCGCTGCGTTGACCCGGAGGTCATCACCGCCGCAATGGCGGCGGCCGGGCTGGCTCAGGTGCGCTGCGACACCGACTACGACCTTTTCAAGAACTACAGCGGGAAACGGCCGGACGAAGCGGCAGCGTGATGGTGGCTCGACCTCGGATTGCCTGTTTTCACTACCCCTCTTAGGCGTTCTTCATCCGCCTTTGTCAATGCCGTCCAGGGGTTATCGGACTCATAGTCGCTCCTGCAGGGCAACAACCAGAACAGATTTGGTGGGGAAAGACATGATGGGGAAGACGACTTTGGCGGCATTGTCCGTGGTGGCTTTGCTGATCGGCTGCGCCGGACAACAGCAGGGTGCTGCGACCGGCAATGGAACCGCCAGTGGGACCGGCGCCACCGCCTCGGCCGTGCCATCGGCGTCGGACGCGCGGATGGTGAAGTCGCGCGACGGCCGCTACGAGGGCGAGGTGATCGGCACCCCTGCCACTGGCAGCCGTTTCGCCAAGCTGCAGATCGGCATGACGATGGAGGAGGTCTCGACCCTGATCGGCGCGCCGGACAACATGATCCGGCATGAGACCGGCAAACGCTGGATCCCCTTCTATTTCGGCAACGACGCCCAGCGTCTGCAGGTCATCTACCGCAACGAAGGCTGCCTGACCTACACCGGCGGCAACGTCTTCGGCGGCGGCGGGTCGGAGCTGATCCGCATCACCGTCGCGCCGAAGGGCGGTTGCCTGGACACTTGAACCCGGGGAGGCAAGCCGGGATCAGCCATCGATGAAGGCCTTACCTGAGACCCTGATCCGCCCCTGCCCCGCCTGCGGCAGCCACGACCGCAGCCTGCTCGGCGGACACTGACATGCACGCAGAGTCGTTCGAGGGCAAGTGAGGATCCGCAGACCAAGAAGGGCGCGGCTGTTGAACGCCGCGCCCTTTCAAAACCATCTCCCGAGCCGCGGGATCAGGCGTTGGTCAGCAGGCGGTTCTTCTCCACCGCGACCTGCTCCGTTCTTGCTGTGGCGATCACCGCCTTCTGGAGCTTCTCGAAGGCACGTACTTCCAATTGCCGGACGCGCTCACGCGAGACGTGGAAGGTCTGGCTCAGTTCCTCCAACGTCAGCGGCTCGTCCCGCAGGCGGCGGGCGACCAGGATCTGGCGTTCGCGGTCATCCAGCACGCCAGGCCCCAGCTTCAG
>NZ_BADK01000414.1 GCF_000333595.1 Azospirillum sp. B506
TGTTCGCCCGCTTCGCCCAGGTCGGCAGCTCCAGCGCCCGCTTCACCGAGACGCGCGCCATCGGCATGCTGACCGCTCCGCTTGAGAGCAGCGGCACGCTGACCTACCAACGTCCCGACCTCCTGGAAAAGCGCACCCTCCAGCCCCAGGCGGAAAGCCTGCGCCTGGACGGCGACCGGCTGACGCTGACCCAGGCGGACGGCGCGTTCCGCACGCTGTCGGTTTCCGCCATGCCGGAAATCCAGACCTATGTGGAGAGCATCCGCTCCACCCTGCGCGGCGACGTGCCGACCGTCATGCGCTTCTACGAGGTGGCGCTGGAAGGCACATTGCAGGACTGGCGCATGCGGCTGACCCCGCGGGCGGAAGAGGCGCGCAGGACGGTCCAACGCATCGTCATCGCCGGCCGTGAGGCCACCATCCGCCGGATCGAGGTCCTCCAGGCCGACGGCGACCGGTCCGTCATGACCATCCAGCCGGACCCGGCATGACCGCAGGGGTGCGACGGGCCGGATGGAGCGCCAAGTGGGCGTTGGCACTCTGGCTGGCCGGGCTGATCGCCTGCGGTCTGCTGGTGACGCGGACGCCGGTCACCGCCGACCTGTCCGCCTTCCTGCCCCGCTCCCCTTCCGCCGCCCAGCAATTGCTGGTCGACCAGCTGCGCGACGGCGTCGTCTCGCGTCTGATCCTGGTCGCCATCGAGGGTGACGCACCGGACCGCCTGACCGGCCTCAGCCGCGCCCTGGCCGCCCGGCTTCGCGGCAATCCGCTGGTGGCAGCGGTGGAGAATGGCGAGCGGACCGGGCGCGGCGCCGATGCCGCCTATCTCTGGACCAACCGCTATCTGCTGAGTCCCGGCGTCACCCCCGACCGCTTCACCGCCGACGGTCTGCGTGACGCCCTGCAGAACGACCTGCGCCTTCTGCAGTCACCCGCCGGCATGGCCTTGAAGCAGGCTCTCCCCGCCGACCCCACCGCGGAGATCCTGCGACTGACCGACCGGATACTGGGCGACACCGCCGGCCCGGCCAGCCGGGACGGCGTGTGGGTGTCGCCCGACGCGGCACGTGCCCTGCTGCTGGTGCAGACCGCCGCCGCCGGGTTCGACCTCGATGCCCAGCGGAAGACGCTGAAGCTGATCCGCAGCGCCTTCGACGACGCGAAGGGAACCGCCGGCACCGCACAGCTGGCGATGACCGGGCCGGCCGTCTTCTCCGTCCAGACGCGCGACCGGATCGAGGCGGATGCGACCCGATCCTCCATCATCGCCACGCTTCTGGTGGCCGGCATCCTGCTGCTGGTCTACCGGTCCTTTCGCGTGCTGGCGCTGTCGCTGCTTCCGGCGGCGACCGGGACGCTGGCCGGCATCGCGGCTGTCGGGCTGGGTTTCGGCATGGTGCATGGCATCACGCTGGGTTTCGGCGTCACCCTGCTGGGCGAGAGCGTTGATTACGCGATCTATCTGTTCACCCGGACCCAGGCCGGGAAGCCCGGCACGACACACCCTTCTGCGCATCTGGCCCACGCTGCTGCTGGGGACGGCGACCTCGGTCGTCGGGTTCGGCACCATGCTGCTCTCCAGCTTCAGCGGTCTGGGCCCAGTTGGGCCTCTTTCTCGATCACCGGATTGCTGGTGGCGCTGGCCGTGACCCGCTGGGTGCTGCCGACCCTGCTGCCGGAGGGCTATGCCACCGAACGCCCGGCCCGGCTGGCCCCGCTGCTGGGCAGCCTGACCCGCTCCGCGCCGGTCCTGCGCCTGCCCCTGGCCGCGGCCACCCTGCTGTCGCTGGCATGGCTGGCCTATCAGGGGTCGTCCCTCTGGTCGGCCGAACTGTCAAGCCTCAGCCCTGTGGCGGCAGCAGACCAGCGGCTGGACGAGGTGTTGCGCCGCGACCTTGGCGCACCCGACGCCGGCCATCTGCTGGTGACCGGCGCCACCACGGTGGAAGAGGCCCTGGCCGCCGCCGAGCGGCTGGATGCCCCGCTGAACACCCTGATCCGCGATCGTCTGATCGCCGGCTACGACTCCCCCGCCCACACCCTGCCGAGCCAAGCCACCCAACGGGTCCGCCAAGCCGCCCTGCCGCCGCCGGACCGGCTGCGCGCCGGCCTGACCCAGGCCCTGCAAGGCCTGCCCTTCCGCCCCGATGCCTTCACGCCCTTCCTGGCCGATGCCGAAAAGGCAAGGACCATGCCGCTGCTGACCCCGGCCAGCCTGGGCGGCACCAGCCTGAAGCTGAAGGTCGACTCCCTGCTGGTCCGCACCGGCGCCGGCTGGACCGCCATGCTGCCCCTGCGCGGCGTCACCGACCCGCAGCGACTGGCTGCCCGGCTGGCCGGCACCCCAATGGCACAGGGCGCCATCCTTCTGAACCTGAAGGAGGAGTCCGACAGCCTCTACCGCACCTATCGCCAGGAGGCGCTGACACTCGCCGTGACCGGCGCGATCACCATCACCCTGTTGCTGGCTGGCGCACTGCGGTCCCTCCGTTCGCTGATCGCAGCGGCGATGCCTCTGGCCGCGGCGGTGGTTGTCACCATGGCGCTGGTGACGGCGCTCGGACAGGCGTTGACGATCTTCCATCTGGTCGGGCTTCTGCTGGTGGTCGGCGTCGGCTCCAACTATTCCCTGCTGTTCGAGCGGCCGGAGCCGTCTCCGTCGCTGCGGGAGCGTACCGTTGCGTCCGTCGCCATCGCCAATCTCTGCACCGTCATCGGCTTCGGCACGCTGGCCTTTTCCGGCATTCCCGTGCTGCATGGCATCGGCATGACGGTTGCCATCGGCGCCTTTCTCTGCCTCGCCTTCGCGGCGGTGCTGAGCCGGCCGCAGCCCATCGGTCCGGAGGCCCCCGGTCATGGCTGAGCGTCGGCGCTGGACCCCTTCGCCCCTGCTGCGCGCCTCGGCCGCCCTGCATGTCGCCGCTGCGGCAGGCGTTGCGGCCATGCCCGCGATGTGGCCCTGGGCTCTGGCCGCTCTGGCCGGAAACCATGCCCTGCTGGGAGCCGCCGGGCTCTGGCCGCGCTGCGGCCTGCTCGGCCCCAACCTGCGCCGCCTGCCGGGGGAGAATGCCCGGCTCCGTCAGATCGGACTCTGTTTCGACGACGGTCCGGACCCGGAGGTGACGCCCGCCGTCCTCGACCTGCTGGACAGCAGGAACGCCAGGGCAAGCTTCTTCTGCATCGCCGATCGCGCCGCCCGTCATCCGGCCCTGATCGACGCCATCGTCCGCCGCGGCCATACGGTTGAGAACCACAGCTGGCACCACTCCCACCGCTTCGCCACCATGGGAATCCGCGCCATCCGCCGCGAGGTGGGAGAGGCGCAACGCATCCTGACCGGCCTCGCCGGCCGGCCGCCGCGCTACTTCAAACCACCGGCGGGGTTGCGCAATCCCCTGCTCGACCCCGTTCTCGCCGGTTTCGGCCTGCGTCTGGCGACCTGGACCCGGCGCGGCTACGACGCGGTGCGGCGCGACCCGGCGGGGGTGGAGCGGCGCCTCGTCCGCAATCTCGCCGCCGGCGACCTGCTGATGCTTCACGACGGGTCCGCCGCCCGTGACGGTGATGGCCGGCCGGTGGTGCTGACGGTGTTGCCACGCCTGCTCGACACCCTGAGCGCCCACGGGCTGGCGGCCGTTTCGCTGGAGGTGGTGACCGATGACCGACGCTCTCTTCCGTGATCTGGTCACCGCCGCCGCCCGGCCGTACCGCCGCTGCGGCCGCTATGCCTGGCATTTCGCCAGGGGCAAGCTCGCCGGCGATCCAATCTTCCTGCACCTGCTGAGCCACCCGCTGCTGCCCAGCCGTGGCATGCTGCTCGATCTCGGCTGCGGCCAGGGGGTTTTGACGGCGCTGCTGCGCGCGGCGGCCGACCGACATGCCGCCGGCGACTGGCCGGCGGATTGGCCCGCTCCTCCCGCAGCTCTCGTAACCCGGGGTGTCGAACTGTCGCCGAAGCGGGCGCGGATCGGCCAAGCGGCCTTGGGGTCCGACGCCGTCATCCGGGGCGACATCCGCAGCATGGCCCTGCCGCCCTGCGACGCCATCGTTATCCTCGACGTGCTGCTCTATCTGCATCGCGACGAGCAGGCGGCGCTGCTCGCCCGCTGCGCCGAGGCACTGGCACCGGGGGGCCTTCTGCTGTTGCGGGAAGCCGATGCCGACGGCGGTTTGCCCTTCCGGATCACCCGCTGGGCCGAGCAAGCCGCCTGTGCAACGCGCGGCCGCTGGCGGCAGTCGCTGACCTACCGTCCAGCTGTGGAGTGGTCAGGTTTGCTGGTTGGACTTGGGTTCGAAACGGAGGCTCTGCCAATGAGCCAGGGCACCCCCTTCGCCAACACCTTGTTCATAGCCCGCAGAAGCAATACGACAGTCCAAATTTGCCCTTCCTCGCATGAAATTGCCGATGCTAGCATTGATCGAGTAATGAAACCGCAAACCGCCGCCCACTCCGCCCGGACTTCATAAGAAATTGATCGTGCATCCACTCGTCGTAAGCCATATGAGCATCGTAAGCAGTCTTGGCTACGGCCAGGATGCAACCCTGGACGCTCTCCGCACCGGCCGAGGTGGCCTTAAACCTTGCAGTTTCGAGACAGTTACACTGGATACCCATGTCGGCGAGGTCGGAGGGGTCGAGGATATCCGCCTGCCGGACAACCTCGCCGGCTATGACTGCCGCAACAACCGGCTGGCCGAGATGGCGTTGCGTCAGGACGGCTTTGCCGAAGCGGTCGCCGGCGTCCGCGAGCGCCATGGTGCTGACCGGATCGGCGTATTCCTTGGCACCAGCACGTCCGGCATCCTGTCCGCCGAACTGGCCTTCCGGGCGCGTGACCCGCAGACCGGAGAGTTGCCCGCCGCCTTCAGCTTCGCCACCACCCACAGCACCGGATCGCTGGCCGATTTCGTCCGCCGCCGGCTGGGGTTGGAAGGGCCGGCCTTCGTCGTCTCCTCCGCCTGCGCCACCACGTCGAAGGTCTTCGCCAGCGCCGCCCGCATGATTGCCACCGGCCTGTGCGACGCCGCGGTCGTCGGTGGTGCCGACAGCCTGTGCCTGACGACGCTCTACGGCTTTCATTCGCTGGAGCTGGTCTCGCCCACCCCCTGCCGGCCCTTCGATGCCGACCGCAACGGTGTCTCACTGGGCGAGGGTGCCGGCTTGGCCCTGCTGGAGCGCGCCGACCGGAAGCCGGCCCCCGGCGCCGTCCATTTTCTCGGTGTCGGCGAAAGCAACGATGCCCACCACATGTCGACGCCGCATCCGGAAGGGATGGGGGCCCGGCTGGCGATGGAGCGTGCGCTGGCCAGCGCCGGGTTGCGGCCGGGCGACATCGACTATGTCAACCTGCATGGCACCGCCACCACCTATGGCGACGCGGCGGAGGATCAGGCGATCACCGGACTGCTCGGCACCCGCACCCCGGTCAGTTCGACCAAGGGCTACACCGGCCACACGCTGGGTGCTTCCGGCATTGTCGAGGCGGTCATCAGCATGCTGGCACTCCGCAACGGCCTGCTGCCCGGCAGCCCGCAGACCGTCACCCTCGATCCCGCCCTGCGCAGCCGCTACCTGCAGGCGAACGAGCGTGGGCGGCTGGATCGCGTGATGACCAACTCGTTCGGCTTCGGCGGCAGCAACAGCAGCCTGATCTTCGGGTGGGCGGCATGATGAGGGCCTATGTCGAGGGGATCGGACTCCTCGGTCCCGGTCTGCCGGGCTGGAGCGTGTCGCGTCCGATCCTCGCCAGCCACCCCCCTATGTGGCGAGCCCAACCATGTTGACCCGCAGTCCACTGCTGCCGCCCGCCGAGCG